>NZ_JBHXMN010000003.1:396406-524184 GCF_042720495.1 Nocardia sp. NPDC058480 | reverse complement strand
GCGACGCACGTCGTCGCGGCTTGGTTTGTACATGGTGGGGAAACGTCGTGATTCGGACGGCGTGATGCCGCGTCGCGCATTGTACGCCGGGTCGGCGGACGGCGCTGGCGGCGGGCGGGTGCGGGGTGGCAGTGCCGGTCGCCCGCGGGCCGCTCCGGTACGCCGTGCCGGCCGGTTTCCACAGTGCCCGGCCAGCGCCCGGGAACGGGTAAGCGCGGGCTAGGCTCGCCGCCGCCGCACCGTTAAACTCCGACGATTTCCGGCGCCACGCCGATCGTCCCGATTCCATCATGACCGACACCGCCCGCCCGTCGTCCGCCGCCCTGCAGCCCTGAACCCGCCCACCGAACCTCCCACCACCCGCCGCGCACGACTGGTCTGCAAATACACTGCTGCCCGTGTCGACCGCCACCCAGCCGAGAACCGAGCAGCCCGTCGCGCGACGCGACCGATCCAGGTTCGCGCGCCGCGCCACCCTGCGCCGCTCGCTGCGCCTGCTCACCAGCTTCCGCTTCGAGCAGTCCGACCCGGCCCGCTTCTACGGCGGCATCGCCACCGACAGCGCCGAGCTGATCGGCGACTTCTACGCCGACATCACCGGCCGCGACCTCACCGGCACCGTGGTCCTCGACGTCGGCGGCGGCCCCGGCTACTTCGCCGACGAGTTCACCGCGGTGGGCGCGCGCTACGTGTCGGTGGAGCCGGACCCGTCGGAGATGCACGCGGCCGGGCTGCGGGTGTCGGGTTCGGTGCGCGGGTCGGGGATGGCATTGCCTTTCCGCGACAACGCCTTCGACGTCTGCTTCTCCTCCAACGTCGCCGAGCACGTGCCGCAGCCGTGGCTGATGGCGGACGAGATGGTGCGGGTGACCAAGCCCGGCGGCCTCATCGTGTACTCGTACACGGTGTGGCACGGACCTTTCGGTGGTCACGAAACCGGCCTGTGGCATTACCTCGGTGGCGAGTTCGCGGCCCGCCGATACCGGCGCAAGCACGGATACGAACCGAAGAACAGGTTCGGCCGATCACTGTTCGCGGTGACGGCGGCGGATGGGTTGCACTGGGCGGCAACGACTTCAGCTGACGTGCGGACTATTTTTCCGCGTTATCACCCGCGCTGGGCCTGGTGGCTCGTCCGAGTTCCGGTGATCCGTGAGCTACTGGTCAGCAACCTGGTAGTGGTGGCAACCAAAGCGTGATCACGCCAGCCAGCTCAAGCGCCGCGACCTCCGCATCGGCTCGGGCAACACCCTGACCCACGGCGATTCCTGAATCGCCAGGCCTACGGTCTCCAACGTGGTCAGGCCGACCTGATCAGCCAGCGCGCCTACCATCGCGACCGCCTCAGCGGCCTGGATAGCGGCAGTCGCCTGCTCGATCGTGAGCGTGCGGCCTGGCAGGAATGAGACAACCCATCCGCCACTACCCACACTTTTCGCTTGATGGTCGGTCTGGTCGCTGGTCATCAACGATCGGCCGATCACTTGCACAGCCATGAGTCGGTCTCCCCAATTCGCTGTTATGTCGGAATGAATCGAGCGAGCTGATCAGTAGCTAAAGCATCCCCTTTTCACCACCGGAACGCAATAGTGCGTTTCCCCGAAAAGCGAACCGACAGGTTGGAATTCGCGGTGTTCACAGTCGTTGCGCCGCAGCGAATTAGAACAGGTTGCAGACAATTCGCCCGCAAAACTGTAACGTGTTCTCATGCACTACGACAGTCTGTTCATCGGCGGGAAGTGGACCACCCCCGCCGGTAGTGACCGCATTTCTGTGGTCTCCCCGGCAACGGAGGAGACCGTAGGCAGCGTGCCCGCGGTAACGAACGCCGATGTCGACGCGGCCGTCGCCGCGGCGCGCGACGCGTTCGACAGCGGGCCGTGGCCATCGACGCCCCCACTGGAACGAGCCGAGGTACTCACCAAGGTTGCCCGGCTGATCGAGCAGCGTTCGCCGGAATTGGTCGCCGCGCTCACCGCGGAGATGGGCGCGCCTGCGTTAGCGGCCTTGACGTTCAACCAGATTCCCGCCGTCGCGGCTCTTGACGCGCTGGCCGAACTCGCGAAGACGTTCGCCTGGAACGAGACTCGGGTCGGCCTGTTCGGAACCTCGCGTGTCTCACGGGAACCGCGCGGTGTGGTTGCCGCGATCACCGCCTGGAATGTCCCGATGTTCCTCGCCGTGAACAAGCTCGGACCCGCGTTGCTGGCCGGCTGCACCGTGGTACTCAAGCCATCGCCGCTGACTCCGTTGTCGGCGAACCTCATCGCCGACATCTTCACCGAGGCGGGCCTGCCCGACGGCGTGCTCTCGGTGCTGCCCGCCGAAGCCGAGGCCAGCGAGTACCTCGCCGGGCACCCCGGCGTCGACAAGGTGACCTTCACCGGCAGCACTCCGGTCGGCCGGAAGCTGGCCGCGCTGGCCGGTGAGCAGCTCAAGACGGTTTCGCTGGAGCTCGGCGGCAAGTCGGCCGCGATCGTGCTGCCCGATGTCGACCTGGCCGCGAGCATTCCCGTGCTCGCGTTCTCCGGGCTGATGAACAGTGGGCAGGGCTGCGTCGCGCAGACGCGAATTCTCGCGCCGCGCAGTCGCTATGACGAGATCGTCGAGGCGTTGGTCGCGCACGTGAAGACCATGCAGACCGGCGACCCGACCGATCCTGCGACCGTGCTCGGCCCGCTGATCAGCGAAAAGCAGCGCGACCGCGTGGAGAGCTACATCGCCAAGGGCAAGGCCGAGGGCGCGCGACTGGTGCTCGGCGGCGGCAGGCCAGAGGGCGTCGATCGCGGCTGGTTCGTGGAGCCGACGATCTTCGCCGACGTCGACAACTCGAGCACGATCGCCCAGGAGGAGATCTTCGGCCCGGTGCTCTCGGTGATCCCGTACGAGACCGAGGACGAGGCCATCGCCATCGCCAACGACTCCGAATACGGTCTCGCCGGTTCGGTGTGGACCACCGATATCGAGCACGGCGTCGAGGTGGCGGCCCGGATCCGCACCGGCACCTTCGCGATCAACTGGTACGCCTTCGACCCGACCGCACCGTTCGGTGGCTACAAGAACTCGGGTATCGGCCGCGAGAACGGCCCGGAAGGCCTCGACGCGTTCTGCGAGCAGAAGTCCGTCCTCATGCCCATGGGGTGGACCGCCGAGTAGCCCTCTTCCTAGTTCTCCGGCATATGGACCCGGAGTACCGGCTGCGCGGCTACCTCACCCCGGGCAGGTAGGTCGACGACCTCGACCCGCCAGCCCGGGGGCAGGACCTGCTCCAGGCGGCCCGCCACGCGTTGCAGGGGCGTGCTCGAATAGGTGTCGGACTCGGATCCGGTCACCAGATCGGTCATGCGTCAAACCACCTCTCAGCGTCGATCTCGTCGTTGACCGCGTGGGCGGTACAGGAGTCTCGCAGGGGTTTCAGCTCGAGAGCGAATATAGGCGACATCACCGCTGACGCCACCAGCGACTCTCTGACACCGACAGATGTACCCAGAAAGAGTCCTAGGAAATCGTCCGACGAACTGTGGACGAACAGAACCGCCCGTACCGAAACGGTACGGGCGGTTCTGTTGTTTCGGGGGAGATCAGCCGAGGCGCTCCTTGAGTGCCTCGAACTCGTCACGCACGCCCGAGGGCAGCTTGTCGCCGACGAACTCGAACCACTCCTCGATCGACGGGATCTCCTTGCGCCACTCGTCGGCGTTCACCGCGAGCGCCTCGTCGACGTCGGCGGCGACCACGTCGAGGCCGTCCAGGTCGAGATCGGCAGCCGTCGGCACGTTGCCGACCGCGGTGGCAGTGGCGCCCGAGCGGCCCTCGATGCGGCCGACGATCCACTCCAGCACGCGGGAGTTCTCACCGAATCCGGGCCACAGGAAGCGGCCGTCGTCGCCACGACGGAACCAGTTGACGTAGAAGATCTTCGGCAGCTTGTTCGAGTCGGCGTTCTTACCGAGGTCGATCCAGTGGTTGAGGTAGTCGCCCACGTGGTAGCCGAGGAACGGCAGCATCGCCATCGGGTCGCGGCGCACGGTGCCGACCTTGCCCTCGGCGGCGGCGGTCTGCTCGGAGCCCATCGTGGCGCCCATGAACACGCCGTGCTCCCAGCCGAACGACTCGGTCACCAGCGGGACGGTGGTCTTGCGGCGACCGCCGAACAGGATGGCCGAGATCGGCACGCCCTGCGGGTCGTCCCACTCGGGCGCCAGGATCGGGCACTGCGACATCGGGGTGCAGTAGCGCGAGTTCGGGTGCGCGGCGTGACCCTCGGACTCGGGGGTCCAGTCGTTGCCCTTCCAGTCGATCAGGTGCTGCGGGTCGCCTTCGAGACCCTCCCACCACACATCGTTGTCGTCGGTCAGGGCGACGTTGGTGTAGACGGTGTTGCCCGCGTCGATGGTGGCCATCGCGTTGGGGTTGGAGCTGTTGTTGGTGCCCGGCGCGACGCCGAAGAAGCCGAACTCCGGGTTCACGGCGTAGAGCTGACCGTCCTTGCCGAAACGCATCCAGGCGATGTCGTCGCCCAGGGTCTCCGCGCGCCAGCCGGGGATGGTCGGCTGGATCATCGCGAGGTTGGTCTTGCCACAGGCGCTCGGGAACGCGGCGGCGACGTAGTAGTTCTTGTTCTCGGGCGAGATCAGCTTGAGGATCAGCATGTGCTCGGCCAGCCAGCCCTCGTCGTGGGCCATCGCCGAGGCGATGCGCAGCGAGTAGCACTTCTTGCCGAGCAGCGCGTTGCCGCCGTAGCCCGAACCGAAGGACCAGATCTCGCGGTCCTCGGGGAAGTGGGTGATGTACTTGGTGTCGCTGCACGGCCACGGCACGTCGGCCTGGCCATCGGCGAGCGGCGCGCCGACGGAGTGCAGCGCCTTCACGAACGGGCGGTCGGTGCCCAGCTTGTCCAGCGCGGCGGCACCCATGCGGGTCATCACGCGCATCGAGACGACCACGTACTCGGAGTCGGTGATCTCCACGCCCAGCTTGGGGTCCTCGGCGCCGAGCGGGCCCATGCAGAACGGCACCACGTACATGGTGCGGCCCTTCATCGAGCCGCGGTACAGCTCGGTCATGGTGGCGCGCATCTCGGCGGGGTCGACCCAGTTGTTGGTCGGACCGGCTTCGGCCTCGGTGGCCGAACAGATGTAGGTGCGCGATTCGACGCGGGCCACATCGGAGGGATCGGACAGCGCGAGGAAGGAGTTGGGCTTCTTCTTCTCGTCGAGCTGCTTGAAGGTGCCTGCCTCGACCAGCTGGGTGGTCAGGCGATCCCATTCCGCGTCGGAGCCGTCGGCCCAGACCACGCGAGCGGGCTGGGTGAGCTCTGCGACTTCCTGTACCCAGGCGAGCAGTTCACTGTGCTCGGTCGGCGCCTTGCCGTCGGATCCACGAAGACCAGGAATGGTCGCTGAGGTCATGAAAACTCTCCTGAGATGGGCGGTTGTTCGATCCATCGATCGCCACCTGGGCGGGTAAGGCGTCCGCAGTGACCAACCGTCGCACAACCCCGATAGACGGCTGAGGAAGGCCGTACACGGACGGTGGCCGCGCATCGACTGGCAAGAGCGGACGCCCAGGTTCCTGCCTCAAGGTTAACGCGATATGACGACCGATACGGCATCGGGCTCCCTAACAGGTACCCACAGGTGTATCGGTCAATCCCACGGTCACAGTTGATCGAGCGTGGCGATGTCACGCTCGCACGCGATCAGCTGCGCGGGACGCTCCGCGACGAGCCTGCGCGCGAGCGCGTCGAGCTCGGTGACACGCCGGTCCACGGCCACCGCCCGCGCGGTCGATTCCCGCACCACGTGCTCGGCCAGCTCAGCCTCGATGTCAACGAGCACCCCGGCGACACGCTGTTCGAGCTGGGCTTTGATATTCACCAGCGCCTCGGAGACCCACTGGGCCAGGTGATTGCGTTCGGCGAGCTGGCCGCGGGCGCGCACGACCCAGGCGGCCGCGCCCGCGCCGAGCAGCAGCGTCACCGGGACGCTCGCCACGTCGAGCGTCGGGACCAGCGACAGCGGCGCCACGATCAACCGGCCGAGGCCGACACCAGCCGACGCGCCGAGCGCGATCATGAGGTGATCTTCGACACCACGATGTCTCTTGTCCGGATCGGGGCCGACCCGCGGGGCCGGATCTCGGCGACGGGTGGTCGGCGCGGCGGTGCCGATCCGGCGGGCAGCCTCGATCACCCGCTCGTCGATCACGGCGTCGACCGCGACCGACAGTTCACCCGCTGCCTGCTGCAGGCGCTGCGGGTAGGCGCGCAGTTCGGCGCGGTCACAACGGTCGAGCTCGGCGCGGGAACGGGCGTGCAGCGCCCGCACCATCGCGCCGATCTCGGTGGTCAGATCGACGCGGGCGAGCTGGATCTGGCTGCGCACGGCGGCGAGGCCGCTCTGGCGGCCGCCGTCGCGCTCGGCGACCAATCCGATGCGTTCCTCTCTGATTCTGGCGGTGTCGGTGCCAGAGCGCAGAGCGGTGATCTGCTCGTCGATCCTGGTCCTGGTGTCCGCGAGCACGCGGGTACGGACGGCGGTTCGGCGCTTGGCACCATCGGAGGGGCCCCTGGCGGTAGCCGCGGTGAGGATCGCGTGCAGGCCGGCCACGCCGGAGCGGTCGAGCAGGGCGGAGTCGTCGGCGTTGCGGGCCGCCACCGCCATGCGGGCCGAGACGGCGACGATGTCGAGATCGGTGATGCCACGGGCGGCGAGCAGGTCGAGGTTGCGGCTGCGGGTCACGCGCCAGTACTGATAGGCGTGAAAGCCGTTCATGGCGAGCAGGATTCGCAGGTCGGCGGCGCGGAGGCGGTCGATCAGGGCGAACATGTCGGCGCCGAGGACACTGCCCGCGTCGAAGAGGATCAGGGCAGCGGCCGGGTGGTTTTCGGGGGTGAGCGCGGCCGGGTCGGTCAGCTCGATACGGGGTTCGAAGCGAGCGAGTTCGGTGCGAAGGAGCGTGGTGTTGGCGTCGTCGGGTGCGTAGAAGGTGATGCTGGTGCCCTCGCCCGCCTCGGCCATCGCCCGCAGCAGCGCGCCACCCTGTGGGTTCCACCGGTCGATCACCGCGTCCACCGCCGAGGGCAGGGCGGCCGGATCGTCGGGCGATCCTTGATCGGGCGGGACCTCAGAGGCCTGCACTGGACATCCGCTCCCAGGCTCTGACATAGCCGTTGTGGACGCGCAGCGCGGCGCGCCGGGCGGCGGGGGGCATGTCGCTGGACACGACGGCACGCCAGCGGGTGGCGCGGGCGAGCGCTTCGTCGGCGTCGCCGGGCGCGGGTGACGGGTAGCCGGCGGCCAGGTGCGATACCTGCGGGCAGGCCAATCCGGCGCACAATCCGGCCCAGAGCGCTTCGTCACCGGCGAGATAGTGCTCGATCAGCTCGCGGGCGCGGCCACCGTCGCCGGGGACCGCGCGGGCGGCCAGCCGGGTCAGCTCGTCGAGCAGTTCGCCGCCACGCACCGCTTCCACCTGCTCATACCGGCGGTGGACCAGCTTGTGCAGCGGATCGATCCCGCTCGCGGAGTGCAGGATCTGGATGATCGCCGACGCGGGCAGATCGGGGTCGGCGCGCAGGGCCGACAGCGCGCAGTCCACGCCGTAGAGATCCCAGTTGGCGATCAGTCGCCTGCGCGCCTCCTGGTCGGAACCGCTGCCGATGAACAGATCGGCCGCCAGCACCGAGGGCACATCAGGCCCGACCGCGAGCCTGCGCAGGTCGCTCAGATCGTCGGCGCCAACCGCTCCCGCCCTGGTCCGGGCGGCGACCGAGGCGACGATCGGCACGATCGGCAGCTGCAGTTCCTGCGCGTGCCGCTGCGCGGCGGCCACGGCCTCGCCCCAGCGCGCGCCCACCGCGTCGGCCTTGTTGAGCACCACCACACCACGACCCGGCGGCACGGTGGCGAGCAGGCGATAGTCGGCGGCCTGCGGCGCACCGGCCAGTACATAGATGACCAGATCGCCGTCGAGCACCGGGTCGGGCAGCTCGGGTTGATCGACCGGCGCGGTCTCCTGCGCCGACAACAACGCCAGCGCGGCCAGCACGGTGGTCCGCCCGCTGAGCGCGCGCCCCGTGATCTGGATGTGCAGCGGACGACGACGGCGCGCGGCAGCGTCCGCGAGCTGTTCGGCGATCCCCGGATCACCCCCGCGACCTGCACTGAGAACCGCGATCAGCTCGTCGAGCTGGTCCGCGGGCCGTGTCTGTGCGAATTCGGTGACTGTCGGCATTGCGCACACCCCCTTTTCGGAGGGCATTGTGTCAGATCCGCGCCGAGCCGGGGCCGGGCGAACCTTCTGCCGACCTGGGCGGATCAGCGGTCGCACGAACTCGCCTGCGACGCAACTGCGCGCATGCTGGACAATGGTCGACGTGAACGACGCCGCCGACCACGCCGAGCCGACCAGCCACAAGCTGTCGGAGATGCCGAACGACGCGGGCCGACGCTCGCTCACCGGCTCCCGGCTGTACCCGCGCGTCACGAGCTTCCGCACGCGGCGGGGCGCGCTGACGCCGAACCAGCAGGCCTCATGGGACCAGACGTGGCCGGTGATCGGGCGCAATGTGTCCAACGATCCCGTCGATGCCGACGCCTGGTTCGGGCGCGAGGCGCCCCTGGTGATCGAGATCGGCACCGGCACCGGCACCGCGACGGCCGCCATGGCCAAGGCCGAACCGCACCTGAATCTGATCGGCATCGAGGTGTATCAGCCGGGTCTGGCCCAGCTGGTTCAGCAGATCGAGCGCGAACAGATCGAGAACATCCGATTGCTGCGCGGCGACGCCGTCGACGTACTCGAGAACATGGTTGCCCCGGAGTCGCTGATCGGCGTTCGGGTGTTCTTCCCCGACCCGTGGCCGAAGGCCCGCCACCACAAGCGCAGGCTGCTCCAGGCGCCGACCTTCGCCCTGATCGCCAGCAGACTCAAGCCGGGCGGCGTGCTACACGTGGCCACCGACCACGCGGATTACGCCGAGCATATTCTCGAAGTAGGCTCCAAGGAACCGCTGTTCACCGGCCTGAACGACACCACCGGTGGCGACAGCGCCGCCAACCGCACTACCGCGCCGATCGGCTTCGAACGGCCCGTCACCAAGTTCGAAGGCAAAGGCCTACGCGCCGGTAGCGCCATCAACGAGTTCATATGGGGGAAGATCGACAGATGAGCGTGAGTGAGATCGCCCCCGAGATGCCGGTGCCCGCCCAGGCAGGCTCCGGTTCCGAGGCGTTGAGCGGTTCCGATGTTCGACGTGTCCTGTTGGTCTGGGACGCGCCGAACCTCGACATGGGGCTCGGCGCCATCCTCGGTGGACGTCCCACCGCCGCCTATCGCCCCCGTTTCGACGCGCTCGGCCGCTGGTTGCTTGCCCGCACCGCTGAGATCTCGGTCGCCTCCAAGGGACGCATCGAGGCCGAGGCCACCGTCTTCACCAATATCGCGCCCGGCACCGCCGACGTGGTCCGCCCCTGGGTGGAAGCGCTGCGCAACGTCGGTTTCGCGGTGTTCGCCAAGCCCAAGATCGACGAAGACTCCGATGTCGATGCCGACATGCTCGCGCACATCGCGGCCCGTCAACGCGACGGTGGGTTAGCCGGAATCATGGTCGCCTCGGCCGACGGTCAGGCGTTCCGTGAACCACTGGAGGCCATCGCGGCCAAGGGAATCCCAGCTCAGGTACTCGGATTCCGTGAGCACGCGAGTTGGGCCGTCACTTCGGATACCCTCGGGTTCGTCGACCTCGAGGACATCCCGGGAGTATTCCGGGAACCGCTGCCGCGGGTGAGTCTCGAGTCGCTGCCCGACGAGGGTGCCTGGCTGCAGCCTTTCCGGCCGCTGTCGGCACTACTCACTTCTCGCCCTGGTCAAGGAGTCGCTTAAGTGTTCACCCGCTGGGGCGATCTGGTCTATCGGTTCCGCTTCGCCGTCATCGTTGTTGTCGGTGGGGCGATGTTGGCGCTGGGTGCCTACGGCATGGGGCTCGGCCCTCGGCTATCTCAGAGCGGCTGGTTCGATCCGGGCTCGGAGTCGGTGCAGGGTGCGCAGATCGCCGACGGGTCCTATGGGCGCGACCACCAGGCCGACGTGATCGTCATGTACAACGCCCCAGAGGGCAAAACAGTCGATGATCCGGAGTTCGCGCAGAAGGTCGTCGGCAGCCTGACGACGCTCCTGGCCGAACATCCCGATCAGATCGGCAAGATCAACGGCGCCTATTGGAAGGTGGGCGACGCGCCCGCCGTGCCGTCGGCGTTCGGGTCAAAGGACAAAAAGCACGCGTTCGCCTCCATCGCGATCGCCGGTGACAACGACACGGTCATGATGGCCAATTACCGTGCCGTGCAAGGCGTCTTCGACATTCCCGGCGTCGATGTCGAGGTCTCGGGCCTGCAGCCCATCGCGGTCACCCTGACCGACACCATGGACCACGACGTCAAGCGGATGGAAGTGCTGGCCCTCCCCGCGGTGGCGATCCTGCTGTTCTTCATCTTCGGCGGCATCGTCGCTGCCGCGTTGCCGCTGATCATCGGCGGTTTGACGGTCATCGGCGCCACCGGCATCGTCATGGTGTTGACCAACTTCGTCGAAGTCAACTTCTTCGTCACCGCTGTCGTCTCGATGATCGGTCTCGGCCTCGCGATCGACTACGGCCTGTTCATCGTCAGCCGCTTCCGTGAGGAATTAGCCGAGGGCTACTCCACGCGCGCCGCCGTCCGGCGATCGGTGATGACCGCTGGACGAACAGTGGTGTTCTCCGCGACGATGATCATCGCCAGCATCGGCGGCATCCTGATCTTCCCGCAAGGATTCCTGCGCTCGGTCGCCTACGGCACTCTCGCCGCCGTCTCGCTGGCGGCACTGACCGCGGTCACGATCCTGCCCGCGATGCTGAGCATCCTAGGCCCGCGCGTCGACATGCTCGGTCTCAAGTGGTTCCGCAAGACCAAGACCGCCGAGCAGGTCGAGAACGGCTTCTGGGGCAACACGACCCGCTGGGTCATGCGGCACCCACTCAAGATCGCCATCCCGATCACCATCGGTCTGCTGTTGCTGATCATCCCGGTCAAGGATCTGGCGTTCGGTGGCATCAACGAGAAGTACCTCCCGCCGGACAACGAGACTCGTTCCGCGCTCGAGCACTTCTATGAGGTCTTCCCACTGAAGAAGACCGACCCGATCCAGCTGGTCTTCGTCTCGGACAACACCAATGCGATCGGCAAGGTCTGGAAGGAAGCCAACCAGGCTCCCGGACTGGTCGGCCCGTTCGAAGTGCCGGTCAAGTCGCCGACCAACCCCGAGGTGTTCCGCACCTCGGCGACCCTGGTCGATCCCACCAACAACGCCGAACCGACCATCGACTACCTGCGCGCGATCGAAATACCCGACGGCGTCACGATGTATGTCACCGGTCAGCCCGCACTCATGGCCGACAGCATCGACACGCTGCTGGAACTGATGCCGTGGATGATCCTGATCGTCCTGGTCACCACCACGATCCTGATGTTCCTGACGTTCGGTTCGCTGGTACTGCCGATCAAGGCCGCGTTGATGAGCGCGCTCGGTCTCGGGTCGACGCTGGGCATCCTCACGTGGATCTTTGTCGACGGCAACGGCGCAACCCTCCTGAACTTCACGCCACAGCCGATCAGCGCACCGGTCTTGATGCTGATCATCGCGATCATCTACGGCTTGTCGACCGACTATGAGGTCTTCCTGCTCTCCCGCATGGTGGAAGCACGGGCCCAAGGTGCGTCGACCACCGAAGCCGTGCGGATCGGCACCGCCCAGACCGGCCGCATCATCACCGCCGCCGCCCTGATCCTGCTTGTGGTGACCGGCGCGTTCGCATTCTCCGACATGGTGATGATGCAGTACATCGCCTACGGCATGATCGCGGCGCTGTTCATCGATGCCACCATCCTGCGCATGCTGCTGGTCCCCGCGATCATGAAGCTGCTCGGCGACGACTGCTGGTGGGCGCCGAAGTGGATGAAGCGCATCCAGGAGAAGATCGGCCTCGGCGAACCCATCCTCGACGACGAGCGCCCGGAACACGGTGGCGTGGTCGACCTGGTGAAGACCACCCCGATCACCGACCCGCCGACCATGCAGATGACGGTGGTCCCCGACTCCAAGCTGGCCCGAACCCCCCGCAGGCCGCGCACGGTCGCCGAGATCGAGGCCGAGGCCCCGACCCAGCGCATCGACAAGATCACCGATGCCGAATCCGCCGAGCCCGCACGTGCGCGCCAGCCGATGTCACCCGATCCGACGCGCCCGCGCGCCTCGATGTTGTCCTCGGGTGAGCCGACGCGGGAATTGCCGGTGGTCAAGCCGGGTACACCCGCGAAAGCCGATCAGGAAGACGCGGCGAAGCAGGAGGACTCCGGTCTCGACCTGCCGGAGTACGTGTCCGGCGAGCCGACCCAGGTTCTCCCGATCATGAAGCCGAATACTCCGGATCCCACTCAGGGACACGGTGATTCGACCCCCGATACGTCCGCGGACGAAGACCGTGGTTATTCGGGGCCGAGCTTCGGCACGCCCCCCGCACCCCTCACCGACCTCGGCGATCCCGAAACCGGTCCCGGCGGCGCCACTCGCCCCACCAACGGGCTGGGCCCAACGAACCGCACCGCCGATTCGCCCAGCGGCAGCTCATCGTTCGGCGACACCGGCGCGCCAAGCGAAACCGGCGTCACCGGACCGAGCTTCGGCCACGATTCCCGCTTCGGATCCGCCGACACCAGTTCGCCGGACGCCGACTTCGGTGTCGCCGAAACCCCCAGTGGTCCTTCGATTTCCCGGCCTCCGGTCGACAGTGGGTCCGGCCTCGATCTGCCCGGCATCGTCACCGGCGTCGCGCCGCGTGGCTCCGCGCGGGTGCAGCCGCCCACGGGGTACACACCCGGGGTGATCGGCGAGACGCCGCCGGCACCTCGGGTGTCGACGCCCAACGAGACCGGCGATGGCGCCGGATTCGGTACGCCCCCAGCGGATTTGCCGCCACGGCCGAGTATCGTCCCCCCGGCCAGGCCGAGCATGGTGACCCCGCCTGCCCGCGGGATCGTGCCACCGGCGGCACCGAGGATGGTCAATACGCCGCCGCCGAGTGCGGCGACACCGGCACCGCGCGCGGGCGACACCCCGTCGAGTGGAGCCTTCAACGGATTCAGCCCTGTGACCGCGTCGAATCTCAGGCCGGTTGCGCCCGACTCTCCTGCACCCGATTCGGGCACCCCGGCCGAGCCGAGCCATCCGTCCGGCCAAGCCGATCCCACAGTGCGCGATACGGATTCGAGCCCGCAGGGATTCGAGTCACCGAGCCATGACCTCTCGGCGGCGCCCGGCACGCATCGTGCCGAGTCCTACCCTGGCAGTGCGGATCGCGCGCAGACGCCACCCGATTCGCCGATCCCGCCGCAGAGCGTTTTCGGCACTGCGGTGCCCGTCGAACCGCAGCCGAGCACCCCGTGGAACAACGGCATGACGGGCCCCGGCACGCCACGCGGTTTCAACACGCCCGACCAGGACAGCGGACCGCGGTTCTCGCCGGTCACGCCCTCCTCGGCGGACAACGCACGTCCCGCCGTCGATCACCCGGCCGATTTCTCCGACGCGTCGAATCCATCCGGTGCCCAGCCGGATTCGACTCGCCCGGCAGGCGTGGTGCGTCCGCAGGTGGCGCCACCGGGATTCACCGAGGTCGAGCGCGACACTGCGCCTTCGCCCCGGCAGCCGGATTCACTGGCAACACCGCGTCGGGAAGCTGCCGACGGGGTACCGACCGACCAGGCCGGTACCCCGGGTCAGTGGCAGGCGCCTTCCGGTTTCACCGCCGTCCCGACCCCCGCCGCCTCGCCCTCGGAGCCTGCCGAATCGGCCCCGTCGGCCTCGGTCGAAACCGATTCCACCGCACCGGAATCCGGCGAACCCCAGGCGGATACCCGCAATGAGATCGAGAACTGGATGGCTCAGTTGCGCTCGTCTCGCCGCGGTACACCTGCGGACGAGGGTCGCCATTCCGGCAACGAGGGCCGGACTGTCAGCGTGAACGAGCTTCTGCGTCGACGCGAGGACGACTGAGAGTTCGGGAGCATCGGGTTTCGCCGGTGGACGGATGTTGTCCCGGCCCAGGCTGTGCACGGAGTTCAGTAGCGTGCACATCAGGTTTGCGGGCCGGGTCGGGTTTGCGGTTTCTCAAGGGGTCTGACGCGGGGGTGTGGCGTCGGCGAAGGCGCGGGCGTAGCGGGTTCCGGTGAGTAGCAACAGGATTCCGACCGCCAGGAAGGCCGTGACGCGGATCAGGCCGGACAGGGTCGCGAGGTCGAATAGGAACAGTTTCGCCAGTGCGGCCGCCGCGACCAGCAGGCCGGAGACCAGGCAGACTTTCGCGACTGCGGGCGAACTCGACAGTCGGCGCAGACCGTAGAACAGCGAGCCGGTCGCCGCGACCATCCACACGATGGTCGCCAGGCTGTGGCCGATAATGAAACCGTCCGCGCCGCCTAGGGACACGCCGAGCGACACCGCAGCGACCAGCACGGAGTACAGCCCGGCGATGCTCACCGTGATCCATACACCGGTGACAAGCGCGGGATCGTCGCACCGTCGCAATCGCGGCACAGTCCACGCCACCATCGCCGCCACGCCAAGCCCGACCACGGCGGCCACCGCCGTCGAGACATCGAGTTTGTCGTCGGCAAGTCGTTGCAGTGCAAGCGTTTCCGGTGTGGCGATCGCCAGCATCACCAGCCCGCCAAGCAATGCGAAGGCGATTCCGAGCCCAGCGGCCACCCGCGTGCGAGTCGCCGCGGCAACCGCGAGAAACGCGAGGCCCACTGCGAACAACAGAGTCGGGAGCAGTCGAGGGTGACCGCCCGCTGCGATGGTGCAGGTCTGCAACAGAGCGACGGCTCCGGTCAATCCCGCCACCAGCGCTGTGTGCCGCGCAATCCGCAACGGTCCGGCAAGCCCTGAACCTACGGGACCCGGAACTACCGCGGCACGCGCGGGGCCGGGAACTGTCGCGGCATTCGCGGGACCGGGAACTGTCGCGGCATTCGCGGGACCGGGAACTGTCGCGGCATTCGCGGGACCGGGAACTGTCGCGGCATTCGCGGCGCCCGCCGGCGACTGCGCGTGCCTATGGATCTCAGCCGAAAGACGCGGCATCAGCGCGGTGGCCGCGAGGCCGAGCAGCACAGTGGCCAGCACCGCGGTGATCGAAGCGCTCACCACGCGGTCGAACAGCACGGCGGCGGCGAGCACCGGCAGCGCGGTCAGCGCGAGCGTGATGCTCGCGGTGATGTCGCCTGACCTGCGCCGCACCGCGAGCAGCGCACCTACCAGCCCAACCACCGCACACGCGATCGCCGCAACCAGCAGCCCTTGTCGCTGCTGCGCCTCCGAGCCGGAGATCGCCCCCTCGATCCCGCTGAGTACCACCATCCCCAGCACGGCGAGCACCACCGGCAAGGTGCGCGCCACGTGCAGCACCGGCCAATCCCTGCGCATCTGCACCGGAACCCCCGCGGCCTGCAACACCACCAAGAACCCGAGCAACATCAATTCGGTGGTCAACGCCGGTGACAACACCGCCGCTCCCAACACCACCCCCACCGCCAACGGCTGAGACTGCCACCGCACCGCGATCCCCACCCCGGCCAACGCCACCACAAGTGCCACCGCGAGCCCGACTCCACCTGGAATCCACCGGTAATACCCGGTGACCGCGACAACATCCAGATACAACCCGGCAATACCGGTGGCCACCAAGGCAATTCCACCAACGCGACCACCCGGCCGCCCGAATACCCGCCAGCCGAGTCCAACCAACACCACCGACAGTCCAGCTCCGGCAACAACTCTCGCCCCCGGACCGAAGAACCCCGCCTGCGCGGCCAACACCAAAAGCATCAACACCCCGACCAAGGTCACCCCGACCCCGGCCACCGCCAGCACCCGAGAAATCACCCCTTCCCGCTGCCACCACGGCACCCGAGCCTCCCGCGTCGGCCCAACTTGCCCGCCACGCCCCGCAACCCACCCCGCAGCACCAGGCCGGGTCGCCTGCCCTACCTGCCCGTACGGCACTGCACGCCCAGCATGCGGCCGAGTCGGACCCATCCAATTCGTCGGGACCCCTCCCGACCCGTACGGCGCAGCACGGCCACCGTGCGTCCCGGCCGGACCCACCCAATTCGCAGGCACTCCACTCGGCGCGTACGGCGCGGCACCCATCGGCACGCCGTGCCGCACACCCGCCTGCCATTCCGCCGGGCCACCAGCCGGACCTACATACCCAGGAGCCGCACCCGGAACTGCCTGTCTCGCAACACTGTGCGCGCCGCCAGCATCGTGGGCCGCACCCGCGACAGGCGACACCTCCGCCCGCAGCTGCGCGGACAGCACGTCCAGATCGCCCCCCAGCTGCCCCATACGGGCGCCGAGCGCGGTGAACTCACCCGAGAGCCGCGCAACCAGCGCGGGATCGATACCAGTACTCATAACCCAATAGTCGGCGCGCGAGGAACGCCGAACATGAGTAGAAACCCCTGCCCTGCCCACTGTTCCTACCCGAATTCGAACCGCACCCCGAGCAGCCGCCTGCCGAGCCCGAGCCGGATGTGCCCCTACGAACCCAGGAACCGTCTCCACTGAACCATCAACGGATACTTCGCCGTCACCGACCCGAACCGAATCCGACCGTGCACAACAAGATGCAACGGTCCGATCGGCGGCCCAGTGCGGACCTTGTTATTGGCCGAAGACCCCACCAAATCCAGACCGTTGAGGTCGACGGTCGCCGCCGCCGGAACAAGCAACGTCAAACTCGTGCAGTAATCGTCGACCTGAATCTCGACGATCTGCGTCTGCATGACCGCCTCGGTGAAGTCCAAGGTCACCCCGGACATCAGGTTGTTGAGATGCAGCACCGGCGGCACCTGCCACGGTCCCCGTCGATGAACCCCCGACAGCCGACTACGGATCGCACTCGGATTGGACCCGCCGGGCGGGACCGGGACGTGTCGTGGGCGCGGCATCGCGGCGGGCTGCGGCGTACCCGCCACCCGCATCCCGGGCAGGTCGACCAGCACGGCGTTGAGTTCACCACGAGTCTTGGCGGCCAGCGCGGTGTCCATCCGCTCGGTGAACTCCCCGAGCGAGAGCATGCCGAGCCCGACGGCACGCTGTAGCAACTGGCCGACGTGTTCACGTTCGGCATCGGAAACACGCAGCTCACGGTCGCCGACGGGACCAGCCGTCGCGGCGCCGGGTACGAAGAGGGATTCAGGACCGCCCATACCATCGAGGGTAACCAGACACTCACCTCGAGCACATCAGGGCAAACCCCTAATCACTACGACTACTCCAGACCCTGCTCGATCGCATAGCGCGTGAGCTCCACCCGATTGGCAAGCTGCAACTTGCGCAACGTGGCCTGCACATGGTTCTCCACCGTCCGATGCGAGAGATTCAACCGGGTAGCGATCTGTTTGGCCGACAATCCCTTGGCCACCATCCGCAAGACCTCCGTCTCCCGCTCGGTCAACGACGGCCGATGCGGCTGATCAGCGGCTGCCGGCGCGGTCGCCATCCGCCGATACTCCCCGAGTACCAACCCGGCCAACCCGGGCGTGAACACCGGCTGACCTGCGGCAGTAGCCTTGACAGCGTCGATCAACTCGGTGACTGAAGCGCTCTTCACGAGATACCCGCTGGCCCCGGCCTTGATCGCGTCGAGCACATCGTCGCGCTCGGCCGAAGCCGACAGCACCAGCACCCGACTGTGCGGCGAAACCCGCAACACCTCCGCGGTCGCCGCGGCCCCGTTGCCGTCGGTGAGTTGCATATCCATCAAGACCACAGCCGGCTGCACGGCCGCGGCGCGCCGAGCAGCCGTCCCGACGCCGTCAGCGGTGGCCAGCACCTCGAAACCGGCTTCGGCGAGATCGCGCGAGACTCCCTCACGCCACATCGGATGATCGTCGACCACCATCACCGTAATGACCGGCATCGCCCTGCTCCTCTTCTCAGCGCGCCGGGTGGCGCGGAATCCGGAATTCCCACTCGGTACCCAGGTCCTCACCTTCGGCCAGCAACTCGGCACTACCGCCGAGCGCCTCGATCCGGCCGACGATCGACCGCGAAACCCCCATCCGCCCTTCGGCTTCGGCCGCTCGCAGGCGCCCCGCCGCGATCCCGACACCGTCGTCACGCACACTCACCACCAGCACATCGCCGGTGTCTTCCAGCAGCACATAGGCTTTCGCGTCGGTCCCGGCATGCAGCGCGACATTCGACAGCGCGGTGGTCACCGCCGCCGCGATCTCGTGCGCGACCACCCGTCCGACGAGCACCGGATCGCCCGGCGTGGCCACCGACACCTTCGGCGTAGCGCGCGCGGTGAGCAGCGGTCGCAGATCCACTTCCCCCGAACCGGAATCGGGCAGCTCCGCCTGCTCGGACAACAGCACCCGCAACGCCACCTCCTGCTCCCCCGCTCGCTGCGCGAGTTCCTGTGCGGGCCCGCCTATCTCGCCACCGCGCCGCTTGATGAACGCGAGCACCTGCAACACCCCGTCGTGCACCTCGCGAGCCAACCGCTCCCGCTCCTGCGCCGCCGCCGTGATCCGCAACGCCCGCTCGAGCTGTCCTTGCGCCCGCCTGGCGGTGTTGGCCGCCAGCCCGAGCGCCAACCCCACCGAAACGAGTACCGGCGCGGTCGCATCGCCCCACACGTCCTGTCCCCACTGATCGCGCACGGTCACCACGACAGCCGACATCGCCAGTCCCGCGACAACACCCGCGACCGGACCGCGCAGAATCGCCATCGAGATCACCGAGTTCGCGATCCACAACGTGGTCGGCAAGGTCTGATGCCCGTGATACCAATCGTAGTCCGCGACAAGCCGAGTCGAGGCGATCAGCGCGATCGTCACCACCTGATCGCCGAACACCACCCAGCCGCGGATCTGCCCGGTCGCCTCGGGGAAATACCACTGCGACAGCAGCAGCGCCGAGCTGCCCGACCAGATCGCCATCACCGCGATCAGCATCCAGCTCAGGCGCGGATGCTCGTAATACGACACCGAAGCGATCTGCTGCCCGATCGCATACAGCAGCGTGACCAGCCGAAACGCCTGCGCGGCCCGCCACAGCGGCGCGGTCGCGGCATCGGCCGAGCTCAGCTCAGCTGTGTGGGTCCGCATCGCCGGACTCGGCTTCTTCCTTGCGCAGCCGTTTCGCCACGTCGAAACGGCCTGGGGGCTCCGGTTTGTCGGGCTCGGCGGTGAACCGTTTTCGTTCCTCGGTGGCGACCAATTCGCCGAAGGCCTCCGCCGGGCTGTCGGCGAGCAGGTACCGAATCGCGGTGTTGCCCACCGCGATCAACGGCACCGCGAGCAGCGCTCCCGCGATCCCGCCCACGACCAAACCGGCGGTGATGGCCAGCACCACGGCCAGCGGATGGATGCTCACGGCCCGGCCGAGCAGCAGCGGTTGCAGCACATGGCCTTCCAGCTGCATCACCGCGATGATGATGCCGAGCACGATCAGCGCGGTCACCGGCCCCTTGGTGACAAGCGCGATGAACACCGCGACGAACCCGGCGAAGAACGCGCCGATGATCGGGATGAACGCACTGATGAACACCAGCGAGGCCAGCGGCAGAGCGAGTGGCACATGCAGAATCGCCAGCCCGGCTCCTATCCCGATCGCGTCGACCGCAGCCACCACCACGGTGGCGCGCACGAACCCGACCAACGTGCCGAAGCCCAATTCGCCAGCGGTGCGGACCTTTTCGCGGTGCGCGGTGGGGATGATCCGGGTGATGAAGTTCCAGATCTGATCTCCGCCGTAGAGGAAGAAGATGAGGATGAACAGGATCAGGAACGCGCCGGTGAGAATATGGCCGATGGCGGTGGCGGTGGTCAGCGCACCGCTGGTGAGGCTCTCGCGATTGTCCTGAATGGTGCGCACGATGGTGTCGCCCGCGCTGCGGATCTGCTGATCGCTCAGGTGCGGCGGACCGTTGATCAACCAGTCCTGCACCTTGTGCACGCTGTTGGTGACCTCGTTGGACAGTCCGGGCACACCGTCGACGAACTGTTCGACGACAAAGGTCAACACCCCCGCGAGCAGCCCGATCGACCCGAGCAGCGCGACGAACACGCCGAGCGAGCGCGGGATTCCCACCCGCTGCATCCAGTCGACCAGGGGCGCGAGCAGCGCGGCGGCGAGCAACGCGATGGCCAGCGGGATCACCACCGTGGCGAACCTCTGCACGAGCATCCCCACCGCGAGCAACGCGCCGAAGATGATCAGCAGCCGCCAGCTCCATGCCGCGGCTTTACGGACCAGGGGATGAACTGCCTCGGCATCGGAGCTCCACGACGATGACGTGGGCCCCGAAATTACCTTCTGGTCGGTCACCCGACAGAGCCTATCGGTCCGAACGCTAGATTGGTGGTCGTGTCGGCGCCCCTGGAAGCGGTCAAACAGACCATGCGAACGCGCTGGCCGCTGTATCTGACGTCGGTGCTGTTGGCCAATGCCTTCGGCGCGGTGCTGGTGTGGGCGTTCATCCAATACGGCCTGCCGGTTCCCGAGGGCGATCCGGGTGGGGTGCGCCAGACCGGTCTGCTCGCGCCGCTGCTCGTTTTCGGTGTCGCCGCGGTGCTGAGCATCACCGCCGCCGCACTCATGCTGCGGCCGGTGATGCGCTGGCAGATGCGCGGCGGGCCGCCGAGCAGACGCGAGCAGATGGCGGCGCTGCACGTGCCGCTGCGGCAGTCGATCGTGCACCTGGTGCTGTGGATCATCGGCGGCGGGATCCTGGCAGCGCTGATCATCAACGAATCACCCCAGCTGGCAGGCGCGGTGATCGTCACCGAATGCATGGCCGCCACCATTGTGTTCGGCTTCACCTACATGCTCGGCGAACGCATCCTGCGCCCGGTCGCCGCCGAGGCGCTGACCGAGGGCACCTTCGACCACACGCTGACCCCCGGTGTCGGCACGCGCATGGCGATGACCTGGGGCATGGGCACCTTCGCGCCGACCATCGCGATCGTGCTGCTGTGCGTCACCCAGATCTCCTCGGATGTGAAGTTCTCGGCGAAGTCCCTGGCGATCTCCATCCTGTTGCTGTGTGGCGTGGTGATCCTGCAGGCGCTGGCGCTGTCGATGCTGACCGGTTCGTCGATCTCCGACCCGGTGCGTCAGCTGTCCCAAGCCATCAACAGGGTGCAGGCCGGCTCGCGGGATGTGCAGGTCGAGGTCTACGACGGCAGCGAGATCGGACTGTTGCAGGTCGGCTTCAACCGGATGATGGACGAGGCGGCCAAGCGGCGCAAGCTGCAGGAACTGTTCGGCCAGCACGTGGGCGAGGACGTGGCGCAACGGGCACTGGACTACGGCACCGAACTGGGCGGTGAGACCCGATTCGTGGCCGTGCTGTTCGTGGACATGGTCGGCTCGACCGCCGCCGCGGCCGAACGCCCGCCGACCGAGGTGGTCAGCCTGCTCAACGAGTTCTTCCGGGTGGTGGTCGACGTGATCGACAGCCACCACGGGTTCGTCAACAAGTTCGTCGGCGACGCGGCGCTGGCCATCTTCGGCGCCCCGCTGGATCGCCCCGACGCACCGAGCGCCGCACTCGCGGCGGCCCGCGATCTGCGCGAGGCACTGCGCGAGGTGACCAGCCTCGACATCGGCATCGGCGTCTCGGCGGGCCTGGCGGTCGCCGGAAACATCGGTGCCGCAAACCGTTTCGAATACACCGTGATCGGCGACCCCGTCAACGAGGCGTCGCGGCTCACCGAATTGGCCAAAGATCATCCCGGCCGCGTTCTCGCTTCGGGCAGCGCGCTCTACTTCGCCGACGAAAGCGAGCAGGAACATTGGATAACCGGAGACGAGGTCCAGTTGCGCGGCAGACGCAGAAAAACCCGCCTGGCCTGGCCGAAGTCCGCGATCGCCGCGCCGCGCGAGGACGAGGGAGAACAGATCCGTTCGTTAGGCGTACCTCCGCCTTCGCTCCGGCCGTGCGCAGTCTGCGGACGGTCAGAGACCGACTGTGATCATTAGGCTGAGACCGTGACGGCCGACGGCGACCTAACAGGCGCACCGGCCGAGCGCCGCCGCCGGTTCGGGTGGGTCAAGTGGGTGCTCGGCGCGGTGGTCCTCGCGCTGCTCGTCGGCGAAGGCGTGTATCTGTGGCCCCGCCTGCACGAATCCTGGCGCACGCTCACCGAGATCCACTGGGGTTGGCTGTTGCTGTGCATCGTCTTGCAGGCGATGTCGATGAGCGGATTCGGACGCGTGCAGAAGCAACTGCTGCACGCGGGTGGGGTGGACGTCAGCCAGGGGAAATCGGTTTCGGTGGTCTACGGCGCGACCGCGATGTCGCTGACGCTGCCCGCGGGCCAGGTCTTCTCCACCGCGTTCACCTACCGCCAGACCCGGCGCTGGGGCGCGAGCCCGATCGTCGCCTCCTGGCAGCTGGTCTTCTCGGGTGTGGTCGCCGCCGCCGGGCTGGCACTGATCGGGATCGGCGGCGCCGCGCTGGTCGGGCAAGGGATCGGGTTCAAATTCGTCGTCTCGCTGGTGGTGCTCGGCCTGGTCGTGTTCATCGGCAACTATCTCGCCCGCCATCCCGGCACGCTGGAGGCCATGCTGCGGCGGGTGCTCGGGCTGGTCAACCGGTTGCGTAAGAAGCCCGCCGATCACGGCATCGCCAACCTGGCCGAGATCCGGGCGCAGCTCGAGTCGGTCGATCTGGGGAAGAAGGACGCGGCGCTCGTCGGGGTGTGGGCGCTGCTGCACCGGTTCGCCGACGTGGCGTGTCTCGGCGCCGCCTGTTTCGCGGTCGGTGCCGATCCCAAGTTGTCCGGGCTGCTCATCGCGTTCGCGGCGGGCAAGGCGGTGGGGTCCATTCCGTTCGCGCCGGGCGGCATCGTCTACGTGGACGCGACGCTGATCTACGGTCTCACTGTGGGCGCGGGGTTGCCCGCCTCGCAAGCCGTCGCGGCCGCGTTCGTCTACCGGCTGGTCAGCTTCATTCTGGTCGCCGTCGTCGGCTGGATCGTCTTCGCGTTCCTGTTCCGCACGCCCCAGGCCGACGACGAAGAATACGAACAGGAATTCAAGCAGCAACGACGAATCTGATCACCGCAGTGCGCGAATGGCCGCCCG
This sequence comes from Nocardia sp. NPDC058480, assembly GCF_042720495.1. Classification (NCBI taxonomy): domain Bacteria; kingdom Bacillati; phylum Actinomycetota; class Actinomycetes; order Mycobacteriales; family Nocardiaceae; genus Nocardia; species Nocardia sp. NPDC058480. Next base: position 500,976 of record NZ_JBHXMN010000003.1, on the reverse strand, counting down.
CCAACCCAGCAGGAACAGCGCGAGCACACTGGCCGCGACGATCATGAAACTCAGGGCGACACCCTGGCCGCTGATGGCACGCAAGACCATTCCGCCGACGAGGGTACTGGCCCAGATCAGGATTCCGGCCGGCCACAACGCCGTGGCGTCGAACCTCGTATTCCGCGCGACGAGCACCGCTAACACCCAGCCGAATATCAGCCCTAACCCGAAGGGCCACACCGTTTTCAGAAGACCGGCGATGACAGCCGAATCATGGCTGCGCCTGCCGATCGCGCAGAAAACGATCACCAACAGGGCATCGATTCCGAACGGCGCGTATCTCTTCACCGAGGTAGCGTAACCGGTCAAGATCGACTGCGAGTCCAGCATTACACCCACTGACCAGTGAGTACATGGGTAACTCGCCGGCCTACGGCTCCGGCGTGGCCAGCGATTTCAGCAAGACGGCCGCGAGTCGTGAAGTGGCGTCACTACTGTCGACGTCGGCGATGTGCACCGCGAAGACCAGATCGCCCATCGTCGCCAGCAGCCAACCGTCGGTGTCGCCGGTCGCGGCGAACGCGGTGATATCGCGGAATCCACGCAGCGCAGCGGTTTCCGGCTTGCCGATGCCCTCGTTCATCATTCCGCGCAACCGGTCGACCGCGGGCTGAGGCAGCGCGGGAACGGGCGTATCGGTGGTGCCCGGGTTTCCTGCCACGATCATCGGCGGCACCACCGAGCCACGCGAGATCGCGGCGGCCGCGATGGCCATGCCGAAGGGGCTGACCTGCACCGCATCGGCACCCGCGCCTTGGCGCACCTGTTCGGTGCTGCGGCCGGGCGCGCTGATCCGCCCGGTCACCTCGTCGAGCCCGGCCACCTTGAAGTCGACGCCGACGCCGAGCGCGGTGGCCGCCTCGGCCGCTTCCTGCACCGTGACTTCCTGCGGCGGCTTGTTCTTGGTCGCCGCGGCGACGGCGCGGAACAGCTCCATCGTGCCGCCCGCCGGGAACAGCCCGGTGAAGGCGACCGGGCCCTTCGCGGTCGCGTAGGAGTTCTGCGCCACCGCGACGACCGCGCCGGTCGAGGGCTGGATGGCCACGACAGTGGCCGCGGTCCCCACGCTCACCACCGCGGACTCGGCGGCACGCTGCAGTCGCTGATCCAGCGTCGCGGCGATATCCGGCCCGGCAGGCCCCTGATATCCGGCCACCTGCTTGACGAACCTGCCGTCGGCCTCGAAGATCTGCACACCCCAGCCCGACGTCGCGTCGAGGCTGTCCTGCCATACCTCGTGCAGCGCGTCGAGCATCGGCGAGCGCGTGCGCCGGTCGGCGGAGATCAGTTTGGTCTGCTTCTCCATCACCACGCCCGGCACCTTGGCCATCTGCGGTTCCAAGATCGCGAAATCGCCCTCACGCAGGTTCACCGCGACGATCGGCTTGCCCTGTGAGCCCGCCAGCTGCTGCATCAGCGATGGCCCGGTGATGAGCGACGCGACCGGTTCGATGGCATCGGCGAGCGCGTTGGTGGTGCCGACGAGATCGCCGGTGCGGCTCGGGTCGATCTTGATGACGTTGAGTGTCTGCTCGGTCATCAGCGCCTCACCCGGCAGGTCGACAACCTTCGGCGGTGGGTTCGCGGTCGTACGCACGAGCTTGACGGTGCGATCGTTCTCCAGATACGGCATCACCACCGCGGGCTCCCAGGAGATCCGCCAGCCGATGGCGAGCTTGCGGACGGTGCCCTGCAGTGTGTAGGTCCAGTCCTTCTTCTCGCCGAAATTCCAGGCGACCTCCATGCTGAAGATCGCCGACTGCTTGTCGAGGTCGATAACCTGTGAGGCCTCGTAGTCGACGGTGCCCGATTGCATGCCCTCGAAGATTTGCTTCATGGTTGCCGATGCGGCAGCGGGGTACGAGGTCAGGTCGGCGGCCTTGCCGTAGTCCTGCGCATCGAGGAGCTCGGTGAACCGCTGGACCACCGTCTCCGACTCGCTCGTCTTCCCACCCACTCCGCACGAGCACAGTGTGATGGCGAGGGTCGCAACCCCCGCGATCGCCATTGCGCCCCGGACGCGAAAGCGGCGGGATCCCCACACATCCATATCGCCCACTCTTCACTCTTGCCACTCCGGTAACAAATCCACCGTACCGGAAGTTGACCCGTCTCCAATGCCCCGGTAAGTCGGGCCACTGCCCGACCTCGACGCTTCGATTGTGCCGGAAATCTCGCCCGAATGAGGGTCCGTTTTCCAACCTCGCCCAGTAAGCGGCAACAACTGCAGTGTCAACCGTACCGACAGCCGCGCCAGCTGGTGCGGATCTCGCATTTGTCCGGCGATTCAACGCGAGGGTACCCAGGCCGGCTACCTCCAACCGCCACGGCGTCGACCTCGCCGGGCCGGTACGCACCTGTTCACGCAGAGCGGAATCCACTGCACCGGTATCGGCGTAATCTTGTAATCAACGCAAAGTGCGCAACAGAGACAGCAGGTGATTTCCATGCGGAACGACCGACGCGAACGCGGATTCGGCCGACCCGGCGGTTGGCAGCAAGCCGACCTCCCCGATCCCGCCGACGCCCCCGACTGGTTCGCCGGACGATTGCCCGCCGACTGGTTCACCGGACCGGTGGAGATCGAGATCGACCGCGACGAGATCGTCGTGGTCGGCGAACTGCCCGTCCCCGGCGACGCGAGCACCCCAACAGCCACCAAAGAAGGCGCACTCGCCCGCTTCCGCGAGTCGACCCGCCCGGCCCGCATGCAGATCGCCGACGAGGCCCAGCGCCGTTACGGCCGCAGCGTCGCCTGGGGTGTGCGAGTAGACGGCGAACGGATCCTGTTCACCCACTTGGCCGTCCCCGTGATGACCCGCCTACGCCAGCCCGAACGCCAGGTCCTCGACACCCTCATCGACGCCGGCGTAGCCCGCTCCCGCGCCGACGCCCTGGCCTGGACGGTCAAACTCGCGGGCAAACACGCCGAAACCTGGCTGGCCGAACTCCGCGAAGCCATGCGCAAGGTCGACGACCTGCGCTCAGAGGGACCAACGGGCTTGTAATCGCCACCCCCACCGGAACGGGTACAGCCCTGTAAGTCTCTACCCAAAGGGCCCCGCCCTGATCTGGACTGACCGGAGGGTGCGACGAAGGAGTGCCCGGAGGGAGGGAAGATCAGGGCCCCCCAGGGGCCCGCTCGAGCGCGCCAGCGCTCCAAAAACACAGCCACCATACGACCCGTGGCGGGTACACCTAGATACAGTGGCCTGCATGCAAACCGAGCAGACCACTGGTCCGATCCTGATAATCAACGGCCCGAACCTCAACATGCTCGGTACCCGTCAGCCCGAGATCTACGGCGCCGACACCCTCGACGATGTCGTCGCGCTGTGCGAACAAACCGCCACCCGATTCGGCCGCAAGATCGTCGCGTTCCAGTCCAATCACGAAGGCGCGCTGATCGATCGAATCCAGCAGGCCCGCGGTGAGGTATCGGCCATCGTCATCAACCCCGGCGGCCTCACGCACACCTCGGTCGCGCTGCGCGACGCCCTGGTGATCCCGGAGGTGCCGATCGTCGAGGTGCACATCAGTAATGTGCACGCGCGCGAGGAGTTCCGGCACCACTCGTTCGTCTCCCCGATCGCCACCGCGGTTGTCGCGGGGCTGGGAATCCATGGCTATGCCGCCGCCATCGAGTTCTTGAGCAAGCACTAGGAGAGTCGGAAAACGGGGAAACCCGGTGCGATAGCGACCAATTCGGCATCGGTCGCGTCCTTGGTGACGCCGTCGAAGAACTTGCCGACCTCCCAGCCCCACTTCTCCAGGTACAGCCGAAGCAGCGGTACCTTGTCGGCGTCGACGACCTCGGTGGCACTGAACTGTTCGGTTTTGCGGCCGAGGCGCAGTTCGCCGTCGCCTGCCACCCGCAGATTGCGCACCCACTGGACGTGCCCACGCGGCGCGACCAGGTAGCGCTCCCCGTCGGCGGCCGTCATCACGTTGACCATGGTGGTGCGCCATTCACCGCTCTTGCGGCCGCGCACGGCCAGCAGTCGCGAACCCATGATGCTGATCCCCAGCTTGGGCAGCAGGTTGGCGATCTTGTTGACGATCGGATCGATGCCGGTCGGGGGGAGGTGGCGGGTGGCGTTGTCCATGTTGATCACTCCTGAACTGTGAGCACTGCTCTCTGTTGAGAACAATCATGCGCGGCTCGTGGTTCAAAGTCAAGAGCAGTGCTCACGGTTTTCGAAGTGCCCCCTTTTCGGCGAAGTATTGCCGCGATAAAATGTAGTACGTATGCTACATTTCATCGAAGGTTGATGACTGGGAGGACTCATGACTTCGAACAACAACGTCGTTCTCGATGTCGCGCAACTACGGATGCGATACGACGAGACAGACGTCCTGCACGATGTGACATTTCAGGCCGAGCGCGGCGAAGTGCTCGTGATGCTCGGACCCAACGGCGCGGGCAAAACCACCACGATCGAGATCCTCGAGGGGTTCCGCAGGAGGTCGGCCGGCCGGGTCGACGTGCTGGGGGCCGATCCCGAACACGGTGACGAACTCTGGCGCGCCCGCATCGGCGTCGTGCTCCAGTCCTGGCGTGACCACGCGAGATGGCGGGTGCGCGAACTGCTCAACCATCTCGGTGGGTACTACCTGCCGTATTCCACAGACCGCGTCGTAAGACCCTGGGACACCGATGAACTCATCGAGCTGGTCGGCCTGACCGAACAGCGCGATGCGAAGATCGCCACCCTCTCGGGGGGCCAGCGACGCAGACTCGATGTGGCGATCGGCATCGTCGGCAGACCGGAACTGCTCTTCATGGACGAACCGACGGCCGGCTTCGATCCCGCCGCCCGGCGCGACTTCCACGACCTGGTGCATCGACTGGCCGATCTGGACGAGACCACCGTCCTGCTCACCACCCACGACCTGGACGAAGCCGCGAAACTGGCCGATCGGATCCTGATCCTGGCCGGCGGCCGGATCATCGCCGACGGCTCCCCGGAGGAGCTCAGCGCCGCCACCGCGGGCGAGGCCGAGGTGCGCTGGACCCGCGACGGTCAGCGTTTCGTCCATACGACGACCGAGTCGACCAAATACGTCCATGAACTGTTCAAACAGCACGGTGAACTGATCGAGGACCTCGAGGTGCAGCGCGCGTCGCTCGAGGACACCTACATGGCGCTGGTCCGCCGTTTCGAATCCGATACCGATGCCGAACCCGTCCGTTCACTGCAGGAGGTCACGCGATGAATCCCACGCTGGTAGCGGTCAGGGGTGGCTTGGCCGCGATGTGGATCGAACTGCGGCAGCTGTACACCAACGGGACTGGCCTGATCGGCCAGTTCCTCACTCCCACACTGTTTCTGATCGCGATCTTCTTCCTGCGCGACCGTTCCTACCACGATACCGAGCTATCTCTCGGTGAACTGGCGGTGCCCGGCCTGCTCGGCAGCATCATCGCGTTCAACGGCCTGTACGGGATCGCCGAAGTCCTCGCCCTAGACCGGGAGGACGGAACCTTGTTGCGCGCCAAGACGATTCCGAACGGCATCCTCGGCTACCTCATCGGCAAGATCGGTACGAACGCGGGCGCGGTACTCGTACAGCTGGTGGTGGTGCTGGCCATCGGTGCCGTGATAGTCGGTGGCTTGTCGGCGCCCGGCGGCGCCGTGATCACGCTCGCCTGGGTGATCGTGCTCGGCCTGCTGGCCACCCTGCCGATCGGCGCCATCCTCGGCGGGTTGATCGTCGGCGCCCGTGACATCTTCCTGCTCACCCTGCCGTTGATGGGACTGATCGCCATCTCCGGCATCTGGTACCCGATCACCGCACTCCCCGGCTGGGTGCAGGGACTGGCCCAGCTCTTCCCGATGTACTGGCTCGGCCTCGGCATGCGCTCGGCGCTGCTGCCCGCCGAGGCGGCGGCGATCGAGATCGACGGGTCGTGGCGGCACCTCGAGACCGTCGCGGTGCTCGGCGTATGGTCGATCGTCGGGTTGTTGCTCGCGCCGATCGTGTTGCGGCGTGCGGCCCGCCACGAGTCGGGATCCAGCGTGGCCGTCCGCCGCGAGAAAGCGATGCAGCGTGCCTTCTGAGGTCATCTACAACCGCATCGCGATGTTGCGCGCCGAACGCGGCATCTCGCGGCGGGACCTGGCCGAAGCACTCGGCGTGCACTACCAAACCGTCGGCTACCTCGAACGCGGCGAATACAGCCCCAGCCTGCACCTCGCCCTGCGACTCGCGGCCTATTTCGAGGTAGCGGTGGAAGTGGTGTTCTCCACCGAGCCGTTCCCGAGACTGGGCGCCGAGACCGCATGAAAACCGTCCAGCACTGTTGTGCTGGACGGTTTTTCGCGGATCAGGGACAGTCGCCGACGGATTTCACGACGCCTCGCCGCGCATCAACGCATAGGTCGAAACCGCATTGCCCGAAGATTCGCTGGCGATGAGGGCCTTGCGCCAGTACGACTGCGCGAGATGCGAGAACCCCGCGTCGACGCCGACTTCCTCGCTGGCGTCGATGATGTGCTGAGCGCCCGCGTCCATCATCCTGAGGTTCGCCACGTCGGCCCAGCCGCCGTCCTGGTTCGCCACGGAGAACTGCTCCATGAAGAACGGGAACGCCTCGCTCGAGCGGATCGCGAACGGCACGAACTGGGCGATGTCATGACCGGACTTCGCGATCACCGCGGTCGCCTGGTCGAAGGCGAGCAGCCACGGATGGAAAATCGTCAACAGTGCCTGGTAGAAGACCTGCGCGAGGCCGTCGTCGGCGCCCAGGTATTCCTGCGGGCTGAGCGGGCGCAGGAGTTCGGCGTGCGCGTCGAATACGGCTTTCGGGCCGCTGTAGAAGATGTAGGACGCCGGATGGACGATATTGTCGCCCGCCGACATCACGCCGCCGGAGAGGAATTCGGCGCCGCGCTCACGGACCCACTTCGCGCCTGCTCGCGCCTTGTCCGGCGAATCGGAGGACAGGTTGGCGATCACCTTGCCCGGCAGCTGGTCGACGGCCTGACCGAGCACGTCGTACATGGCGTCGTAGTGGGTCAGGCTGAGTACGGAGACCTCGTTGGCGGCGAGCGCCTCGGCGACGGTGTCGGCGCGCTTGGCACCCAGCGCCACCAGCGCGTCGACCTTGGCGGTGCTGCGATTCCATACCGTCACCTCGACGCCTGCTTCGAGGAAGGCCTTGACCATGGCCTGACCCATCGGGCCGAGGCCGAGAACGGAAACGGAACGGGGATTGGTCTGCTCGGACATTGTGTGGCCCTTCGATTCTCGCTATTGGATGGTTCGGCGCCGCTTTCCATGGTGTCCGCGCGGGTATCGTTCGGGAAGACCGAACGTTCCGGTGTGGTTGCTTACCTAGAGGTTCGAAATACGGTCAGAAGGGTGCGCCGAAGATGAGTAGTGACGCAGATCACGATGTGTGTGGCATGAGCCTGGCTATCGATGTTGTCGGCGGTAAATGGAAGCTGCACCTGATGTGGGTGCTCGGCGCCGGGCCGCAGCGGTTCGGCCAGATCCGGCGGCTGCTCGACGGCGTGAGCGAGAAGGTGCTCGCCGAGAACCTGCGCCATCTGGAGAGCACCGGCGTGGTGCGCCGCGAGATCTTCCCCGAGATCCCGCCGCGGGTGGAGTACTCGCTCACCCAGCTGGGCGAAACCCTGCGCCTGGCACTGGAGCCGCTCGAATCCTGGGGCGATGAGCACCGCGCGGCGTTGAGCACCGCCGCCCGCACGTCCGCCCCAGCGCCTTCGCCCTCGGCGAATCGCGCGGTGGGTGTCAGCGCGTCATAGCAAGTGTTCCACGGCGATTCGCTCGCCGATTCGCTCGAGCAGGTTCGCCGCGGCCATGATCGAGCGCGCGGGATCGGGCTCCAGGTCGCTGAGCGGATAGCAAGCGGCGAACCCCGCGGCTCGAATCTCCCCTGGCGACAACAGAGTTCGACCCACCGCCGCGACCACCGGCACCCCCGCTCTCTTGGCCGCGGCCGCGACCCCGACGGGCGCCTTCCCGTGCATGCTCTGATGATCCAGCGAGCCCTCACCGGTGACAACCAGCGTGGCCCCGTCGACCAGCGTCGTGAATTCCAGCAGCTCGAGCAGCACATCGATCCCGCTGCGCACCTGCGCCCCCAGCACCGCGAGCACCCCGAACCCGGTACCACCCGCCGCACCCGCTCCACCGATCTCGGCATAGCCGGTACCCAGCACGGCAGCCCAATTAGTGAGCCCTGCTTCGAGTTTCACCATCTGCCGAGCATTGGCCCCCTTCTGCGGCGCGTACACCGCCACCGCACCGGCAGGTCCGAGCAACGGATTGTCCACATCGCAGGCAAGCGTGAACACAGCCGTGGAGACCGCCGGATGCAACCCGCTTCGATCCACCGAGGCAACCTGCTCGAGCATCGCGGCCACATCCCCGACCCCCGCCAATTCCCGCCCCTCCCGATCGAGCAGCCGCAATCCGAGCGCCCGCAACAATCCCGCCCCGCCATCGGTCGACGCACTCCCACCGAGCCCGAGCACGATCTCACGAGCCCCCGCGTCGAGCGCGTGCGCGATAGCCACCCCCAACCCGAACGTGTCGGACCGCAGCGGATCCAGCCGCCCACCCGGCAACTTCACCAGCCCCACGGCAGCCGCCAACTCCACCACCGCGGTATCGCCGCGCACCGCGTACACCGCCGTCGAAACCTCCCCCGTCGGCCCAGGCGCGGCGAGCTCAACGCGCTTCCACCCCGACGCCACGAAAGCGTCGACCATCCCATCGCCCCCATCGGCCACCGGCACACACCGCACCCGCGCCCCCGGCGCCCGCCGAGCAATCCCCCGCCCCAACGCCTCAGCAACCTCAGGTGCCGACAGCGAACCCTTGAACTTGTCCGGTGCAAGCACAACGAGCGGTCCACGAGTCATCCCGACATCCTCCGCCCTGAGACCAAAACCCGCATCCCCGCAGTTCCAGCCACACCGCACACCCAGATCCGCCACGCGAACGCAGCACCAACCACACCACGCACCCCAAGACCACCATGACCACACGCCCCAACCACACCGCAAACCCCGAAGTCCGCAGCCCGACCGCACTCCCAGCCTCACCCCACACCCCGAAGACCACAGCCCTACCGCACTCCCAGCCTCACCCCACACCCCGAAGACCACAGCCCTACCGCACTCCCAGCCCCACCGTGCACCCCAGGTCCGCCATGACCGCACTCCCAGCCCCACCGTGCACCCCAGGTCCGCCATGACCGCACTCCCAGCCCCGCACCCGCGACCCCTGGGGAGCGGCGGCCACGAAGTGGCCGGTCCGCGGCCGGGTCGCCGGTTAGCGCTCGAAAGCGCTGCGCCGAAGGCGCTAGTCTCGAGCGCTAACCGGCGGCCCTCAGGGCCGCGGACACGCGCGCGCCAGCGCGCCAATAAACACAGCGTCAAACCTGCCTGGGACTACCACCGCCCGGTCCTCCCCCAACGACCACCGAACAATAAGGGCCAAAACCAACCAACACGGTAACGTCGACCTATGGCGACCGAGGTCCGCAACAACACCGCACTCGAGCGGTTCGAACTCACCGCCGACGGTCAACCCGCCGGCTACATCGAATACCAGGACACCGGTGACGAACGCGCGCTGGTCCACACCGAGATCTACCCCCGATTCGAAGGCCGCGGCTTGGCGAACATCCTGGTCAAGTCCGCACTCGACGCCAGCCGCGACCAAGGTTTCAGTGTGCTGCCGATGTGCCCGGTGGTGCTGCATTTCATCACCACCCATCCCGATTACATCGCCTACGTCCCGCAGCGAGCCAGAGAGCTGTTCGGCCTACCTCAGTAGCGCGCGACGGCCCCGTCGACAGCCAGTTGCAGCTCTTCTTTGACGAGCCTGGCGATGTCGGCGGGCCGCTGCGGCAGCTCGAGAATCGGCGCGCGGAAGTACGCGACCCCGGACACCGCCTCGGCCGCGGTCGTTTCGACGGTAGCGTCGCGGTTCCCGTAGTTCATCCCGATGGCGACCAGCGCGGGCGCGGCATCCAGTTTGGCGGCGCGGAACGCGATATGCCCGATCCCGCTACCGACCGCCTGCACCTTGGTGTGATCTACCTCATTGCAGGTCCCCTCGGGGAAGATCGCGAGGTGATCACCGGCCGCCAACCGCTGCGCGCACACATCCATCATGCGCTGACCTGCGGCATTGACCGCCCGAATCCCGTGATCCTTGCCGCGGAACACCGGAATCCCGCCCATCATGTCCACCTTGCGACGCTGCTCGGGATCGAGAAAGAGCTCGTCCTTGGCCAGCACCCGGATCCGCCCGATCTTCGAGCGCAACGGTGAGCGCCACGCCGTCGCCGCGATCGTGTACGGGTCGCTGGTCGACAGATGGTTGATCGCGAAGATCACCGGCCGCCCACTGCGGACCAGCGCCTTCAACTGCCGTTTCGCGCCGTCGGCGAACGTCACGCGCGGCCGGAATCGCCGGGCCAGCACCGCATACGAGGCCAGCGCCTTCCATCTGTTCTGCTGATGCCGCAGGTAGTAGTCGTACACGGCGTCGTTATCGTCGAGCAGGACCTCGGGCAAGTGCATAGCGCGACCCTACCGGGCGATCCCACGGGTCCGCGCACGAAGAAATTCCGGTTCCGATCCGGTCTGCGGGAAGCGCGCATCGCCGCTCCAATGCGATGATGGCTCGGTGGCAGGCGGAGACGACCCGGACGAGCGCCGGACTCGCGACGGGCACGGTGACGACCGGCGGCGCGGTCAGCCCGCGATGAGCGTCCGCGCGGGCAACCTGCTGGTGTCCGCGATCGACCTGGTGGAACCTACGTTCCGCCGCACCGTGGTGTACGTGATCGAGCACAACGACGCGGGCAGCCTCGGCGTGGTGCTGAACCGGCCGAGCGAGACCCCGGTCGTCGATGTGCTGCCCGCCTGGGCCAACCTGGCCGCCACCCCGACCGACCTCTACATCGGCGGTCCGGTCAAACGCGATGCCGCGCTGTGCCTGGCGGTGCTGCACGCGGGCGTCGACATTTCCGAGATCCGCGGGCTGCGCCGGGTCGACGGCCGCGTGGTGCTGGTCGATCTGGACGCCGACCCCGCCGAGATCGGCCCGCTCATCGAGCAGGTCCGGATCTTCGCCGGGTACGCGGGCTGGTCGATGGGCCAGCTCGACGGCGAACTCGACAACGGCGACTGGATCGTGGTGTCGGCGCTGCCGTCGGACCCGATCGCCACCGACCGCCACGATCTGTGGGCCGCGGTACTGCGGCGCCAGCCGTTGCCGCTGGCATTGCTGGCGACACACCCGATTGAACTCGAACGCAACTGACACCGTTACTCCTTCGACGAGCAGGAGTGACAGATGAATTACGACGAGCAGTGACCAGGGCCGCCGATGAACGACGGTCGAGACGAATTGATGCGCGCGCTCTACGCCGAGCACGCACCCGCACTGTGGCGTTTCACCCTCTGTCTGGTGCGCGATCCCGGCCGGGCCGAGGACATCGTGCAGGAGACGCTGCTACGCGCCTGGCAGCGCCCCGCCGTCCTGGAACAGACCGAAACCTCCCCGCGCGCATGGTTGTTCACCGTGGCTCGTAATCTCGCGGTCGACGAGCATCGCAGCGCCAGGCACCGGCGCGAGTTCGGTACCGACACCCCGCCGGAGCAGGTGAGCCCCGACCAATCGGATCGGGCGCTCGACGGCTGGCTGGTCGCCGACGCGCTGAGCACGCTGAGCCCGGATCATCGCGAGGTGATCGTGCGGGCCTACTATCGCGGCCTCGGCATGGCCCAGATCGCCGACGAATTGGGCATCCCACCGGGAACGGTGAAATCGCGCCTGCATTACGGCATGCGCGCCATGCGACTGGCGCTACAGGAGATGGGGGTGACGAACCGATGACCGACCTCGCCGACGAGTACAGCACCTGGGATGCTGCCTATGTCCTCGGTTCCCTCGGTGCCGCCGAGCGGCGCGAATACGAGACGCATCTGCTCGATTGCGCGCACTGCCAGCAGGCGGTCGCCGAACTGTCCGGGATGCCGGGCATGCTCGGTCTGGTCGACCGTGAGACCGCGCTGTCGATGATCGAATCGCCGGATCCGGTCGCCCCGCAGGTCCCCGACCTGATCCCGGCTCTGGCCGCGGCCGCCGAACGGCGCAGGAAGCGGCGGCGCTGGGTGAGTGTCGGGAGCGCGGTGGCGGCTGCCGCGGCCGCGGTGGCGATCGCGATTCCGGTGACGGTCACCGTGGCGAACTCGGAGACCTCGACCGAACAGATCGTCGCGGAGCAGCAGATGCAGGCGGTGGAGCAGACACCGGTGAGCGCGCAGGTGAAGCTGGTCCGCGACGGCGACCGCACGCGCCTGGTAATGACCTGCCGCTACGCGCCGAGCGCCTACGGCTCCGGCTACAACCGAACGTACGGGCTGGTGGTGACCGCGGGTGAGCAGCGGCTCGAACTCGACCAGTGGCCGGCGGGCCCCGGCACCGAGTTGACGGTTGATCGCACCATCGACGCCCCACCGGATTCGATCAGCAAGGTGGAGATCACTTCCATCGATTCCGGCCGGACTGTCCTGGTCGCCCAGGTCTGAACACAGAACGGTCCGGCCTCCGCGAGGAGACCGGACCGTGTGCGCGACAGGCTACTTCGCTTGTTTGCTGAAGATCGACTTCGACCACAGGAAGCCGCCGCCCGCGATCACCGCGCACCAAGCCAGCGCGATCCAGCCGTTGGCGCCGATCTCGGTGCCCATCAGCAGCCCGCGCAGCGTCTCGGTGATGGGGGTGAAGGGCTGGTATTCGGCGAACTGGCGCATCCCGACCGGCATCGTGTCGGTGGCTACCAGGCCACTGCCGAGGAAGGGCAGCAGCACGATGGGAAATGGTGCGTTGCTGGCACTTTCGGGAGTCGGCGAGAGCAGGCCGAGCGCGATGGCCAGCCAGGTGAAGGCGAACGTCACCAGTGCGAGCAGCCCGAACGCGCCCACCCACTCCACCACGTTCGCGTTCGGCCGGAAGCCGACCAGCATCGCGACGGCGGTCATCGCGACAACACCCGCCATCGCCTGGATGAGCGCGCCGAGCACGTGCCCGGTGAGTACCGAGGACTGCGAGATCGCCATTACCCGAAAGCGATTCACGATCCCCTTGCTCGCGTCGGTGGCGATCGAGACCGCTACCGACACCGTCAGATAGGCGGGCAACAGCAACATCATGCCCGGCGCCAGATAGTCGATATAGCTACCGCCCGACGACTTCTCGAGCGCCCCGCCGAAGACGTACTTGAACACGAGCATCAGCACGATCGGCATGATGATGATGCTGAACGTCATGCTCGGATAGCGCTTGACGTGAATCATGTTGCGCCGCAACATCGTCATCGTGTCGGCGAAGGCGTAGGACTTGGACTTGGTCAAAGTGGTCATCGCAGTGACTCCTGCTCGATGGTGGCGCGGCCGGTGAGGGTGAGGAAGACGTCGTCGAGGTTCGGGGTGTGCACGGAAATGCCGCCCGCTTCGATGTTTTCGGTATCGAGCAGGTCGAGCACGGCGCGCAGGGAGCGCACGCCGCCGTCGCTCGGCACGGCGAGGGTCAGCCCGTCGGTGCCCTCGACGACCTTCGCCGTCGGGCCGAACGCGCGCTGGGCGGCCGCCACGTCGGGCTGATCGGTGAAGTCGATGCGGATGTGGCCGCCCGGGATCAGTCGCTTCAGTTCTGCCGCGGTGCCTTCGGCGACGATCCGGCCGTTGTCGAGTACGGCGATGCGATCGGCCAGGTGGTCGGCCTCCTCGAGGTACTGGGTGGTGAGGAAGACGGTGACGCCGAGATCGTCGACCAGGCCGCGGATGATCTCCCAGATGGAGCGGCGGCTGCGCGGGTCGAGGCCGGTGGTCGGTTCGTCGAGGAAGATCACCCGCGGATTGCCGACCAGCGTCATCGCCAGATCGAGCCTGCGGGTCATGCCGCCGGAGTAGGTGCTCGCGGGCTTGTCGGCGGCCTCGACCAGGTCGAACCGTTCCAGCAGTTCCACTGCCAGAGCGCGGGTTTCGCGGCGCGGTAGATGGTTCAGGTCGCCCATCATCTGCAGGTTCTCCCGGCCGGTCAGCAGCTCGTCGACCGCGGCGAACTGCCCGGTGACGCCGATCAGCTCACGCACCGCGCCGCGTTCGGTCACCACATCGTGGCCGCCAACGGCGCACTCCCCCGCATCGCCGGCGATCAGCGTGGTGAGGATCTGCACGGTGGTGGTCTTGCCCGCGCCGTTGGGGCCGAGCAGGGAGAAGACGGTGCCCTCGGCGACGGTGATGTCGATGCCGTCGAGAACTGTTTTGTCGCCGTATGCCTTGTGCAGGCCCCGGGCGGTGATGGCCGGGTTGACCATGATCGTCCCTTTCCATTAGATTGCATTCATTGTTGCGAATATGTGCATGAGTTATCGACACAGCCCCCAGGGGCTGCGGTTCGGGTGTTCGGCGTGTGGTTGTGGTCGAGGAGTTAGATGTCGAGTTCCTCGATCTGCGGGTGCGCGACGATGTCTTCGACCTTGCGGAACAGCTTGTCGGGGATGCGACCCTTGAGCGCCTTCAGGTCGTCGAGGATCTCGTATTCGTAATCGCCCCAGTCCCAAGGCCGGTCACCGATGCCGAACATCCGGCGCCAGTACTTCCAGTCCTTCATGTCACCGGCAGCCTCGCCGGTCGGGTAGTCCTCCCACCGCGCGATGTGCGTATGCAGCACCAGCTTGCCCTTGCGGCTGCGATAGACCTTCTGGTCCACCACCTCCCCGTCGCCGATGTCGCGCCATTCGCCCAGCAGGGAGCCGAGGAAGCGCACCTGCCGAACACCGTCGCGACCCACCTGCAAGACGACCTCCTCGAAGCCGGCCTCGCGGCCTTCTTCCAGCTCGATAAGCCTGCGCAGCGCGCTGACCACCGTGCTGGAGAGGTTGCCGCCGACGAGCTCCTGAGCCCGCTGGAACACCGGGAGATCGTCGTCGGATACGTAGATCGTCTTGTTGGGCATGAACTCACTATACGTATATGTGTACGTACACACAAGGGGTTGTTTTCGCCCACCCTCTGAACTCCCCCTCGGCGCGCCTCGTAGTCCAGGCAGACGCGGTGCGCAGCGGCGTCACATTTCGTCGCGGAGAAGGAGGGCCGATGCCGGACAGAGTGGTGGACTACCTGGTACGAACGGTAGCCGACCGGGGAATCACCCAGATCTTCGGCGTCGACGGCGCCAATATCGAGGACCTGTACGACGCGATCTTCGACGCGGGCGGTTCGCCTGCCGGAATCGTCGCCAAACACGAGTTCTCCGCGGCCACGATGGCTGACGGGTACGCGCGCAGCACCGGCGGGATGGGGGTCGTCGCAGCCACTTCGGGTGGTGGGGCCATGAATCTCGTTGCTGGTCTTGCCGAGTCGTTCACCTCGCGAGTGCCGGTACTGGCCTTGGTCGGACAGGCGCCAACCGGTCTCGAAGGGATCGGCGCATTTCAGGATTCGAGCGGCCTGGCCGAGTCCATCGACGCGGCAGCACTGTTCGCCACGGTGAGCCGGTATTGCGCCCGCGTGACCGACCCGGCCGAGCTACCCGCCCAGCTCGCGGCGGCGATCGCCGCGGCCGAGGGCGGCGGACCCGCGGTATTGCTGATTCCGAAAGATGTTCAGCAGCAGGTGATGCCGGAAGTTTCGATCTTGTCGCCGGTCCGAGATTCTTCGATTTCCCCCCTTGCGCCCGGAGTCTCCGCGCGCACCGTCGCGGCCGAACTCGCCGACGCCCGGCGTATCGGAAAGGTGGTGATCATCGCCGGTGATCAGATCGCTCGCGACAACGCCCGCGACGAACTCGCCGACCTGGTCGCCGCGCTCGACGCCGCCATCGGCGTAGCCCCCGATGCCAAGGATGCCTATTCCAACACCGGCCCCGGCTACTGCGGTGTCGCGGGCACCATGGGCCATCCCGAGCTGGTCGAGGCTTTGGGGGCGGCGAGCGCCTGCCTGCTGATCGGCACCCGACTGCCGGTCACCGCCCGCGCCGGCCTCGACGCCGCCCTCGCCGAGCTGCCGGTACTCAGCATCGGCGCACTACCGCCCTATCTGGCGACGACCCACACCACCAGCGCGGATCTCGCTGGAACCATCACCACGCTGCTGACCGGCCTCGGCGCGACGCCGACCACGAGCGCGCGCTCCGCCGAGCTCACCGCGATGACCGTCCCCGAAGCCGCGGGCCCCGGCCTGCGCTATCGCACCGTCGTCGAGGCCATCCAGCGCGCGCTGCCCGATGGCGCCGATGTTTTCGCCGACGCGGGTAACACCGGCGCCTCGGTGGTGCATTACCTACGGGTACCCGAGCGCGGACGTTTCACGGTCGCGCTCGGGATGGGCGGAATGGGTTACGCCTTCGGCGCGGGTATCGGTTCCGCGTTCGCCCGCCGCGCCGCGCCCGACGGCCCGCACCGCACCGTCGTCATCGCAGGTGACGGCTCGTTCTTCATGCACGGCATGGAGATTCACACCGCCATCGAACACGACCTGCCCATCACCTTCGTGGTGTTCAACAACAACGCGCACGCCATGTGCGTCACCCGCGAACAGCTCTACTACCGGGATCGCTACAGCTTCAATCGCTTTCAACCGTCCCATCTGGGAGCGGGCATCGCGGCCATGTTCCCCGGCCTGCCCGCCCGCACCGTCTCCGACGCCAACCGGTTGTCCGGCGCACTGGATCACAGCTTCGCCGCCACCGGACCGTCGTTTCTCGAAATCCTCTGTGACCCAGACGAAGTCCCGCCGTTTCAGCCCTTCCTGTCCGCCCTCGAATCATCCAGGAGCACCCCGTGACCACTAGCGCCCTGCCTGCCCTGTCCGACATTCCCGAGGAGGTGGTGCCCGGCGTGATCCGAATCGAGAACTCCGACCGGGAGACCACCACGCCGATCATCATGGACATGTTGCGTTCGGTGTACCCGCACGACCAGATCTTCGGCGACTACTGCCCGGTGCAGGCCTACATCGCCGCCCCGCCACGTGAGGTCTACGAATACCTCGCCGATACCCGCTCGCTGGAGGAGTGGACCTACAGCCTGCGCGGATTCACCGAAACCGCCGAGCCCGGCCTGTGGCTGTCCTACGACCGCCTCGGTGACGCGACCAAATGTTTCACCCGCACCGTCGCCCATCCCGACGCGATGACCGTCGACTATCACTGCGCGTGGGACCAGTCCGAGCACCTCTGGATGATCTATCTGATGCGGGTGGTCGACGCCCAGGTGGTGTTCAACAAGCCCGGTTCGGTGGTGACGTGGGTCAACTGCAAACACCCCTTCTACGACGAAAACGGTTATCCCGAAACAGCTCCGCCGAAGCGCCCGGTCTGGGTCGGCGATTTCTGGGAGATGTTCTCCGCCGGACACCAGCTCGAGCTGGACAACCTCAAAGCCATTTGTGAATACCGCGCGGCCAACGGGCTGCCGATCAAGCCGGAGTGGATGCAGTGAATATGCCGCAGGTGAGTCTGGTCGATGTCGCGAGCTATCTGCCCGGTGACCCCGTCCCGACCGACTACTTCACCCAGTTCTCGCGTTCGGAGCGGATGGCGAAGAACGTGATGTTCCGTTCGCCGACCGGCCGCCACCACATCGGCCGCGACGAAACCGCCGTCGACATGGCCGAGCAGGCGTTCGCCGTGCTGCGCGAGCGCCACGGCGCCGACCTCGCCGCCGAGATCGACATCATCATCACCCACACCCAACTGCCCGATAATCCGGTGCTCGGCGCAGGCCCCGAACTGGCTCGTCGACTGGGCGCTCATCCGTCGCAGGTACTCGACGTACACAACAGCGGTTGCGCGGCGTTCGTCCAGATGATGGCGATTGCCCGGATGATGATGGCCACCAGCGACGCGAAGACCGCGCTGATCGTCGCCGCGCAGAATTGCGCGGGCCCGGTGTTCACCCAGCCCGATATCCGGAAACTGGCGCAGGCGCCGGTGCCCGGTGACGGGTGCGGAATCGGCCTGCTGCGCAAGGACGATTCGGGCCCGATCCTCGATATCGAAACCCGGACCTATCCCGAATTCGCCGGTGATATGGACTTCTCCACAAATGGTTCGCGCAAGTACTGGGAGCCGGGCGAGGGCCAGGGCTGCGTGAGCTTCTCCGAATCCAAGATCACCAAGGTGTTCGCGCGCGGCAACCGGCTCGTGCCCGAGGTGGCGCTGGCGGTGTGTGCGCGGATCGGGGTGAAGAGCAAAGACATCGACACCTTCATCACCAATCAGCCGAATCGGCTGTTCCTGCGCAACTGGCACGACGCGCTGGAACTGCCCGCCGAACGTCATCCCGATACCTTCGATCAGTGCGGAAACCTGTTCGCAGCGGGCATTCCCGTGACACTCGACGCGGAGAACCGGGCAGGCCGGTTGCGCAACGGGTCGGTGGTGCTGCTGTCGGCGTTCGCGCACGCGGGCGATTTCGCCGGTGCGGCGGCCATTCGCTGGGGCGCCGCGCGATGACTGTGCGGCTGGTGGAACCGACGATCCCCTCCCGTCGGTTCCACACCACGGCGACACCAACGCTGTTCGACCTCGGTCTCAGCGAGAATCCCTTCCCGCCACTGCCTTCCATTCTGGTGGCGGTGACTACGGCGCTGACCCAGGCCAACCGGTATCCGGAGTTCCTTCCGGAGGAACTGCCGCGGGTGATCGCTGATCATCTCGGGGTCTCGCCCGACGACGTGGTGGTCGGTGCGGGAGCCACCGGTGTCGCGATGCAGGTGATGCGGGCACTCGGCGGCGGTGAACTGCTGACCAGCACACCGACTTTCGACGGCTACCTGATCATGGCCGACATGGCCGGGATGACGCTGGTCCCGGTCCCGCTCGACATCGGCGGCAATCAGGACCTGACCGCCATGCGCCGCTCGGTGAACCGGCGCACCTCGCTGGTCGTGCTGTGCCGACCCCACAACCCCACCGGGACTGTCCTCGACGCGGCGGCGGTCCGATCCTTCCTCGCCGCGATCCCCCGCCGCGCGCCGGTACTCCTCGACGAGGCCTATGTCGAATTCCTCGATCCGACAGACCGTCTCGACATCCGCACCCTGCTGCACCAGCATCCGAACCTGCTGATTCTGCGCACCTTCTCCAAGGCGTACGGATTGGCCGGGCTGCGGATCGGCTACTGCGTTGGCCGCGGCAAGCTGATCGAACGAATCCGACACCAGCAGTTGCCCTTCGGCATCCCCACCGCATCCATCGCCGCGGTGCGCGCCGCCTACGCCGCGGGCACAGAACTCCGCGACCGTATCGACCACATCAACCGCGAACGAGAGCTCCTACGAATGACATTGCGCGCCTGCGGCATCGACGTGCCCCGCAGTTACGCGAACTTCCTCTACCTGCCCGGCCCCGGCGTGGCCACCGCCCTCCGCCGCGCCGGCATCAAGGCAAAGGCTTACCCCGACGGTAGCGCCCGTATCGCGGTCGGCGACCCCGTCGCAGGCCGCGCCGTCCACGCCGCCCTCGTCGACCTGCGGTAATCAGTTCGGCAACGGAACCCGACCCGGTCCTGCCGCCGGGTCATCACGACCGGGACCTGGATCCCTCCACCAGGTCCCGGTCATCCGCGGTTCAATCCCCGCCGCCGCCCCCACCACAGCTGCTGCAACTACTGCAACTGCCCGAGCTCCCGCTGTCGCTCAACCCGCCGTCGGCCAACGTCCAATCCCCGATGTCGCCCTGTACCAACGAAGTGCTGGGTCCGCGCAGTTCAGCAGCTGCTACTGCCACCGCCACAACTGCTACTACTTCCACCGCCACAACTGCTGCTGCTCGACCCGGAGTCGCAGCTACCTGACCAACTGCCGCTGTCGCTGCTGCTGCTGCTGTACCAGCCGTCAGCGGAACTCCAACTGGTCGACCCGGAGCTGTATTGCCGCTGACGAGCACGAGCCAGCTCCCGAGCCCGCCTGTTCGCCGCGATGCGGGCGCGCCTCTCCGGCCTGCCCTGCGGGTCGCTTACCTGCTGGGCGATCGCCACGATGATCATGATCGGCACCGTCACGAACCCGATCAGTCCGACCACTCCGACAAAAAGCGCAAGAAACGTTGCGATCACGTCGCCGATACTCATGGGCCCCTCCTCGCTCGACCAGCATGTCGAGGCCGACCGTAACCGCGAGTTCTTGCAATCCCCTTTCGGCCGACCAGCAGTCAGATCCACCGCTGATCTCGCCACATTCCTTGTCCCACAGGTCAGCCCGACGCGTCAGCGGCGCCGCGATTCGCCGTTCGCACTGGCAGGTCGGTGATGGTGGCTGTCAGCCACCGCCTCCACCACCGCCACCGCCACATCCGCCGCCACCACCGCTACTACCACCGCCGCCACAACTGCTGCCGCCACCGCCACAACTGCTGCCGCTGTCGCCCGTGCCGAAGGTGGCCGCACCGGCCCCGCCCGCGCTCCAACCGCTATTGCTGCGCCCGGCCCGGCCGGAGTTTCCGGAACCGCGAGCGAGTTGGACGCAACCAGTCCCGAGGAAGCCCAACGCGACCGCCACGGTCAGCACACCGATCAATGGCGCGAATACGCCAACGAATATGCCGATGAACAACAGGGCAAGCCCAGAACCGAATACCTTCATGATTTCCCCCCAATTCAGTCGTTACTACGGTGTACCCCAACGCTTTCAGCGAAACCCGGTAGAGCCGCCCCTCAACCGCGCTTTGCCTGCCCCGAGGCACGCCCACGCGCCCGACGTCCCGCGGCCGCGTGTCGTTCGTTCTTGGCTTCCGGTGTGGCGCTGAGCATGACGAGCCCGAACAGCACCAGCACGATCGTGGTCGCCAGTAGGACGGCTCCCGTCCCACCGCCGACCAAGAGACCGACTACAGCGACGATGAACGCGACGACAAAGACCATGGTTCCTCCCCCGAGAAGTGCATCGCCGAATACCGGCGACACCGAATTGCCTACCGATAGAACGCGGCGCCGATTATTCGCCGCCGCCGCCACCACCACAACCGCCGCCCCCGCAGCCGCTGCCACCGCCGCAGCCAGTGCCACCCTTTCCGCTGCTGCCCCCACCGCCGCCACCGTGATGCTGGCCGCCGCCGTCACCGAACCAGCTGACTCCGGCCGCGGACGTACCAACACCCCACCGCCGCTTCGACTTCCGTGACCCTCCTGGATCGCGAAGGACGAGAACACCACCGACCGCGAAGACAACCGCCGCGATGACGAGCATGACAATCCCCGCGACCGCCGAATAGCTGGTAGTGATCGCGCCGACCAATGCGAGCAAGAGCCCCGCCCCGACAACCTTCACGATTCCCCCGATCAAGTTCCTGCTTCAGTTGTACCGGAGTGCGGCACCCGTCGCCACCACCTATTACCGCTACCCGACGGGCGCGGCAGTGGTATGCCGACGATCAGTCCCCACCCCCGCCGGAACCGCCACCACCGGAATTCCCACCGTCGTAGGTGGTACTGAGCGAGTCCGCGTCGTCGATCCCGCGCCGACCTGCTTTCCCACCGGTACCGAAGCGCAAGCGCTGATACCTGGACCGCAGACGACGGGCGTTGCGTATTTGCAGAACCGCACCGGTCACCAGCAGCACCACCGCGATGCCCACTATCGCGAGACCGACTGTCAACGCGTGGCCGGCGACAATCACGCCGACCAATCCTACGAGAAACGCAGCGCCGACAATCATGACGAACTCCCCCTGCTCAGATCGTACTTTCGTTGTACGGGATCGCAGGGCCTGCCGCCAGGGTCAGTTTGCGGGGGCGCAGGTGTCGCGGAGGGAGCAGCCGCCGCAGGAGGAGCCGCAGCCACCGACGGGCGCGGGGGGCAGCAGGGGTTCGACTGTTCGGGCGGCGGCGTTGGCGCCTGCGCCGAGGGTGAAGATCGCGATCACCGCGACCAGTGCGGCGACGCCGAGGCCGGCGAAACCGCCAGCTACCAGCACGACCAGCCCGCCGGCGAACAGCAGGGCGCCCGCGCCGACCGAGGTGGGGGCGGCGATGCGGTTGGCGATCCGGAAATTGTCGTCGCTGTGCAGCGCGGCTTCAGTGGTGACACCGATGAAGCGGTTGCGGGGCAGTTTGCCGAGCAGTCCGAGCACGCCGGTCACGATGGCGACCGCGGCCAGCGCGAACAACAGGAGAGCGACGACGACCATTCATGCAGGCTAGCGCACCCGTAAAGACCCGAAATCAGGGCTCCCCGCCGAGCGTGACCGGCCACACACCGCCGGCGAACACCACCGTGGCCGCAGAAGACCGGGCGGCACGTTCTCGGCCCTTGGGAAATCACCTCGCACCGACGTTCTACGCTGTTAGACGATGTTTACCGGGGATCGGCGAGAACAAGAAGGCAGGACCGTGCAGGACACTCGTGCAACCGAGACTGACGTACCTCAGCACCGGTACAACGCCGAGCTGGCTGGGCGGATCGAGCGACGCTGGCAGCAGAACTGGACCGAGCGCGGGACGTTCAACGCGCCCAACCCGGTCGGACCGCTGGCCGGCGAGACGCCGCCCGACAAGCTGTTCATCCAGGACATGTTCCCGTTCCCCTCGGGCGCGGGCCTGCACGTGGGCCACCCGCTCGGCTATATCGCCACCGACGTGTTCGGTCGCTACCACCGCATGCGCGGCCGCAACGTGCTGCACGCGCTCGGCTACGACGCCTTCGGTCTGCCCGCCGAGCAGTACGCCGTGCAGACCGGCGCGCACCCGCGGGTGACCACCGAGGCCAATATCGCGACGATGCAGCGTCAGCTGGACCGGCTCGGCCTCGGCCACGATCCGCGGCGCTCGTTCGCCACGACCGATCCCGAGTACTACCGGTGGACGCAGTGGATCTTCCTGCGCATCTACAACGCCTGGTACGACCAGGAAGCCGGTCGCGCCCGCCCGATCGCCGAGCTGGAAGAGCAGTTCGCCACAGGCGCGCGTCCGGTTCCCGACGGTGCCTGGACCACCATGTCGGCCGCCGAGCGTGGCGCGCTGATCGACTCGTATCGCCTGGTGTACCAGTCGGATTCGATCGTCAACTGGTGCCCCGGGCTCGGCACGGTGCTGTCCAACGAAGAGGTCACCTCCGACGGACGCAGTGAGCGCGGGAACTTCCCCGTGTTCCGTAAGCGCATGTGGCAGTGGATGATGCGCATCACCTCCTACTCCGATCGCCTGGTCGACGACCTGGACACGCTGGACTGGCCGGACAACGTGAAGTCCATGCAGCGCAACTGGATCGGGCGCTCGCGTGGCGCACAGGTGCGGTTCGACGCGGATGGCGAGACCATCGAGGTGTTCACCACCCGACCCGACACCCTGTTCGGCGCGACCTATGTCGTGCTGGCCCCCGAGCACGAGCTGGTCGACAAGCTGACCGCCGACGCCTGGCCCGCCGACACCGACACCCGCTGGACCAACGACAGCGCCACCCCCACGGAAGCTGTTGGCGCATACCGCAAGTCGATCGCGGCGAAGTCGGATCTGGAACGTCAGGAGAACAAGGAGAAGACCGGCGTCTTCCTCGGCTCCTACGCCACCAACCCGGCCGACGGCACGCAGGTGCCGATCTTCATCGCCGACTACGTGCTGAGCGGCTACGGCACGGGCGCCATCATGGCGGTGCCCGGCCACGACCACCGCGACTGGGATTTCGCGACCACACTCGGACTGCCGATCATCGAGGTGATCGACGGCGGTAACGTCGCCGAAGCGGTCCACTCCGGCGAGGGCAAGCTGGTGAATTCCGGCTTCCTGAACGGACTTTCGGTCGACGAGGCCAAGGCCACCATGATCGGGCACCTCGAAGCCGAGGGCCACGGCACCGGCACTGTCCAGTACAAGCTGCGCGACTGGCTGTTCGCGCGTCAGCGGTACTGGGGCGAGCCGTTCCCGATCGTCTACGACGCCGACGGCGTGGCGCACGCGCTGCCGGAATCCATGCTGCCCGTGGAACTTCCGGAGATGGAGGATTTCGCGCCGGTCACCTTCGACGCCGACGACGCGAACTCCGAGCCGTCCCCGCCGCTGGCCAAGGCCACCGACTGGGTCAATGTCGAGCTGGATCTTGGTGACGGGCCCAAGCAGTACCGCCGCGACACCAATGTCATGCCCAACTGGGCCGGTTCCTCCTGGTACCAGCTGCGCTACGCCGACCCGACCAACGCCGAGACGTTCTGCGCCGAGGAGAACGAGCAGTACTGGCTCGGCCCGCGCACAGCCGAGCACGGCCCGAACGACCCGGGCGGTGTCGACCTGTACATCGGTGGTGTGGAGCACGCGGTGCTGCACCTGCTGTACGCGCGTTTCTGGCAGAAAGTGCTCTTCGACCTGGGCGATGTGTCCGGCAGCGAGCCCTACCGTCGCCTGTACAACCAGGGCATGGTGCAGGCTTACGCGTATACGGACTCCCGTGGCGCGTACGTGCCCGCCGCCGAGGTCGTCGAGCGTGACGCGAAGTTCTTCTGGACCGGTGCCGACGGCATCGAGATCGAGGTCTCCCAGGAGTACGGCAAGATCGGCAAGTCGCTGAAGAACGCTATCTCGCCCGACGAGATGTGCGATCTGTACGGCGCCGACACCTTCCGTTTCTACGAGATGTCGATGGGCCCGCTGGACACCTCGCGCCCGTGGGCGACCAAGGATGTCGTCGGCGCGCACCGCTTCCTGCAGCGCGTCTGGCGCCTGGTGGTCGACGAGGAGACCGGCACGGTGAAGGCCACCGATGCCGCCCCGTCGGACGAAACCCTGCGCCTGGTGCACCGCACCATCGCCGGTGTCGACGAAGACCTGGCCGCCCTGCGCGATAATACGGCGGGCGCGAAGCTGATCGAGCTCACCAACCACCTCACCAAGAACTACCCCACCGGCGCACCCCGCGCCGCGGTGGAACCCCTGGTGCTGATGCTCGCTCCGCTGGCCCCCCACATCGCCGAGGAACTCTGGGAACGCCTGGGCCACAACACTTCCCTGGCTCACGGCCCCTTCCCCGCCGCCGACCCCGCACTACTGGTCGCGGATTCGGTGGAATACCCGATCCAGGTAAAAGGCAAGGTGCGCAGCCGAATCCAGGTCCCCGCCGACGCCGACCCCGCGTCGATCGAGGCTGCCGCGCTGGCCGACGAGAAGGTCATCGCCCTGCTCGAGGGTCAAGCGCCCCGCAAGATCATCGTGGTGCCGGGGAAGATGGTCAATATCGTCCCCTGAGCTGCGATACCGCCGACGACGAAGGCCCCGGAACGATCACTGACAAGAGTCATATCGCCGGGGCAATCGCCGGTAAGAGTCCGCGAATCACCCGAAGGTGACCGGGCGCGGCATGGCGGCTGTCATTCGACAAAACCGATGCCGGTCGCGATGCCGGAAGGACCGAGGCACATTCCGTTGACGAATCCCGGACCGAAAAAGAGACCAGTTACAGGTCCGGCAGCGGGCGCATTCGAGCCGAAACCGATTCCGGGGCCCACCCAAACACAGGTGTAAGCGTTTACCCCGCCGCTGTCTGCTTGAAGTCCGTCGATCGGCGCCCCAGCCGGTCCAGGCGACACGATGGGTACTGCCGCCGCAGTCCCGGCCCCCAGTGCGACCATTGGCACGATAGCCGCTGCCGCGATCGCCGCGCGCACAATATTCTTGTTCATGATGCCTTCTCCTTGAGATAGTGCCGAAGTCTCGGCGCTTCTTTGCTCGTAGGGAAAACATACGAAGGTAAGGACTGTGTCCGCGTCCGTGCTGACGCCGGAAATCCCTGCGTGCTAGCACGCAGTTGGTGAGACAACCGGCCCTCAGGCTTGCACTTGCAGGACGTCGTTCAACGTCACCAACGACAAATTGCGTTCCTTGATGATGTCGACCAATTGCCCGTAGCAATGGGTGACCGGGGGGAAGTTGGCATGGCCGATGATGATCGACTGGGCGGCGAAGTATTTGTAGGCGCATTCGATCAGGTATTCCTCGGTGATGAGGCCTGAGTCGGAGAGCGAGCCGTACCACATGGTGGGAACGGTGTAGCCGAGGTCGGCGGCCACCTTGTCTACGGTGGCGTTGTGATAGCCGAACGGCGGACGATAGAACGGGGTGCCGTCGACGCCGAAGTTGTTGCGCAGGAAGGTTTTCGTGCGGCTGAGCTGGTCGGCGACCGCCGTGGTGCCGATCTTGGTCAAGGCGGCGTGGTCCCAGGTGTGGTTGCCGAGCTGGATCTGGCCCGAGTCCACCAGCGGGCGCAGCGCCTCGCGGTGGATGGTCCAGGATTCGTAGTATCCGGTGACGAAGAAGGTGAAGCGGGCGCCGGTGTCCCTCGCCCATTTCACATAGGCGCCAACGACTTCGGGACTGGCTCCGTCATCGACGGTCAGTGCCATGGAAAGACCCTGACCTGGGAGCGCGGTGATGGGTTTCGGGGGAATGATCGACTTCGGGCCGCCCGGCGGGGGCGGGAGCAGTGGCCGCGCGGGGGTGGGAACGGGCGGCGGCGTGGGGATCTCACCGGCGGACCCGGCCTCGACGGCCTCGCCTTCGGCGGTCGCGCAGCCGGTCAGCGCCACGGCGGTACCCGCGGCCAACATCGCCAGCATTCGACGTCTGTCCACTTACGACCCCTATTCGAACCAGGTGCACCTCGCCGCGAGCCAGGGCACGATCAAATCAGCGGGACGGTACCCACCGAATCCATCGAGCACCTGAACCGGCGGATACCTCTGCGCGAACTCCAGCGTCGACCCCCTGGACGCAGCTATCGGCGACCATACCCAATCGCATGGTCTCTCTCAGCGAGGACGCAGCACGATCTCGGTCGGATGCCCGTCACGCGGTGTGTCGACGGCGGTTCGCACAGCACCGGCCACCGTCTCGGCGGTGAGAAATTCCTCCGGCCGGTACTCGCGCCCCTCGCCGGCAACGATCGCGCGCTGCATATCGGTGTCGATGCGGCCGGGGAACAGCGAGGTCACCCGCAGCGAGGGCTCCTCTTGACGCAGCGCGTCGGCGAGGGCACGCAGCCCGAACTTGCTCGCCGCGTAGGAACCCCAACCGGGGTGCGCGCGCAGCCCCGCACCCGAATTGATCAGCACCACATGTCCGTTCGCGGCGCGCAACGCGGGCAGCAACACCCGGGTCAGCTCGGCGACGGCGATCAGATTGACCTCGAGAGTTTCGCGCCACTGCTCGACCGAGGACTCGGCGACCGTACCGAGGTCAGCGACACCCGCGTTGTGAACGAGGACATCGAGCCGCGAGATCCGTTCGGCGGCCGCCGCCACGGCGGGGTAGTCGGTGAGCGCGACCGGCCAGCCCGTCGCATCGGGCAGCTCGGTGAGGATCGGCTTCAGCGCGTCGGCGGAGCGGGCGCCGAGCAACAGGTCGTGGGTGGGCGCGAGTTCGCGGGCGATCGCGGCACCGAGTCCACGGCTCGCGCCGGTGATGAGAGCGGTCTGGGCGGGCGTACTGGTCACCGTCATACTTCCCACGCTAGCGGGCCCGGAGATCTCGACACCCTGGCCGTTTCCCCGCGCGGATGACAGCACCGACTAGTACCGTCTGACTATGACCGATCCCCGGTACAACTACGGACCAGACAACCCGCAGCACCCCCAGCACCCGGGTCAGCCGCAGTATCCCCACCAGGGAGAGCCCAAACCCAATGTCAATGTGGGCAAGCTCTGGGCGGGCGGTATCGGCACGGCCGCTGTTGCCGCATTGCTGGTGGTCGTCGCGATCATGCTGATCCGCGGGGTGCTCGGCATTTCGATCCTGTCGCCGGAAGGCGCGGGTGCGTACGGCACCGTCTCCACCACCTCCTACGCCATCGCCGCCGCGGGCGCCGCGCTGCTGGCGACGGCCCTGCTGATGGTGCTGCTGCTGGCCATGCCGAGCCCGCTCACCTTCTTCACCTGGATCTGCCTGCTCCTCACCGCCGTCGCGGTGATTCTGCCGTTCACGCTGGTCGCCGATCTGGACGCCAAGATCGCGACCGCGGCGATCAACCTGGTGGTCGGCCTGTGCATCACCACCATGCTCAGCTCGGTCGGATCGGCCGCCCAGAACACGCCACGTCAAGCCGGGTACTGATCGTCACACTGCGCCGAGATGCCTTGGGGCCTGCTCCGCCGCAGAATAGAGAGATGACCGACCCAGGTTTCACCCCGACGCAGCTCGCGGCCCGCGCCGCCTACCTCCTGCGCGGCAACGACCTGGGCACGATGACCAGCGCCGCGCCCCGCCTCTACCCACACATGTGGAGCTGGGACGCGGCGTTCGTCGCGGTCGGGCTGGCGCCGTTGAGCGTGGAGCGGGCCGTGGTCGAGCTCGACACGCTGCTGTCGGCGCAGTGGAAGAACGGGATGATCCCGCACATCGTGTTCGCCAACGGTGTCGACGGGTATTTCCCCGGGCCCGCGCGCTGGGAGTGTCGCAAGCTGGCCGCGAACGCACCCGATGGACCCGACACCTCCGGCATCACCCAGCCGCCGGTGCACGCCATCGCCGTGCAGCGCATCCTCGACCATTCCCGCAGGCACGGCCGCTCCACCCGCGCGGTCGCCGAGGAATTCCTGAACCGGCGCTGGCCGGATCTGGTGCGCTGGCACCGCTGGCTCGCGCATGCCCGCGACCCCAAGGAAACCGGGCGGGTCACGCTGTACCACGGCTGGGAATCCGGGATGGACAACTCGCCGCGCTGGGACCGCGCCTACGCCAATGTTGTTCCGGGGAAAGATCTTCCGCCGTACCGCCGCGCGGACACCTCGATCGTGTCCGACCCGACCCAGCGTCCGAGCGACCGCGAATACGACCGCTACCTGTGGCTGGTCGAACAGATGCGGCGCGCGAACTACGACGATTTCCAGCTCACCTCGGTGATGAGTTTCGCCGTGGAGGACGTGTTCGTCTCGGCGATCTTCGCGCTGGCCTGCGAGGTGCTTGCCGACATCGGCGAGGAGTACAAACAACCACACGCCGACGTCCGGGAACTCCATGGCTGGGCCGAACGCTTCCGTCAGGGCGTTATCGCTACCACCGACGAAAGGACCGGCGCCGCACGGGATTACGATGTCCGCCTGCAACGCTGGATCAGCACCGAAACCCTGGCCATGTTCGCGCCGCTGATCTCGGGCGGGCTGTCCCGCCACGCCGAGCGCGCCCTCCTCAACACCTTCGAAGGCCCGCGCTTCTGCGGGCACCCCGACCTCCGCTACGCCCTGCCCCCATCGACCTCCCCCGTTTCCGGAGACTTCCGCCCCCGCGAATACTGGCGCGGCCCGGTCTGGCCGGTGATGAGCTGGCTGTTCTCCTGGGCCTTCGCCCGCCGAGGCTGGGCCGAGCGCTCCTATATGCTCCGCGCCGAAGGTTTGCGCCAGGCCAGCGACGGCAGTTTCGCCGAGTACTACGAGCCGTTCACCGGCGCTCCGCTCGGCAGCATGCAGCAATCATGGACCGCCGCTTCGGTTCTCGATTGGCTCGGCTAGTTCTCGCCGACGTCGGTGTGCCATTCGACGGTGATGCCGAGTTCGCGCGCGAGCGTCGACGCCAGCCCTTCCGGGTCGCCGCCGTTGATGGTGGCACCGCGCAACGCGGTGATGCCGTAGATGCCGGTGAGGTCGCAGTCTTCGAAGCGGAGGTTCTGCTGGATGCGCGCGCCGGTGAAGCGGGCACCGACGAGGTTGCAGCGTTCGAAGCGGACATTGCGGAACTCGGTGCCCTGGAAGTCGGCTTGGCGTAGGTCGCAGTCACGGAAAACCACTGTGCGCATCCGTGATTGGGCGAAGGAGGACAGGTCGGCGCGCGTGGACTCGATCAGCACATCGCGGAGAACACCTGCGGTCCAGGACAATCCGGTGAGACGACCGTGTTCGATCAGGGTTTCGATCATCGAGGAATCGTCGGCCTGCACGTTGGCCAGATCGCAGACACGCAGCGTGGATTCGGCGATGGTGCTGTGGCGCAGGGTGCTCGGAAATCGAACGCTGTCGAACAGGCAAGCTTCGACGCTCACGCCGGAGACGTGCAGCTCGGCGAAATCCGCGTCGCGATATTCGACGTCGGTCACGCTCAGCTCGTCGATCGGGTCGTCGCCGGGCGAGACCGCCGGGCGCAACGACCCCGGCTTCGCCACCGCAGGCTCGAACCGCACCTCACGCTTGCGCGCCATGCCTACCACTCCCTGTCAGCCGATGTCCGCACCAAGATACGGGCTCGGACCGACACGGTAACTATTCACAGACACCCACCAGCACCACTGGTCACACCAGCAACAAGCCACTACGGTCGACGACCATGGACACCAAGCGCTGGAGTTCGACGGTTCGCGGTTGTGTTGTGCTCGTCGCCCTGGCCTGCGCGCTCCCCGCCACCGCGCAGGCGGAGCCCAGCGGGCCGGATGTGTCGTCCTGGCAGCATGTGGACGGCCGGATGATCGACTGGCACGCGGTGCGCGCGGCCGGACATCAGTTCGCGATGGTGAAGGCCACCGAGGGCCTGCACTACGTCAATCCGTACTTCGTGCAGGACAGCATTCTGATGCGAACCGCCGGGGTGGCGCGCGGCACCTACCATTTCGCCCGCCCCGAACTGCCGCCCGAACCGCAGGCCGCGATGTACGCGGCGACGGTCCTCGGCCAGAACGGCCCCCTCGACCTCCCACCGGTGCTCGACCTGGAAACCTCCGGCGGCCTCGCCCCCGCCGACCTCATCGACTGGACCCACCGCTACCTCGACGCACTGCAAATCCTCACCGGCCGCACCCCGATCATCTACACGTATCCGAACTTCTGGAAGACCGCGATGGCCGACACCAGCGTCTTCACCGGATACCCGCTCTGGATCGCCGACTACAGCGGCAACGACCAGCCCGAAGTCCCCGGCAACTGGCCCACCTGGACCTTCTGGCAAACCACCGACCGCGGCGCCGTCCCCGGCATCGGCGGCGCCACCGACGTCAACATCTACAGCGGAGCCCAGGGCGACCTGGCCCGCTTCGCCAACATGTCGGGATTGTTCGGCAGCAGCTAGGTTGTCAGCGAACGTTGGGGAAGTACGGGCTCACGGCCATACACGGCACCGGAGTGGCCGTGCTCGGCGAGAGCGCGTTGAGCACGAAGCGCCACGCTCGTTCGCTGTACATGGTCGCCAGATGCTCTGACATGTCGATCGAGCACCCGTCCTGAAGGGTGATATTGGTGACGTTCGGACCGGAAAGGTACTGCTGGTCGTACGGGGTCACGATCTGGTCGTATTTGGTGACGATCGTGGTGTAGGTGACGCCGGGGCGCGTGTCACCGTTGCCGTAGATCTCCGCCGACAATCCGTCGCCGATCGCCTGCTGGGTCAGCGCGGGTGCGACAGCGCCGAGACCGTCGTAGATCCACCACCCCACCGGCGGGATGAAACTGCGCAGGAACGCGATCGTGCTCAACGTGGTGCCGTGATTGCTGGGCGAGATACCGACCATCTTGTCGACCTTGGCGTCACCGCCGAGCACGTTGAGGTAGTACAGCGGCATGATTCCGCCGCCTTGGGAGTGGCCGACCAGGTCCACCTTCTCGACGCCGGTAGCCGCGCGCACCCGGTCGACCATGACGGCCAACTCGCGCGCCGAACTTCGGATGTCACCGAAAGCCTGCAACGGGATCTGGCCGGGCAGCCAGGCCAGGTTGCCGTAGTTGAAGGTGAACACGCAGTAGCCGTTGTTCTTCAGGTAGGGCGCCCCGGCCTGAAACGCGATCGCCTGCGACGTCGACGTGGAGTTCACCAGCACAACCGGATTCGGATGCTCGGCGCTGGGTCGGCAGTTCCAGTCGTTGGCGCCCGGCGGTGCCTGGGCGGGAAACAGGCCGGCGGGCAGGATGCCGGCCCCCAGATCGAAAGGCACCGGCAGCGGCCCCGTCGCAGGTTCCTGCGGTTGCGCTGCGGCAGGCCCTGCCGCCAGCGCGAAAACCGTACCGAGCGCCACAACAACACTGTTGACCCATGCGCGCATTTCAAAGCCCCACTAACCCGCTGCACCTGTGGCAGCAATCTGCCGCAGCCTACCCACGCAAGTGACACGTGTTACAAAAGGCAGAGCAGATTGTGATTGCCCACAAAAGCGATAAGTGCTGTTCGGGCGACCGGCGCCGCCCCGAGATCGACCGTGAAATGACGAAACCGCTACTCGCCCAGCCGAGTAGCGGTTTCATCAGCGGATCGGTGGTCGGCTAGACGCCGATACGACCGCCGTTCTTCTTCCAGACCACCGCGACCGAGGGGCGGGGTTGGGCAGTGCCACCGTCGGGCCAGTTCGACAGCGGCTTGTCGATGGAAGCATCGTCGGACTCACCGGGGTGCTGCACGCAGACGATGACCTGCTTCTCGGTGATGATCGGGCCGCAGGTTTCGCCACCGCGGGGGACGGTGAGGAACTGCTTGGTCTCACCGCGGTTGGGGCCGTCGAGGACCACCGAGAACAGGCCGTCGTTGGACTTCAGCGCGTTGCCGTCGGTGGAGATCCACAGGTTGCCGTACGGATCGAAGGCCAGGTTGTCCGGGCAGGAGATGGGGCTGACCTTGGACTTGTCGAAGCCGCTGAAGTAGGTGTCGGCGGTGGTGGGGTCACCGCAGACCAGCAGCAGGGTCCAGGTGAAGTCGGTGCCGGTGTGGTTGTCGGTGAGCTCGAGGACCTGGCCGTTCTTGTTCAGCTTGCGCGGGTTGGCCTCGTCCACACCCGGCTTGCCGTCGGCGCCGCGGTTGGAGTTGTTGGTCAGCGCGACATAGACCTTGCCGGTCTTCGGGTTGGTCTCGAAGTCCTCGGGACGGTCCATCTTGGTGGCGCCGACCTTGTCACCGGCCTGGCGGGTGAACACCGCGACCTCTTCGGCGGACATCCCGTCGACCAGGGACTTGCCCTTGCCGTCGGCACCGGTCTCCAGCAGCGGAATCCACTGGCCCTTGCCGGTGAAGCCGCCGTTGGGAACCTTGCCGGAGCCGTCGATCTCGGCGGCGTGATCGCCGGTCAGCTTGGCGACGTACAGGGTGCCCTCGTCGAGGATGGTCATGTTGTGGCGCATGCTCGACGCGCCGACGCCCGGCTGCACCTTCTTGGTGGAGACGAACTTGTACATGTAGTCGAAACGCTCGTCGTCACCGCTGTAGGCCACGACGCTGCCGTCGCCGGTCACGTGGATGGTGGCGGCCTCGTGCTTGAACCGGCCGAGCGAGGTGTGCTTGACCGGAGCCGAGCTCGCGTCCCACGGGTTGACCTCGACGACGTAACCGAAACGGTTGACCTCGTTGGGTTCGGCCGCGACATCGAAGCGCGGGTCGAAGCTCTCCCACTTGCGCTCGGAAGCCGCGCCCTCGATGCCGTAGCGCTTCAGGCGCGCCGCGGCGGCGGGTTCGGTGACGCTCGCGGCGTTGCCGAAGTACTGGTTGAAGTTCTCTTCGCCCGAAAGCACGGTGCCCCAAGGGGTTACACCGCCAGAGCAGTTGTTCAGGGTACCGAGCACCTTGGTGCCGGTCGGGTCGGCCTTGGTCTTCAGCAGCGCACTACCCGCGGCCGGACCCTTGACCTCGAACTCGGTGGTCGCGGTGATCCGCCGGTTGTACTTGCCGAACGCGGGTTTCAGCTGGCCCGAGCCGGACTGCCCGTGCACCTCGACGACGCTGAGGCCGTGCGAGGCCAGCGCGATGTCGAACTGCTCACGGGTCGGCGCGTCCTTCTTGTAGCCGCGGAACATCATCGGCTCGGTGCTGTACTCATGGCTCACGACCAGCAGGTACTTGTCTGCCTGGCCCTCGATCGGCAGCAGACCGGCGAAGTCGCAGTTGTAACCGAACTGCTTGGCCGCGGCAGCGGCAGTCTGCTTGTCGAAGTCGAACGCCGGTGCGCCTTCGATGACCGCGTCACCCCAGCGGATCAGCACCGACTGCTCGTAGCCCGCCGGAATGACCAGCGCGTCTTCCTTGTTCGGCGCGACGGCGGTGAAACCGGTGCCGGTGCCGGGCGAGCCGGTGGGGCTCGAGCCGGTGCCGGAGCTGTCGTCGCCACAGGCGGCCAGCACGCTCACCGCGCCGACTCCGAGCACGACGGCGGCGCCGCCCTTGATCAGGCCACGACGGTTGAGCCCGGCGACGATGTCACCGAAGTACTCACCGCCGGAGGTGTTGGGCACCTCGTGGAAGCAGGCGTTGCCGCACTTGTATTCACAGGTCAGGGCGGCGCGTGCCGACTGACCGTCGTGCTTGACGAACAGGGCGAGCGGTTTCGGACTCACGGTGACTCCTGAGTAGAACGGACTTCGGGCACCGTAAGCAGCCCAAGCGAGCCATCGGGAACGCGTAGATGAACGGATGACCAAAACTCGGCGCGCGCTGTGACCGATCACGGATGGATCAGCGATAGCACGCGCCGAGCGCGTATGAGGTTGTCATCAGGCGTTGACCGGAAGGGAGATCACCACCTCCTGCTCGTTGCCGGGCAGGTAGTGCACAGCCACGATCCGGCCCACCTGCACCGCCCCGACCGCCGACGGGGGCAGGTACTTCTCGGCGCGGGTCTCGAAAGTTGTGCCGTCGGGCCGGGTTACCACCAGGCCGAGCGCGATCTCGGTGTAGCCGCCGCGGATGCGACCGGGGACGTCGAGGCTGCGGACCACCGCCTGGGCGGCCAGCCCGCGTTCGGCGATGTCGAGCTTGCCGCGGGTGGTGATGCCCTTGCGGATGAGCGATTCGTTCATCGCCCGCTGGGCGGCGCCGTTGTCGCCGGAGCGGTCGACCTCGACCTTGTCGGTGCGGCCAGGGAGATACCGGACCGGCAGGACTACGCCCGGCTGGAGCAGTGCCAGTTCGGTGAGCGGGACAATCATCTTGGCGTGCGAATCGAAGACCTTCCCATCGGCGCCTTCGACCCGGAAGGCGATCTTGACCTGGGGTTGGTCGTTCACCGAGACACCGGTCTGACGGAACGAGGTAATGGTGCCGATACCAACGGCGGCGTCGCGGAACTCGCTGCTGTTGCGGCCGGTGAAGGCTTGGAGAATGCCGTCGCCGGTGAAGGCGAAGACGATCGGGACGATGGTGAACGCGATGATCGGCAGGGCCATCTGGGGACCGACCCAGCCGAGCATCGTGCCGGTGTATTCGTCAGGGGTGTAGGTGATTCCGTAGTAGAGGTAGTAGCCGATGGCGAGGATTCCGAAGGCGACCGCGGCCGCACGCAGCTTGGATTTCATGATTTCTCCTTGTCTAATTGCGGCTGGTGCCGCGGTTCTCGGCGCTTAACTCCGCCTCTTCCCTCCCTCCGGGCACTCCTTCGTCGCACCCTCCGGTCAGTCCAGAGGCGGAGGCGCGCCGAGAACTGCGGTGTGTGCCCGGGTCGCAGATGAGGTCAGGCGCCGACGATGGTGGAGCAGGCGAAGGTGATGTCGAACTCGACCGTCGACGGACCCGCCAGCGGGTTGGTCATGTCGGCGCTGATGCCCTCGCCGGTGATGCGGTAGGTGTTGCCGTCCTTGGCCAGCGTCGCGGAGCCGCCGGGCTGGCCGTTGCCGTAGCCGACGGCGTAGGGCAGGCCGTTGGCGCCGCCCTGGCTACCGCCGATGGCGACCGCCTGGACCTTCTCGCCTTCGACCGACGCGCTGACCGAGAGGCTGCCGTAGGTGGCGTTGGCCATGTCGGTGAGCGCGAGGGCGAGGGTGCCGCCCTGCTTGGCGCAGGTGGTGTCGAACTTCGCGGTGAAGTCCTTGCCGTCGACGCTGGCGGTGGACTTACCCGCGGCCGGGGCGGGCGCCGCCGATCCGGGCGTGCTCGGGGAGGCGGTACCCGCGTCGTCGCTGCAACCGGTGACGAACAGCGCGGTGGCGGCGGCGGAAGCGGCGAGGGCGGCGATCAGCTTGGTGTTCATGATGGTTCCGTTTCACTCGGTATCGGCGGGTTGATAACCCGTTGAGAGAAAGGTAGAAATCCCGCGCCGCCTACCGATCCCAACTTTCAGGCTTCGCAACCGCCGCACCGACCGCCGAAAATACCTATAACCTGGTCGGATGCGGAGACCGCGCGCCATGGTGCTCGATGAGGTGTGGCGGGGGCTCGACGGTGTCGACGCGTTGAGTGGGGCCGATGGCGGACCGTTGCGGCGGACCGTGAAGTTGATTCTGGATCCGCTGGTGCTTCGGCCGATGCAGCACCCGGTGTTGGCCTCGAGCGTGCTCGATGAGGACGGGATCACGTTGCTCACCGCGCTCGTGCACGCGCGCTCCGATGCGCTGCGGGCATGTGCGGCGTGGTTTGTGGTCATGAAGCAGGCACGGCGGGCGCTGCGGATCACCGAGGGGAACGCACAGGATCTGTACTTCCAGCGCT
The DNA here is from genome assembly GCF_042720495.1 of Nocardia sp. NPDC058480. Lineage (NCBI taxonomy): Bacteria > Bacillati > Actinomycetota > Actinomycetes > Mycobacteriales > Nocardiaceae > Nocardia > Nocardia sp. NPDC058480. Next base: position 464,585 of record NZ_JBHXMN010000003.1, on the reverse strand, counting down.
GCTTCGAACTCGCGACCGTGTGGGGCGCTCCGACGGGTGACGGACGAGCGCGGGCCGAGGCGACCTTGCGAGAAGTCCACGAGAGCACGGGCGGGCGCACCACCGCCGCCCTGAAAAGCTATGTGACCGCGCCACATCGAGCGGCCGAGCTGGCCGAGCTGCTGGAGGTCGCCTGGGCGCGACGGCCTCTCGCGCCCTACGGCGCTCGTGATCTGGCCGCCGAACTGACCGAGTTGCTCGAAGCGTGCACGCTGGCCCGCGCAGGGGATCCGGCAGATGCCGGGCCGCTGTTCGATGACATCGTCGACGACCGTGCCGGCACCCATCGCGGGATCGCCCTGTGGCTGGAGCATCCAGCCGACGGTGCCGATCACCTGGGACTCACCACGCATTCGAGCCCTCAGCGACCCGAACTGGGCGCGTCCGCGTCGACCTCGAATCTCGGACTGCCGTTCGACCGAACCGTCTACGAGCGGGTGTTCACGGTGTTGCAGGGCAGTCTCGATCGGACCGACCTGCCCGAGATTCCAGAGCTGGTGACGCGTGAGATCTCGCGCAGTTGTTCGCCGTGGGGGTTGCTGGATGAATCGTTGCGGGTTGCCGCTGCAGCGGGTTGTGAACTGGCGCTCGGTCTCTCACCGATGCTCGACGAAGTCGCCCCGGGCAGGTCGGAAAACTCCGGCGCATCACCGACTTCGATCGAATCCCGCGGCGACGAACCGCGGAAGGCGGACTCGCACCAGGTGGTCGAGCCTGGCGCGATGACCTCCCGTGCGCACCACGTGGTCAACAGCCGGTGGCGGCGAGAAGGGTATGTGCTGCAGGCGCGGCGGTATGCGGTGCATGTGGTCGACGGGGTAGATCCGCTGGCGGCGGTCGCGGCCGAGTTGCGCACCCCGTGGCGGCCGTATCTGCGCCGGTTGTGGGTGCGATTGCACGGGCGGGATGTACGGGAGATGCCGATTTACGAGCCCGGTGAGCTGTGGGATCTGCTCGATGGTGTCGCCCGGTCGGTGATGCTGGATCACCGCGCGCGGGTCAAACAGGCGCTGACCGCCGACGCCGCGGCCGTTGCGGAAGCGAGGGCCAGCTGATGACTGTCGTCCATCTGCGCCATGCGGACCCGGGCCTGCTCGTCATCGCTCCCGAGGGGGCGCCACTGGTGACCGATGGCGCGCCAGGGCTCGATGTGCTGGTGCTCGAAGTTATTGGGGGACACCTGACTTGGAGCCTGCTCGATGGCGGGATGGTGCCGGCGGCGGTGCTCGATGATGTTGCGGCGGCACATGATTGGGTGTGGGCGGTGTACGGCGAGCAAGTCGCCGTGGCCGTCGCTGACAACAATCCCCGAGCACTGGCAGCCTCGCCTGCTCAGCCGGAGACGGTGGCAGCACTCCGTCGACTTGCTTACGCGCACTGGGCAAGTCGATGGTGGCCCGCGTCGACTGTCGACGGGATTGCGGCCCTGAATCCGCGGCTGCTGCTCGAGGAGATCGAGGTGCTCACCGAGCGGTGCGAGATGATGTTCGACGAGCGATCCAGTGCGGTGGGGCCCTACGTAGGCCGCGAAGCAGAGGAGACCTCCGGCGGCGCAGCTCCGGGGGGCGGGTCGGGGATTCGTGGATCGATGCCGGGGTCATCGGGTGACTTCGGGATATCGGACCGCCTCGGACTCGATGGCGATTCCGCATCGATCGGTCGATCACGCGGTCGTGCCGCGGATTACGCGTTGGCGGCCGGCGGCGCGGATACGGCCGACGGGCTGATCGTCGCGCGGGGTAGCTTGGGCTGGGACTGGCGGCGTTGTCCGCCCGGCATTCTCGACGCGGGCGAGAACGCGGTGTCGTGGCAGGTGACGCGGGCGGCCGGGGTATCGACGGTGCGGGTCAGTGTCGTTGCCGCGCCGGATTGTCGGGGCATTATCCCCGAACATCTTCGCCCGTACGCGTGGGTGCGGTCGGCCGACGCGCAACCCGCACGCGCGGGGCACAACCCAGCGGCGCCATCGACGTACGCCGACGCAGAGTTCACTACGCCATTACGCCTGAGCGGAGACTCCTGGACGGGAGCGGTGCGAATCCTCGGTACACCTGAAATACCGCCTGAGATCATCGTTTTCGTCCCGGGTGTCGGTCCGGCCGACCCGGTGGACGAGTCGGCGGCTCGCGATCGAATCCGCCGGTTCGCCCGGCTGCGCCTCACCGAACCCACCGGCGACCCACGCCTGAGCGCCGAAACGTCCGCAGCCGAATCGGACGAGGACTTCTGATGCCTGCGGGCGGACTGCACCTCGACCGCGAAACCTGCGCTGCTCATTCAGCGAAAAGTGTGCACCCCACGCGGATCAGGAGCAGATAGATGGCAGCAACAGGTAGAACGTCGGACCAAGACGATGCGCAGCTCACCGCGGGGTACGCGGCGTATCAGCGTGGCGATGTGGTCGCGGCGCTGGAGATCTTCGAGCAGGCGGCCGACGGTGCGGCACCGCGGTTGCGGAGCGCGGCGCTGATCAATGCCGCGAGTATGGCCGATGAGCTCGGGGATCACCGGCGGTCGGTGGTGCTGTTCCGGACGGCACTCGCTGAGATGCCCGAAGACGCCGCGCATCAGCGACCTGCGGCGTTGGTGAATTTGTCGCAGGCTTTCCAGCACCTGGGCGAGTTCGATGCCGCGCAGGATGTGCTCGAGGAGGCGCGCGCGCTGCTTGCCGACAGTACCGATCAGGGGCTGTTGCGGGTGGCGTGCCTGCTGTCGCTGACAGCGGTAGCGCTGCACCGGCAGCAGTGGGCGCGGGCCGGTGAGTTGGCAGGCGACTCTCTCGGTGTGACAGCACGTTTCGCGCCGGAGCTGGCCGGTCACCCGTTGATGAACCTGGCCGCCTGCTCGTTCGAAACCGGGCGATGGGAACTGGCCATCGACTTCGCCCGGCAGGGGGTGGCCGCTTTCGCCGCAGCGGGCGAGGAGGCCTCAGTGGCCGAGTCGCGGCAGAATCTGGCCACCATGCTGGTGCGTGCGGGGCGTTTCGACGAGGCAGAAGAGCCCTTGCTGGCCAGTCAGGAGTTCTTCGAGGCCGGGGAATTGGGACATTGGTCCGGGATCGGGGCCAAGACAATGGGCTTTCTTGCCGAACGCCGGGAGGACTTCACCACGGCGCGTCGCCATTACGAGCGCGCGCTGGAACGGTTCGACGCCACCGGCGCGGTGGTGGACGCGGCGGACGTTCGACTGCGCCTGGCCACCCTCGCCGGTGCGGAAGATGATCTCGCTGTCGCCGAAGAGCTACTCGACGCGTCGTTCTCGGTCTACGCCGACCACGGGCTCGGGCTGCACTGTGCCCAACTCGACTACTGGCACGCCGAACTCCTCTGCGCCTCGATCGACCGAGCAGCACAACCGGATCCGGCGCTCCTGGCCCGCGCGGTCTCCCTGTCGGTCCCGGCCGCCCTCGCCATCGACGCCGTCCGCCACACCCTCCCCAACGGCAACCAGCGTGCACACTGGCACCGCACTGTCGCCGAACCGGCCATGCGCCTGGCCTTCCACTGCGCCGCCCGCTCCGGCAACGGCCAACTGGTCAGCGACTTGATCGATACCCAGTGCGCTGGAACGACTCTCGACCTGGCCGCCTACACCGACGCGGACACACCCAGCCTTGATTTCGAACTACTCGATCCCATCCCGGCCGAGCAGATAACCACGCCCGCACTACAACTCGGTGCCGCACTCGCCAACGTGGCGGCAGCGGCGGGAATCCCTGTCGCACTCCCGCCTCGACTCGCCGACGGCGATCGAATAGTGCTGGCGGACTTCATCACCTACGCCGAACAACGGTACCGCCGCGCGGTCCGCGACCAACGGGTAGTCGCGCTGTGATCGCCCAACCACCTGCCCCGAACACACCGACCGCGCTCGTCAGAATGGCTGACGCGGGCGATGTCTACGTGTCGTGGCGATGGGTCGACGATGTGCTCGCACGCGGAGTAGCGACGCTGCCACGCGATCAGGTGCGTAAGACATTGCGGATGCTGGCCGGGGCGGTGCCCGATCCCACCCGGTCCGAGGATCTGCGGCGCGTGATGACCGAGGGCGCACTGGTCGACCCAACTGCGGAAAGCACTCTGGCGCAGGCATTGTCACGCACCCTGTTGCCGTATGGATTGGCTGTGCAGCTCCACGAACTCTCGCAGCGCGGGATTCGGCCGCATCTGCGGATTCAGCCTTCGCCGCGGCTGGCGCAGGTGCCGTGGGAGATCATCGCCCCCGATCCCGCGATCCGGCTGCTCGATATCGCCGACGTGAGCCTGCTCGCGCCGGTGTCGGTGGTGCACGCACCGCAGCGAATCGTGCGCCACTGGAATGACACTCGCGATCTACCGGTGGTCGCGGTACTAGATCCTCGGGTACCCGGATTCCGCGCCGACTCAGAGCTCGGATCGGTGCTCGGCCGACCGAGCGGGGAATCTCTGGTGGCCCAGCATTTCGACCGCTACGGCGATCGCGTAGTCCCCCGCGTCGACAATCCTGTTGAGCTGTTCCGTCGCGCCGACACCGACCGCGTCTGGCTGTCCGAAGTTCTCCGGGCAGGTGCGAGCCGACTCGTCTACGTCGGCCATGTCACCGCCCCCGCACCGGAATCCGGCCAGAGCGAACACGCCGAACTCCACCTCAGCTGCACCACCGACACCCGCGGCTTCGCGGCGACCAACCGCACCCACCGCCCCCTCTCGGCCAAAGACCTCCTACTCGGCACCCACTCCATCGACCCGGCCCCGACATCGGGCCGCGACCTCTGGCCGATGCCGAGCCGCGTCGCCCTCATCGCCTGCGAAAGCGGCGGCGACCTGCGCTTCACCGAGGCCCTCGGCCTCACCACCGCCGCCATGGCAGCGGGCGCGGAACTGGTGACGGCCACCCGCTGGCCCCTCCCCACCGACCACGCCTTCCACACCCTCACCCCCACCACGACCTACCCCCTGCAATCGGCCATCTGCGCCGTGGACACCGCCCACGATTCACCCACACCCATCCCCACCCTGCTGACCTGGCAAAGGTCGCGACTGGCCGCCTGGCGAGACGCCCCGACACCGGAGAACTCACCCCTGCTGTGGTCCGCCTTCGCCACCGTCACCGGCTGACCGGCGCACGGCTATTCGGGAAGTCCCAATCCCGCGGCGAGCACCGGCCACGACCGGTAGAACGCGTCTCGCCAGTAGCCCCAGGAGTGCGTGCCGCTCGGTTGACGGTCGAAGGTCGCGGGAATCCCCAACTCGGCAAGCCGGGACTCGAGATTGCGGGTGCACCAGTTGACCGCCGCCTCGATGACGCCGCCGACGACGAGCTGATTGGCCAGGCCGAACGGTGTCGGATTCATCATGTACGGGTCGTCGACGCGGTCGTGCGGGCCGGGCAGACCGGAGGCATCCGAGACGAACAGCCTTGTGCCACGCAGCTTCTCAGCGTGAACGACGGGGTCGTTGGCCACCCAGGCAGGGTCGTCGTCGGCACCGTACATATTGCTGACATCGCCCCCACCGTAGGTTTCCACGACCAACTTGGTGAACTGCTTACCGATCGGGTCCGAGATCTGCGCACAGCCGCTGTAGCCGGCGACGGACTGGTAGAAGCCCGGCCTGGCCTGCGCCAATTGCAGGACGGCCGTGGCGGTCATCGAATTGGCGGCGATGGCGTTGACGCCGTTGGTGCCAAGGGCCGCGTCGACCAGGGGTGGGAGTTCGTCGAGGAGGAAGGTACGCCATTTGTTGCGGCCCAGCGCGGGGTCGTCTCGCTGCCAGTCGGTGTAGTACGCCCAGGCGCCGCCGATCGGCATCACCACATTGACGTCCTTGGTCGCGAGGAAATCGCCGACATCGGTGTTCTGCCACCAGGTTGCGCGGTCCTCGCCGCCACCGGCGCCGTTGAGGAGGTAGAGCGCCGGGCGCGGCACAGAGGCGTCCTTGGGGCGCTGCACCTTCACGGTAACGGGCTTGTTCATCGCGGCGGAGAAGACCAACATGGTCAGATTTCGATCATCGACCCTGCTCGAGATGATGTTCGAGCCGTTCGCGGTGGTCGGCGTCGCGAGGAGCTTCTTGGTTTCGATGATCGGATCGCGCCCGTCGGCCAGGCCGCTGCCCGCGCCGAAGGTGGTGACGCACGCGGCCAGCACGCTGCCAACGACACCGAAAGTCAGTGTGCGCCTGAATGTTTTGCCCATCGGCCGAAAATTCCCCATCCATGAATCGGCAGGCGTGACGCAGGCCGCAGGGCACAGACAGTATCCGGGGAACCGATCGATCGTCGAGCCAGAGGTAATACGGGCAGCCGACCCCGCCCGAGGCGGGGTCGGACCCAGTGGTTAATGGTCGTCGTAGTGGTCCGCGTGGGCTGCGTGGCGGTGACCGTCGTGGATGTAGTCGACGTGGTCGCCGTGCGGGACGGCGACGTGCCCGCAGCCGGGGCCGTGCTCGTGGGTGTGGGCGGTGTGCTCGACGTGTGCTGAGCTCTCGCACTCGTCGAAATGGCCCTCGTGTTCGCGGTGCAGATGGCCGTCGTGGACGTAGTCGACGTGGTCCTCGTGCGGAACCGCGACGTGGCCGCAAGTGGGCCCGTGGACGTGGGTGTGCTGCGGATGTTCGGCGTGCGTGGTGGTCATCGGCTCTCTCTTTCCGGTTTCCCGGAACACGGTCCGGTACTGATCGAATGGAGCTCCAAGCACTTCTGACATTAGCAGTTGCGCATGCGTTGCTGCGAGGCCCCTTACCTGGTCAGAGGACCTGATCGAGGAAGCGGCGCAGGCGTGGGGTCTTGGCGTCGTCGAACAGGGCGTCGGGGGTGCCGGTCTCCACGACGACGCCCTGATCCATGAACACGACACTGTCGGAGACCTCGCGGGCGAAGCCCATCTCGTGGGTCACCACGATCATCGACATGCCACCGGCGGCGAGCTCGGCCATCAGCGCGAGCACGCCCTTGACCAGCTCCGGGTCCAGCGCGGAGGTGGCCTCGTCGAAGAACATCAGCTCCGGTTTCATGGCCAGCGCGCGGGCGATGGCCACGCGCTGCTGCTGGCCGCCCGACAGTGAAGCGGGCCTGGCGTCGGCCTTATCGGCCAGGCCGACGATCTCGAGCTGCTCGATCGCCAGCGCGCGGGCCTCGTCGGCGGACAGGCCGCGCAGTTTGCGGGGGCCGAGGACGATGTTGTCGGCGACGGTCTTGTGCGGGAACAGGTTGAACTGCTGGAAGACCATGCCGATGCGCTGGCGCAGCTTGTCGGGGTTGTCTTCGAGCACCGACTTGCCGTCGAGGAGCACGTCACCGGAATCGGGTTCGTGCAGGCGGTTGAGCACGCGCAGCAGGGTCGATTTACCCGAGCCCGACGGGCCGATGACGGTGGTGGCGTGGCCTGCCTCGACGTGGATATCGACACCGCGCAGGATGTGGTTGTTGCCGAGCGTCAAGTTGAGCCCGGTGCCGGTCAGCGATGCACTCATGCCCCTCGCCCTTCTGTGATGACTGCCTGCTCGATCGGGTCGGCGGGAGTGGGTTTGCCGGTGCGCATGCGCTGGTCGATGTAGTTCACCAGGTGGGTGAGCGGGATGGTGAGCACCAGATACATCAGGCCCGCGGCGACCAGCGGGGACAGATTGCCGGTCTGGGCATTGAGGTCGCGGCCGACGGCGAACAGCTCACGCTGGGAGGCGAGCAGGCCGAGGAAGTAGATCAGCGACGAGTCCTTGATCAGCGCGATGAACTGGTTCATCAGCGCGGGCAGCACCCGGCGCACGCCCTGCGGGATCACCACCAGCGTCATCGACTGGCGGTACCCGAAACCGATGGCGCGCGCGGCTTCGAGCTGACCGGGCTCCACCGACTGGATGCCCGAGCGGAAGATCTCGCCGATATAGGCCGACGAGAGCAGGGCCAGCGCCACCGCGCCGAGCCAGTACGGGTTACCGCCGGTGATATTGCGGACCACCGGACCGATGCCGAGGCCGATGAGCAGGATGATCACCACGGCGGGCAGGCCACGGAAGATGTCGGTGTAGACGCGGGCCGGCCAGCGCAACCAGCGGGTGCGGGAAATACCCATCACCGCGAGCAGCATGCCGATCACGGTGCCGAGGACACCCGAAACCACTGCCAGGATCAGAGTATTCGGCAGACCGGTCTTGATCAGATCGGGAAACGCCTTGCGGTACAACGACCAGTCGAAGAAGGTGTCCTTCAGCTGTTGCATGGTCGACTTCTGTGCGACCTGTTCGGTATCGGCAGGCTGATTCTCGGCCGCGAGCGCATTGAAGTCCGGAAGTTGGGGTGTGGGTGCGGCTTTCGAACCGGGCTTCCAGCCCGGCGGCAGTTCGCGTGGCACCCAGTCGGCGTAGAGGCGGGCGTAGGTGCCGTCGGCGATCACCGCGTCCAAGCCGGAATTGAGCGCGTCGATCAGGGGCTGGTTGTTCTCGGCCACCGCGTAGCCGACGAAGTTGTCGAGGCTGAAGGTGTTCTGCGAGACCACGATTCCGTCGCCGGGCTTGATCGCGCCCTCGGCTTGCGCCGACGGTGCGACCCAGGCGTCGACCTGGCCGGACTTCAGGTTCGCGTAGGCGGTGTTGTAGTCGGGGAACTTCACCGGATCCAGCTTCAGCTGGTTCACCACGAATTCGTCCTGCACGGTGCCCTGCACCACCGCGATGCGCGAGCTCTGGTTCAGGTCGCCGAAGCCCTTCACCGCGCTGCCCTGCGGGACGACCAGGGAGAAGTAGCCGAAGTCGTAGCCGTTGGTGAAGCCGACGAGTTCGCGGCGGGCATCGGTGGTGGTGATGTTGGACGAACCCACATCGAAGCGCTTGCCCGCCACCTGGGCGAGCAGACCGGCGAACTCGGTGCCGGAGAACTCTACGCGCAGACCGAGTTTCGCGCCGATCGCGGTGAGAAGTTCATTGTCGAAGCCGGTGAAGACGCCCTGCCCGTTGACGCAGATGCTCGGCGGCGCGTCGGACAGGGTGCCGACGCTCAGGGTGCCCGGGTTGAGCAGACCGAGTTTCGCGGTGTCGATCGAGTCGACCGGTGCCGTTGTCGCGGTGGTGTAGCGGTCGGCGCCCGCCGTCTCGCCCGCGGCCAGATTGGTCGGTGCGGCGGCGGCAGCTGACGGCCCGGGTGGGGAACAGAGATCGCGCGCCGAGCTGCTGTCGGAGCCACCGCAACCGGTCGCCGCGACACCGACGAGGAGCAAGAGGGCAGCGATCCGCGCCCGAGTTCGTACACCTGCCATGCCGATAGACCCTAGTCGCAACCTTGCACATCGAAGGTTGCGCATCGCGGCGCCACGGGGTGGTCAGGGCTTATGCGAGGCCCTCGAGCAGCGAGGGGTTCACGTCATCTCGCCATTCGATGGCGTGGTGCACCGGGGTGAGGTCGTAGTCGGGACCGGAGACACCGACGGTGAACAGGGTGGCACCGGCGTCGTGCAGCGCCTTCGCGCCGTCGCGCCCCCGCCACGGCACCGAGCGTTCGATTCTTGACTCATCGGTGCCGACGTCGGCCGCGTGCTCGGCCAGGACCTTGTTCTTGTGCACCAGGGTCGCCGCGTCGGCGAAGGAATGCCAGATGTCGGCGTACTCGGCGACCAGCCGCAGCGTTTTGCGCTCACCGCCGCCGCCGATCAGGATCGGGATCTCCCTGACCGGTGGCGGATTCAGCTTCGCGAGCCGGGCGGTGATGCGAGACATGCTGTCCTTCAACAGTTTCAGTCTGCTGCCCGGTGTGCCGAACTCGTAGCCGTATTCGTCGTAGTCACGCTCGAACCAGCCCGCGCCGATGCTGAGGATCAGCCTGCCGCCGCTGATGTTGTCCACCGTGCGCGCCATATCGGCGAGCAGGTCGGGATTGCGGTAGCCGCCGCCGGTCACCAATGCGCCGAGCTCGACCCGCTCGGTCTGCTCCGCCCAGGCACCGAGCATCGTCCAGCACTCGAAATGCGCGCCCGCGGGGTCACCGGTGAGCGGGAAGAAGTGATCCCAGTTGAAGACAATGTCGACTCCGGCGTCCTCGGCCCGCAATACGGCATCGCGAATGAGCCCGTAATCGGGCGCATGCTGGGGCTGAAGCTGGACTCCGATACGCACCGGACGACTCATACCGTTGGCTCCTAGAGGGCTCGGGTTGGCTCCGCGACCGAGGCTACCCGGCGCCATCGATGGCCGCTACGATCCCTCCCGACCCACTACTCGGATCGTCCGGCACGTTCCTGCCGGGATGGGATGTTGATCTACGCATGGCTACCGTGACTTTCGACCGCGCTACCCGGCTCTATGCCGGTGCCACCAAACCCGCGGTCGACGCACTCGACCTGGAGATCGCCGACGGCGAATTCCTGGTGCTCGTCGGCCCCTCGGGGTGTGGCAAATCGACCTCGCTGCGCATGCTGGCCGGCCTCGAGGAGGTCAACGGCGGGTGCATCCGGATCGGCGACAAGGACGTGACCCACGCCGAGCCCAAGGATCGCGATATCGCGATGGTGTTCCAGAACTACGCGCTCTACCCGCACATGTCGGTCGCGGAGAACATGGGTTTCGCGCTGAAGCTGGCCAAGGTGTCCAAGGCCGAGCGCGACGAGCGCGTGCTCGAGGCAGCCAAACTGCTCGACCTCGAGCAGTACCTCGATCGCAAGCCGAAGGCGCTGTCCGGCGGTCAGCGTCAGCGGGTGGCGATGGGACGCGCGATCGTGCGGCAGCCGCGGGTGTTCCTGATGGACGAGCCGCTGTCGAACCTCGACGCCAAGCTGCGCGTGCAGACCCGTACCCAGATCGCCCAGCTGCAGCGGCGGCTCGGCACCACCACGGTCTACGTCACCCACGACCAGGTCGAGGCGATGACGATGGGCGACCGCGTCGCGGTCCTCAAGGACGGCCTGCTCCAGCAGTGCGCCTCCCCGCGCGACCTCTACCGCGATCCGGCGAACATGTTCGTCGCCGGGTTCATGGGTTCGCCCGCGATGAATCTGTTCACGCTGCCCGTCAACGACGGAACCGTCACCATCGGTGGGTACCCGGTGCGGGTGCCGCGCGCGGTGGCCGACGCGGGCGAGGGCTCCGTGGTGCTCGGCATCCGCCCCGAACACCTCGAGGTCGGCGACGGCGGCCTCGAAATGGAGGTCGACGTGGTGGAGGAGCTCGGCTCCGACGCCTACGTCTACGGCCGCGCGGTCTCCGCGGGTGCCAGCGGCCAGACCGGGGAAACGATTGTGGCGCGCGTGGATTGGCGTAACCCGCCGTCCAAGGGCGAACGCCTCTGCCTGACGGCCGACCCCGAACACGTGTATTTCTTCAGTGTCGACGGCCAGCGCCTGCGCTGATTCGAATGACGCGGGCGGCTCGTCGATCGAGTCGCCCGCTAACGATTCCGCTGTACGCGTAGACACGCGGCTCGATACCTGGTCCGGCCCTATGCTGATGCACGGCCCGGTGATCGCCGGGCCGGTTCGCCGACATGAGGTAGTGACATGCGCATAGCAGTACTCGGCACCGGTCAGGTCGGCCGACGGCTGGCGAGCAAGCTGGTCGAGGTCGGGCACACCGTGACGATGGGATCGCGCACGGCCGACAATGCCGACGCCGCCGCGTGGGCAGCCGAAACCGGTGGGGCACACGGCACTTTCGCCGATGCGGCGGCTGCGGCGGAGCTGATCGTGAACGCCACGTCGGGCACGGTATCGGTGGCCGCGCTCACCGCGGCCGGGGCGGACAACCTCGCGGACAAGATCATCGTCGACGTTTCCAACGCACTCGACTTCTCACAGGGCTTTCCACCCACACTCGTTGTCCCCGAGGCGGGCAGCGTCGCCGAGGAAATCCAGCAGGCCTTCCCCGGCACCCGCGTGGTGAAGACGCTCAACACCACCAACAATCAGGTGATGGTGGACCCGACCCGAATCCCCGGCCAGCACAACATCTTTCTCAGCGGCGATGACGCCGACGCCAAGAAGCAGGTGGCACAGCTGCTGAACTCCTTCGGCTGGGCCGACGAACAACTGATCGACCTCGGCGCCCTGAACACCGCCCGCAGTACCGAACCGGTGGTGCTGTTGTGGGTCAGCCTGTTCCAGGCTCTCGGCACCGAAGATGTGACCATCGGCGTGTTCAGCGCCTAGCTGTCCAGCTTCTTCTTTCGGCGCTCGTCGCGGTCGCGGAGGTAGTCCTGGTTGACCCGGACGGCCAGGCGTTCGAGGGGGATCTCGGTGCCGTCGGGGGTGCGCAGGTCGGCGCGGACCGGGGCGCCGGTTTCGGCGTCTACCCGCAGCAGGGGTGGGGGGCCCGGCTGGAGGTAGGCGTCGCCCCATTGCCAGAGGGCCACTACCGCGGGGAGTAGGTCTCGGCCCATGTGGGTGAGGGCGTACTCGTGCCGGGTGCGTTTGCCTTCTTCCTGGTAGGGGCGTTTTTCCAGGAGGCCCGCGGCGGTGAGTTTGCGGAGTTGGGCCGCGGCGGCGGCGTCGGTGATGCCCACTCGGCTGGCGAAGCCGTCGAAGCGGCTGGTGCCGTAGTAGGCCTCGCGCAGGATGAGCATCGCGGAGCGGGTGCCGATGAGGTCCATGGCTCTGGCGATGGAGCAGCCTGCCGTGTCCCATCTACTGAGATCGGCCAGAGGTCCTTCCATCACGGCTGCCATGAGAGACATCATAGCCAATCTGACTTGAGTCGATGATAGTTAGGATCTAAGCTGGCTATTGTCAACTAGAGTCAGTGTTGTCGAAAGAGGACTTCCATGCGAGACGCGGTCATCGTCGAAGCGGCACGCACCCCGATCGGGCGGGGCAAGCCGAACGGCGCACTTCACGACGTTCATCCTGTTGATCTACTGGCGCACAGCCTGCGGGCGGTCGTCGAGCGCAGCGGGATCGATCCGGTGCTGATCGACGATGTGATCGGCGGCATCGTCACCCAGGTCGGGGAACAAGGGTCGAATATGACTCGGCGGGCCGCGCTGGCCGCCGGGTATCCGGAATCCGTGCCTGCCACGACGGTGGATCGGCAGTGCGGTAGCAGTCAGCAGGCGATTCACTTCGCGGCGCAAGGGGTTATCGCGGGGGCCTACGACATCGTGGTCGCCGCGGGCGTGGAATCGATGGGGCGAGTTCCCATGGGCGCCAACATGGTCGGGGCCACCGACTTGTCGGGCATCGGGTTCGCCGAGCGATATCCCGACGACCTCGTCCCGCAGGGGATCAGCGCCGAACTCATTGCCGCGAAGTGGGGTCTGACGCGGACCCAGCTCGACGAATTCGCGCTCGCGAGTCACGAAAAGGCCGCGCGGGCAACCAAGGACGGGCTCTTCGCGAACGAACTCGCGTCGATCAACGGGCTGAACACCGATGAGGGAATCAGGGTCGGCAGCACCATCGAGACCCTTGCGAAACTGAAGCCCGCCTACTACGACCCCACGATGGCGGCCCGCTTCCCCCAGATCGGCTGGGAGATCACCGCCGCCTCGGCCAGCCAGGTCAGCGACGGTAGCTCCGCGGTGCTGATCATGTCCGGCGAACGCGCCGAACAGCTCGGCCTGCGTCCGTTGGCCCGGCTGCATAGCTTCTCCGTCGCGGGCGACGACCCGCTGCTCATGCTCACCGCGGTCATCCCGGCTACCGAGAAGGTGCTGCGGCGGGCGGGGCTCGAGCTCGGTGATATCGACCTGTTCGAGATCAACGAGGCGTTCTCGCCGGTTGTGCTGGCGTGGGCGAAGGAGACCGGCGTGGATATGAGCCGGGTCAACGTCAACGGTGGGGCGATCGCCCTCGGGCATCCGCTGGGCGCCTCCGGAGCACGATTGATGACCACACTGGTACACGCGATGCAGCAGCGCGGAGCGCGCTACGGACTGCAAACCATGTGCGAAGCCGGCGGTCTCGCCAACGCCACCATCATCGAACGCTTATGAACCGGAACGGCGGCGCTCACCACGAGCGCCGCCGTTTCACCTCGGCTGTCAACACGCCGTCACCACCGAGAAGGTCTGCCGACCAGCGGTGCAGCCGACCGCGGAATCACGCACGCGCAGGCGAGTTCTACGATCGGTCGGGTGAGCGCCGACCTGTTTGTTTATGCGATTCCGTTGCGGACACGGTTTCGGGGGATCACTGTGCGCGAGGGGATGTTGATTCGAGGGGAATTGGGCTGGGGAGAGTTCTGCGCGTTTCCCGAGTATGACGATCGAGAAGCAGCCGGGTGGTTGGCTACCGCTGTCGAACAGGTGACAGTCGGCTGGCCGGCGCCGGTGCGTGATCGAATTCCGGTGAATTGCACTGTGCCCGCTGTTGATCCCGTGCGCGCGAGAAAGATTGTTCGGGACTCCGGTTGCGCGACAGCCAAAGTGAAAGTGGCCGACCACCCTGATTCGCTTGCCGAGGATCTGGCTCGAGTGGCGGCGGTGCGCGAGGCGATCGGGGACTCGGGAGCCATTCGAGTCGATGCGAACGCGGTGTGGGATGTGGAGACGGCCGTTCGCAATATCGGTGAACTCGACAGGGCCGCCGGGGGTTTGGAATATGTCGAGCAGCCGTGTTCGACGATCGAGGAATTGGCCGAGGTTCGGCGGCGGGTTTCGGTGCCGATCGCTGCCGACGAATCGATTCGGCGGGCGGAGGATCCGATGCGGGTAGCGGTGGCGGGGGCTGCTGATGTGGCGGTGCTGAAGTGCACGCCTTTGGGCGGGGTTCGGCGGTCGTTGGCGGTTGCCAGCGCGGCTGGGCTGCCGACCGTTGTCTCGTCGGCGCTCGAGACCAGCGTCGGACTGTCCGCACAACTGGCATTGGCAGGCGCGCTGCCCGACCTCGAATTCGCCTGCGGCCTGGGCACTCTCGCACTATTCGAGGGCGATCTGGTCGCGGAGTCGCTGCTACCGGTAAACGGATGGTTGCCCGTCCCCACCACACCACCCGAGCCCGATCCCGCATTGCTCGACAAGTACCGCCACCCCGATCCCGACCGAGTCGACTGGTGGCTGCGCCGCTACGAGCGAGTCACCGCACTACTCGAAACGGGTAAGCCCCTGTAAGTCCCTACCCAAAGGGGCCCGCCCCGATCTGGACTGACCGAAGGGTGCGACGAAGGAGTGCCCGTAGGGAGGGAAGATCGGGGCCTCAGGGGCCCCGCTCGAGCGCGCCAGCGCTCCAAAAATACAGCCATGTAAACCACCCCCGAACCACTAACCCCGGTGTGCCCCCACCTCCTCAGCCGAACCGAACACCACATCCGGCAAAGGTCGCACGGATGAGCAAAGCAGCCTCCGGACCGATCACACCGTCGACCAATTCGACATAGCGGGTGCAGAATTCGGGACCGTGGGGGGCCTCTTCTGAATCGGACGATAGGTGATGGGCGAGTTCGTGGAGAACCACGAGTTCGCGCAGGGCCCAAGCGGTGGAGCCGGTGTGTAGCGGAACGGCCAGGACGGCGGTTTCGGGCTCGTAGTGGGCTGCTGCGGCACCACCACGGGCGCGGACACGGACCGATACCGCGGCCCGTTCCCATTGCGCACGAACCCAATTCAGTGCCAACACTTTGTCGACATAGGTCTGCACCGAATCAACCGAGGCAAAGCGTCGCTCCACCGGCAGGGTCAGCTGGGAGCCGTAGACCTCCACCGTCCGATGCCCGAACTCGTCGGCCCGGTCGAACACCCCACGCACCAACTGCTCACCGTCATAGACCCTGGCGCGCTGACCGTCGCGCTGCCGACCCGACTCAGCCTCGGACACAAACTGTTCCGACCCGACTGGCCGATTCGGGCCGGAGCCGAATCGATATCGACCGCCTGCCCGCACCGCACGGCCCCTTTGCCGCTGTGCGCGACTGCCTGGTCGCTACCTGATCGCGGCGCGCGGCCATCATCTGCCGGTGAGCTTTCCGCGAGCGGCGGGGAGCTCGGGCGAGGTGCCCAAGCGTGCGGTGCGACCCGCCCGGTCGCCCGCTCGTCGAGCCGCGGCGGAATGACCCGTGGAGGTTTGGGGGCCTCGCCACGTTCCGCGCGCTTCGGAGGTAGCGGTGTAGAAGTCGGTGAGCGCGACCTCCTTGTCGCGCAGAGCCAGGGCGGTGCCGGTCGATTCGACGACGGATTCCTCGGCGACCACTTCGGCTTTCACCGCGGCGAGGCGAGCGCCGATTCGGGCGGCGAAGGCCATCTGGAAGTTCAGCCGCGCTGTCACCCCCGCCACCGGCACCTCGACTCGTCGGCGAACGGTACGGCCGAGCCGCTTCTCGGCGACAACTTTGACGACCGTGGCCTCGCGGTAGGCACCGGATTTGATGTAGTGGTCGGAGGCTCGGACCATCTGGATGAGCAGGCTCGCATACAGCGCTTCACAGGTATCGATGTCGGCGGCGAAGCCGTAGGCGTAGACCTGGGCGGAAGTGCGGGCGACATCGCAGCGAACATCGTTGGCACCCGCGATCGCGACGAACAGCTGGACATAGGTGCGCAGGCCTTTTCGGCCCGGTTCACCGATCGGGATGATCCGCTGCACCGGCACCGACCTGCGCTCACGTGAGGCCACATGCGAGCGCGCCACGGCGAGATCGATCGAGGATTTCGTCGCCAGCCGCTGGGCCGCGGCGAGGAAGGCCTCGGCCTCGTGCGCGTTGTCGGTCGACTCGGCCTTGCGCAGCAAACCACCGATGCGGGTGAGCATCCGATCGGGCATACCAGCGGTCGAAGGACTTGTCACAAGCATTGACCCTAAGCCACCCCGCCGACAGAAAAACTGTGTAAGTCTGTGCCCGTTCTCGGCCGCCTCGATCTGGACTGACCGAAGGGTGCGACGAAGGAGTGCCCGTAGGGAGGGAAGATCGAGGCCCACAGGGCCGAGAACACGCGGGCCCCGGCCCGCCGCGAATACTGTATGTTGCCTGTTGCACCGCACGGGTGTGCTGCTGCTCACGTCTTGACCCTGGAGTGTCTGCGATGGCCTTGAAGTTTGTCCCCAGAGCGACGATGGCTGCTGCCTCGATCGCGTTGCTCACCGCGACGTTCGCCAGTGGTTGCGCCAGTGACGACGGTGGCAACGCGCTCGACCAGAACCTGACGGGCCGCGGCCCGATCACCTACGTCGAAGGTAAGGACACCACCGAAACCGGTGTGGTCAAACAGCTCATCGACCGCTGGAACGCCGCGCACCCGAACGAGCAGGTGACGTTCAAGGAGCAGTCCGCCGACGGCACCCAGCAGCACGACGACCTCGCCGAGCACTTCCGTGCCAAGCAGGACGGCTACGACGTGGTCGCCCTCGACGTGCCGAACACCGCCGAGTTCGCGGCCAAGGGCTGGATCCAGCCGCTCGAGGACACTTTCGCGATCGACACCGCGCCCCTGCTCCCGCCGACCGTGGCCAGCGCCACCTACAACGGCAAGCTGTACGCGGCACCGAAGAACACCAACGGCGGCCTGCTGTACTACCGCAAGGACCTGGTGCCCAACCCGCCGAAGACCTGGACCGAGATGCTCGGTCAGTGCCAGGTGGCCCGCGACAACAACATCGGCTGCTACGCCGGTCAGCTCGCCCCCTACGAGGGCCTGACCGTGAACACCTCCGAGATCATCAACGCCTACGGCGGCAGCTTCGTCGGCGCCGACGGCAAGACCCCCACCGTGAACAGCCCGGAGTCGAAGGCGGGCCTGAAGGTCCTCGTCGACGCCTACAAGAACGGTGACATCCCCAAGGAAGCCATCACCTTCAAGGAAGGTGAGAGCGCCGCCGCGTTCGAGTCGGGCAAGCTGCTGTTCCTGCGTAACTGGCCCTACCTGTACGGCCAGGCCAACGCCGACGGCTCCGCGGTGAAGGACAAGTTCGGCGTCGCCCCGCTGCCGGGCAACACCGGCGTCGGCGCCTCGACCCTCGGCGGCTACAACGCCGCGATCAGCGCGTTCTCCAAGAACAAGGCCACCGCCGCCGACTTCGTGCGCTACCTGATCAGCGAAGAGGCGCAGCAGATCATCGCCTCGGGCTCGCTGCCCTCGGTGCGCTCCTCGCTCTACGACGACCCGGCCCTGATCGCGAAGATGCCGTACCTGCCCGCGCTGAAGGAGTCCATCGCCAGCGCGGTGCCGCGTCCGGTGACCCCGTTCTATCCCGCGGTGTCGAAGGCCATCCAGGACAACGCTTATGCTGCACTCACCGGTGCCAAGTCTGTCGACGATGCAGTCGCGGGCATGCAAAAGGGCATCGAGACCGCCGGTTCGTAGCGGTACGCGCAGCGGACCCGACCAGACCGTAGGAGAGTAGTAACGGTGTCGGATCCTTCGGGAGCCAAGCAGCGCGGGCTAGCGCTGGAACTGCGACAATCCGGCAAGGCGTGGCTGTTCGTCGCGCCTGTGCTCGTCGCGCTGGCCGTTGTCATCGGATATCCGGTGGTCGAGGCGATCTGGATGTCCTTCTCGAAGGACTCCGGCATCGACCCGGCCACCGGGATGTTCGTCGAGGGTGGCAGCGCCGGATTCAGCAACTACACGCACTGGCTGATGCAGCAGTGCGCGTCGCTGAACGGCACGGTGCCGTGCCCCACCGGCACGCTCGGCTCGCAGTTCTGGTCGGCGGTCGGGATCACCCTGTTCTTCACCGTGGTGATGGTCTCGATCGAGGCCCTGCTCGGGCTCGGCATGGCCATGGTGATGGGCAAGACCTTCCGCGGTCGGGCGCTGTTGCGCGCCGCCGTGCTGATTCCGTGGGCGATTCCCACCGCGGTCACAGCACGACTGTGGGAGTTCATGTTCCAGTACGACGGCGTGGTGAACCGGGTGCTCGGCACGAACATCCTGTGGACCTCGGACATGTGGGCGTCGCGGTTCGCGGTGATCGCGGCCGACGTGTGGAAGACGACGCCGTTCATGGCGCTGCTGATTCTGGCTGGGCTGCAAGTGATTCCGGCCGACGTGTACGAGGCGGCCAAAGTCGACGGCGCGACTGCCTGGCAGCGGTTCGTCCACATCACGCTGCCGCTACTCAAGCCCGCACTGCTGGTCGCGGTCCTGTTCCGCACCATGGACACGCTGCGCATCTACGACCTGCCCGCGATCATGACGCTCGGTAACCCGTCGACGAACACCCTGTCGATCCTGGTGGTCGACCAGGTGCGCCAAGGTCCCAACAGCGCCGCGGCACTGTCGGTGATCACCTTCCTGCTCGTCTTCGCCGTTGCGTTCGTACTGGTGAAGGTGCTCGGCGCCAACGCTGTTCGCACGCAGGAAGAACAGCGGAAGGCGAACTGATGAGCATGTCGATGACGAAAGAACCCGCCGCCGAGTCGAAGACGGTGCCGGTGCAGCCGGTGTCGTGGCGCAAGCGGTTCGGCACGGTGCGGCTCTACCTCGGTGTCGCCATCGTGCTGGTGTGGGGACTCGGGCCGTTCTACTGGATGGCCGTGGTGGCGTTCCGCGACCCGGCCCACACCTTCGACAGCACGCCGTGGCCGACCCACGTGACGCTGGAGAACTTCCGCAACGCCTTCGACACCAGCCGCGGCAACGACTTCGGCAAGGCGCTGCTCAACAGTGTGATCATCGGTTCGGCGACCACGGCCATCGCGCTGCTGCTCGGTGTGCTCGCGGCCTACGCGCTGGCCCGGATGACGTTCGCGGGCAAGTACCTGGTCTCGGGGCTGATCCTGTCGGCGTCGATGTTCCCGGCCGTCGTGCTGGTGACGCCGCTGTTCCAGCTGTTCACCGATCTGGGCTGGATCGGCCAGTACCAGGCGATGATCATCCCGAACATCTCGTTCGTACTGCCGATGACGGTCTACATCCTGGCCTCGTTCTTCGCCGAACTGCCGTGGGAGCTCGAAGAGGCCGCGCGCATCGACGGCGCGAGCAAGTTCCAGGCCTTCCGGTTGATCATGCTGCCGCTGGCCGCGCCCGCGGTGTTCACCACCGCGATCCTGGCGTTCATCGCAGCGATCAACGAGTATCTGCTGGCCCGGCTGCTGTCGGGTGATGACACCAAGCCGGTGACGGTCGCCATCGCGAGTTTCTCGGGCAACGACCCGCTGGTGCAGCCGTACGCGGCGATCATGGCGGCGGGCGTGATCGTCACCGTGCCGCTGGTGATCATGGTGCTGATATTCCAGCGTCGCATCATCTCCGGTCTCACCGCGGGTGGCGTCAAGAGCTGACCTGCCGGGAACTGCGGCCACCGCCGGGTAGAGTCGCCTGCACCGATATCGACGTCGGTGCAGGTGAGTTCTTCTGCTCCCTCCGAAAGGAGATGGTGTGGCCTCCCAGCGCGGGCGCGGCCGTTCCGATCCGGACGCGCCGTACACCTCGATTGCCGGGTTCCGCGATCCACTGGCGAATGAGCAGAAGCCGAGTAAAGGCGCGGCGCGACGGGCACAAGCGGCGCGACTGGCCGCCACCGACGGGCCCCGGGACAAGGGAGCCGCGCGGCGGGAACAGGCCGCACGGCTCGGCACCGACGAACCGCCCGCCGAACGTAAGCCGCGCACCAGGGGTCAGCGCATCCGGCGGCTGCTGCTCGCGTTGTTCGTGATCTTCGTGTGTGTGCCCGCGCTGCTGTTCGTCGCGGTGTATTGGAGTTCGGAGATCCCCGAACCGGCCGAGGTCGCGGTCGAGCAGCCCGCCACCGTGCTGGCCGCCGACGGCACCACGGTGCTGACGAAATTCATTCCGCCACAGGGTAATCGGATTCCCATTCCGCTCACCGAGGTGCCGTATCCGGTGCGTGACGCCGTGCTGGCGGCCGAAGACCGCACCTTCTATACCAACGCCGGTTACTCGACCAGCGGCTTCCTGCGCGCCGCCCGCGACAATATGACCGGTCAGGACAATGCGGGCGGCGGCTCGACGATCACCCAGCAGTACGTGAAGAACGCCTTCCTCAGCTCCGAACGCACCGTCACCCGCAAGATGCGGGAGCTGATCATCGCGGCCAAGATGGCACGGCAGTGGAGCAAGGACGAGATCCTGGCCGCCTACCTCAACACCATCTACTACGGGCGCGGGGCGTACGGGATCGCGGCCGCTTCGAAGGCCTATTTCGACAAGCCGGTGCCTGCGTTGACCCTCGCCGAGGGCGCGGTGCTGGCGGCCGTGATCCGCTCGCCCTCGGTGCTCGACCCGGAGAACCATTTCGACCAGTTGCGGGCGCGCTGGCAATACGTGCTCGACGGGATGGTCGAGATGAGCGTGCTCGCGCCCGGCGACCGTGACGCGACGGTGTTCCCGCCGATCATCCCGCTCGACGATGTGCCCGTGGAGGCGGCCACGCTCGGACCGGAAGGGCATATCCGCACCCAGGTGCTGCGCGAATTGCGTGCCGCGGGCCTCGACGACGCCGACATCAACACGGGCGCATTGCAGATCACCACCACCATCGACGCCGCAGCGCAGGCGGGCGCGGTCGATTCGGTGCGTGAACGGTTGTCGTGGCAGCCACCGGAACTGCGCTCGGCGGTGGTGTCGATCGATCCGCGCAGCGGGGCGGTGCGCGCCTATTACGGCGGTGAGGACGGGGCCGGGTTCGATTTCGCGCAGGCGCCGCTCCAAACAGGTTCCGCGTTCAAGGTTTTCGCGCTCGTGGCCGCGCAACGGCAAGGCATTCCGGTAACGCGGGCGATGGACAGCTCGCCCATCACCGACCGCGGTACCGAGATCACCAATGTCGAGGGCGACTCGTGCGGGCGCTGCTCGCTCGCCGAGGCGCTCAAACGCTCACTGAACACCAGCTTCTACCGGCTCACCATGACGATGGCCGACGGCCCGCGCTCGATCGCCGAGGCCGCGCACCTGGCGGGCATCCCCGAGTACATTCCCGGCGTCGACGGCGTCACCCTCGCCGAACCGGACGGTTACCCGCTCAACGGGATCGTGCTCGGGCAGTATCTGGTTCGCCCCATCGACATGGCGTCGGCGTACGCGACGCTGGCCGCCTCCGGTGTCTATCACCAGCCGTACTTCGTGCAGAAGGTGAGCACCGGTGACGGGCGGGTGCTGCTCGACCGCAGCTGGGAAACCGCGACGGGCAAGCGACATTCAGAGCCCGAGCGGCGGATCTCCGCCGAGATCGCCGATGCGACTACGTCGGCGATGCTGCCGATCGCCAACTACTCCAACGGCCACGGGCTCGCCGACGGCAGGCAGTCGGCGAGCAAGACCGGAACCACCCAGCTCGGCGAGACCAAGGACAACAAGGACGCGTGGATGGTCGGGTACACGCCCTCGCTGTCCACCGCGGTGTGGGTGGGCACCGAGCAGCCCCAGGCGCTGCGCACCGGTCGCGGTGGGGCCGTGTGGGGTTCGGGACTGCCCGCCGACATCTGGAAGCAGTCGATGGACGCCGCGCTGGCGGGGACACCGGTCGAACAGTTCGACGCACCACCGTTGCCGAGCCCGCCACTGGTTCCGGTGCCGGGTACCGGGCCTGCGCCGACGCAGGGCCGTGGCTTCGACATCTTCGGTCCGCCGACGAACGCGCCGAACACTCCGGCGCCACCGCCGTTGATCATCATCCCGCCCGCACCGAACCCACCGGTCCCCGGTGAGTTGTTCCCCGGACTCGGTGGTGAAGGGCCGCGATAGATCACGAGTTGGCGCACCCACACCCGGCTACCCTAGGGACATGGCAACATCGTTGCCCAGAGCGCGAACCGCCCGACCAGGGGTCGAATGATCCCGGCGCGGAACCTGTCGGACCGATACGGGAGGATGTGCGGTCGGTACCGACATGCGACGACACTAGACATAGGGGCTACGCAGGTGGATTTCAATGTCGTTGACCGTCCCGAGACGCTGATCGCGGGCACGGTGCTTCGCAGCCCAGCGCTCGCCGTCGAGGGGCCGCGCCGCGCCAAGGTGGTCGAGGCGTGGGCGAACCTGCGGACGAGGACGTTACCGGGCCCGGTCGCGACGGGCTATGTCGATTTCGCGCCGGAGATCAACTCCTACCTCACTCACATCGTCGGCTACGAGTGCAAAACTCTCGCCGACCTGCAGGCGGGCGACGTGCTCGGCCGGATCCCGGCGGGCCGCTACGCGCGATTCGTGGCCAGTGGCGACAATCTCGGCGACACCATCGTCGGGCTGTGGCGCCAGGTGTGGGACGCGGAGGCAGCGGACGAATTCGTGCGCGCCTATACCGGCGATTGCGAGCAGTATCCCGACGAGCGCACGGTCGAGATCTTCGTTTCGCTGATCGATGAGAAGGACAGCTGATGGCCGTGGATTTCGAAATCGTCACCCTCGACGACGGTTTGATCGCCGGTCTCACGGTGCCGCTGGCCGGGCGTGAGGTGACCGCACGCGATCTTGATCTGGTGAATTTCACCTGGGATCGGTATTTGTCGCGGGAGAAGCCGGTTCCCCGCGCGGCTGCCTATATCGGCCAGAACGATCACGCGGTGGCCGTGCTCGGCTACGAGGTCGCCGGGCTGGACGACATCGACGAAGGCGACGTGCTCACCCGCATTCCCGCGGGGCGCTACGCCAAGTTCGTGGTCTCGGACAAGCCCTACGATCTGCTGCGCACCGCCTGGGCCCAGGTGATCAAGGCCGAGAACGCGGGCACCATCACCCGCTCGCACACGGCGGAGCTGGAGCGCTACACCGGCCCGACCAGCGTCGAGGTATACGTCTCCCTGGACTGAGAGCGACGAAAGAGGCCGGGCCCCAGGGCAATACCCTGAGTCCCGGCCTTCGTCGATAAATCAGCCACAACGACCCGACCTCGAGGAGGGTCCGCCGCGCAGCGGCGTAGCGGCCCGGCCGCGAGTTAGCCGCCGTTGCGTCCGAGGCGCAGCCTCTAGCAACGGTGGCTAACTCGCGGCCCCCCAGGGGCCGCGCTCGAGCGCGCCAGCGCTCCAATAAACACAGCCAGCGCCTCCCGGACTACTCAAACCTGGGGCTCCGCCAGCCAACCCACACTGGTACACCGAACAAAAAGGCCGGGTACGCAATTCGCGCACCCGGCCTTCTGCTTCGACTGATTAATCAGCGCCGATGATGAACGCTTCCAACTGAGTGCGCGCGACATCGTCAGCGATCTGCTCCGGCGGGGACTTCATCAGGTAGGCCGAGGCCGGGATGACCGGTCCGCCGATGCCGCGGTCCTTGGCGATCTTCGCCGCGCGGACGGCGTCGATGATGATGCCGGCCGAGTTCGGCGAGTCCCACACCTCGAGCTTGTACTCCAGGTTCAGCGGGGCGTCACCGAAGGCGCGGCCCTCGAGGCGCACGTAGGCCCACTTGCGGTCGTCGAGCCACTCCACGTAGTCCGAGGGACCGATGTGGACGTTGCGGTCGTGAACCTTGCCCGCGAGCGAACCGGTGAGGTTCGACGTGACGGCCTGGGTCTTGGAGACCTTCTTCGACTCCAGACGCTCACGCTCGAGCATGTTCTTGAAGTCCATGTTGCCGCCGACATTGAGCTGGTAGGTGCGGTCGAGCACCACGCCGCGGTCTTCGAACAGCTTGGCCATCACGCGGTGGGTGATGGTCGCGCCGACCTGGGACTTGATGTCGTCACCGACGATCGGGACACCGGCGTCGGTGAACTTCTTCGCCCAGACCGGGTCGGAGGCGATGAAGACCGGCAGCGCGTTGACGAAGGCGACGTCCGCGTCGATCGCGCACTGCGCGTAGAACTTGTCGGCCTCTTCCGAACCCACCGGCAGGTAGGAAACGAGCACGTCGACCTTGGCGTCCTTGAGCGCCTTGACGACGTCGACCGCGGGGGCCTCGGACTGCTCGATGGTCATCGCGTAGTACTTGCCGATGCCGTCGAGGGTCGGGCCACGCAGGACCGTCACATCGGTCGGCGGCACATCGGAGATCTTGATGGTGTTGTTCTCGCTGGCGAAGATGGCCTCGGCCAGGTCGAAGCCGACCTTCTTGGCGTCGACATCGAACGCGGCCACGAACTTCACGTCGCGCACGTGATAGGAACCGAACTTGACGTGCATGAGGCCGGGAACGACCTGGTTCTCGTCGGCATCCTTGTAGTACTGCACGCCCTGCACCAGCGACGACGCGCAGTTGCCCACACCGACGATCGCGACGCGGACTTCGCCGGATCCAACCTTGTTGACATCACTCATGGCCGCTCTTTCCCTCTTTCTGTGGTGCCGCCTTCGTCGATTGCTCCGCCGCAATCAACTCGTTGAGCCAGCGCACTTCGCGCTCGCTTGATTCCAATCCGAGCTGGTGGAGCTGCTTGGTGTAGCGATCCAGTGACCCGCTGGCCTTCTTGATCGCTTCCCGCAGTCCCTCTCGGCGCTCCTCGACCTGACGTCGCCTGCCTTCCAGAATCCGCATCCTCGCCTCGGCGGGAGTGCGGCTGAAGAAGGCCAGGTGAACGCCGAAGCCGTCATCGGTGTAGTTCTGCGGACCGGTGTCGGCAAGGAGTTCGGAGAACCGTTCCCGGCCGACCGGTGTGAGCCGGTAGACGCGGCGCGCACGACGCGCGAGCGCGCCGACCGGTTGCTCCTCGGCGATCAGCCCGTCGGCCTGCATCCTGCGCAGCGTCGGGTAGAGCGAACCGTAGGAGAAGGCCCGGAACGCTCCGAGCAGGCCCGTCAACCGCTTGCGCAGCTCGTAACCGTGCATGGGCGCGTCGAGGAGCAGGCCGAGAATCGCCAATTCGAGCACTGCCGACCTCACTCCCTGACTATGACGACCTGATCGGCCGAACGGACCTAACCGTGGATGCGACTTCCAACTATATCGGAGCGATACATCTACGCACAGTCGAATGTGACGCAGGCGTCATCGGCGCAGGTCAGTGCAGTGGGGTGCGCAGGAGCTTTTCGGGGGCGCACCCCACCTGCGAAAACACCCGAATTGGCCCGAAAATAGCCGGGGTGGTCGGGGAGATCGGATCAAACGATGCCATGGGCACGGGTATACGAACCCCGCTACTCTGGTGATCGTGCGAATTCAGCGGCAGGTGGTGGACTATGCGCTCAGGCGCAGGTCCCTGCTGGCCGATGTCTACGCGGGGCGGGTCGGCGTCGCCGAGGTGTGCGACGCGAATCCGTACCTGCTCCGGGCCGCCAAGTTCCATGGCCGGGGCAGCGAGGCGACCTGCCCGATCTGTCGGAAAGAGCAGCTGACGTTGGTTTCGTGGGTGTTCGGCGATGGGCTCGGCCAAGCGGCCGGGTCGGCGCGGACGCCCGAGGAACTGATTCGGATGGCCGAGGCGAACGAAGAATTCTCGGTGCATGTCGTCGAGGTATGTCGCTCGTGCAGCTGGAACCATCTGGTGCAGTCGTATGTGCTCGGCACGGCTCCCGCCCCCGCCCGGCGACGGACGAGTTCGCGAGCCCGGCGCTCTGCTGCCGAATGATGGCTTGCCGAGCAACGGGGCTGCGCAGTGACGGGCGGCCCGCACAAGTGATGGTGGCCACCGCGTGATGCGCCACTGTTCGGGGTGCACCTTCTCCGCGCCGGTTCTCCGGCGCGGATGTTGTGTGCCCGAACCTTACAAGTTATGGAGATCTGGTCAGTGAGTTCGCCCTACGAGTCCTCCCCCCACGGCGATGATCCGCGCGGCGGCCGTCCGGCGCGGGGCGCACAACCGGGTCTCCCCCCACAGTCGGGTGATCGACCCGGCGGTCCCCCGCCGCGTCGGCCGATGCCGCCCCAGGGTGCGCCCGGTGGTCCCGCGCAGGGTGGGCGTCCGCAGGGTGGTCCGATGCCTGGCGGACGTGGCCCGCAGGGGCCGCCGCCGAATCGTCAGCAGGGGCCGCCGCCGGGTGGGATGCCGCCGCGTCGGCCGGGTCAGCCCCCGCAGCGTCCGGGTGGACCGCAGGGTGGACCGGCTCCGCAAGGTGCGCCCGGTCAGGGCAGGCCGCCGCAGGGTAGGCCCGCTCAGCCGGGTCGTCCCGGCACGCCCGCTGCCGGTGCCACGCAGAAGTTGCCGCGTCCCGGCGGCCTCGACGAGTCGACTGTGCGTTCGGGGCAGACCGGTGCGGGCCGAACCGTGCGTGGTTCGAACGATGACGTAGCCAGGACCGCCCGCGCGGGCGGTGCCGCCGCGGCCGCACGGGCCGGCGCGGGGCGACGCCCCGGTGGCCCCACGTCCGGTGAACGTCGTGCCACCGCCGCGGGTGGCCCGACCACCGGCGAACGGCGCGCCACGGGCGCGGGCGGCACACCGCCGCCGACCGGTCCGCGCAACCGCCGCGGTGGTGGCGGGGGCGACGACGGCTCGGGTAGTGATGGTGCGGTGAAGAAATCGCCGTGGCGGATCGTTCGCCGGACGCTCTATGTCCTGATGGCTCTGGCCATCGTCGTGCCGAGCGCGGTGTTCCTGGTCGCCTACACGGCGGTGTCGGTGCCCAAGCCGGGCGATCTGGAGACCAACCAGGTAGCGACGATCTTCGCCAGCGATGGCACCACCGAGATCAGCAGAGTGGTCCCGCCGCAGGGCAACCGCACCGAGGTCTCGATCGATCAGATCCCGCCGCACGTGCGCAATGCCGTGATCGCCGCCGAGGACCGCGACTTCTACACCAACCCCGGCTTCTCGGTCTCGGGCTTCGCCCGCGCCGCCCGCGACAACATCCTCGGCAAGGAAAGCGCCGGTGGTGGTTCCACGATCACCCAGCAGTACGTGAAGAACGCGCTGGTCGGTGACGAGCGGTCGATGACACGCAAGATGCACGAGCTGGTGATCTCGGCCAAGATGGCGCGGCAGTGGAGCAAGGAAGACATCCTCGCCGCCTACCTGAACACGATCTACTTCGGTCGTGGCGCGTACGGCATCGATGCCGCGTCCAAGTCCTACTTCGGCAAGCCGGTGCAGGAGCTGACCGTGGCCGAGGGCGCTGTCCTCGCCGCGACGATCCAGCTGCCCTCCATGCTGGATCCGGAGAAGAACCCCGACGGCGCCAGGACGCGCTGGAACTACGTGCTCGACGGCATGGTCGCGGAGAACAACCTGCCCGCGACGGAGCGTCAGGGAATGCAGTACCCGCAGGTGGTCTCGCTGGACTCGTTGGGCGACAAGAACAACGACGAGGGCCCGTCCGGCTTGGTGAAGAACCAGGTGCTCCAGGAACTCTCGACCGCGGGCATCAGCGAGCAGCAGTTGAACACCGAAGGCCTGCAGATCACCACCACGATCGACCCGCAGGCACAGGACGCCGCGATCAAGGCCGCGCAGGGCAAGCTCGAAGGCGAGCCGGAGAACCTGCGCACCGCGGTGGTCTCGGTCGACCCACGCACCGGCGCGGTCCGCGCCTACTACGGCGGCAACGACGGTCAGGGCTTCGACTTCGCCAGTGCCGGCCTGCCGACGGGCTCCTCGTTCAAGGTGTTCGGTCTTGCCGCGAATCTCGAACAGGGCATTCCGCTTTCGCAGCTCTACGACAGCTCGCCGATCACCGTCAACGGCATCAAGATCGGCAATGTCGAGGGCGAGGGCTGTGGCATGTGCACCATCGCCGAGGCGCTCAAGCGTTCGCTGAACACCAGCTTCTACCGCATGCAGCTGGATATGCAGAACGGTCCGCAGAAGGTCGCCGATATGGCCCACAAACTCGGTGTCGCGGAGGAATTGCCCGGAATCGGCGAGACACTGACCGAGCCCGGCGGCGTCGGCCCCAACAATGGCGTCATCCTCGGCCAGTACCAGTCACGACCGCTCGATATGGCCTCGGCCTATGCCACCCTGGCGGCGTCGGGCGTCTACCACGCGCCGCACTTCGTGCAGAAGGTCGTGACCGCCGACGGGCAAGTGCTGCTCGATCGCGGCGAGCCCGCCGGTGAGCAGCGGGTGAGCGCGGCCGTGGCCGACAACGTCACCGCGGCGATGAAGCCGATCGCGGCGTACTCGCGCAACCACAACCTGGCCGGTGGCCGGGACTCCGCGTCCAAGACCGGTACCCACCAGCTCGGCGACACCGGCAACAACCGCGACGCGTGGATGGTCGGTTACACCCCGTCGCTGTCGACCGCGGTGTGGGTCGGCACCGAGCAGGGCGACCCGCTCAAGAACTACGGCGGCGGCAGCATCTACGGTTCCGGTCTGCCTTCCGACATCTGGAAGGCGACGATGGACGGCGCGCTGTCCGGCACGTCGAACGAGTCGTTCCCCAAGCCCGCCCCGATCAAGGGTCAGGCCGGTGTGCCGGAATGGTCGGCGCCCTACACCGCACCGTCCACCACCGCTCCGGCACTCGTGCCGCCGGTGATCGTGCCCTCGCAGGTCGAGATCCTGCCCGGCATCCGGATTCCGGTGCCGGGGGTGCAGCAGCCCGCGGTGCCGCAGTCGCAGCAGGCGCCCGAGACCGGTGCGGGCCCGCTGCCCGGCCAGCCGACGGCGGGACCGGACGGCTCGCCGTCGACGCCCGGAAATGGCAACGGCGGGTCGACCAGACCGAACAACGGCGCCGGCGGCAACGACGACGAGAGCAGCGGCGCGGGAACCACGCCGACCCGATCCCGGTAGCCACCGGTAGCCTCGGATGTCGTGACCGATCAGCAACTCGCGGACCAGCCGGCGTCGAGTAGTACCCGGCCGGGCCGCGAGGTGGGGTACGTGGCGCCGGCCAGGCTGGCGCCCGACCTCCGCTCGATCGACGCGCGCGACCGGCCCAGCCGCAACGATGCACTGACCGCGCAGCTCTCCTCCGTGATCGGCGGCCCGGTCGGCGATCACGCGCTGATCGGGCGGGTGCGGTTCTGGACGCCGCTGCGGGTGCTGTTCGCCTTCACGGTGATCTTCCTGGCGCTGGGCTGGACAGCCAAGGCCGGCTGCATCCAGCAGACCAGCGACGGCGAGGGCGGCCTGATGCTGGACTGGAACAACGGCCGCCAGTACGTGGCCATGTGCTACTCCGACACGGTGCCGCTCTACGGCGCGGAACGGCTCAACGAGGGCGCGTTCCCGTACAAGAAATCCTGGACCGAATCGACGCCCGACGGTGGTACCGAGACCAGATACATGGAGTATCCGGTGCTTTCGGGTCTGTACCAGTACGCGGCGATGCAGATCGGCAATGTCTGGGATCACCTGCCGCTACCGGGCGCGATGTCGGTGGTGGTGTATTTCAACGTTGTCGCGCTCGGCCTTTCGGTCGGCTGGCTGATCACGGTGTGGGCCTCGTCTCGATTAGCCGGGCGACGGGTGTGGGATGCCGCGTTGATCGCGGTGTCGCCGTTGGTGATCGTGCATATGTTCACCAATTTCGATGCTCTCGCAACGGCTTTCGCGGCCACCGGCCTGCTGGCGTGGGCGCGACGTAAGCCTGTTCTGGCCGGGGTGCTGCTCGGACTCGGCGGGGCGGCGAAGCTGTATCCGCTGTTGCTGCTCGGGCCGATTGTGGTGCTGTGCATGCGGATCGATCCGATGCGGCGTCAGCCCGCCGCACGGGCCGGGCTGCGGTTGCGTGATGTCGACAGTCTCGATACCGCGCGCACCTGGTTGCGCGAAACACCCGCAAGGACCCATCTTTTCGCGTTGCGCCCGCTCGGCGCGGCCACCCTCACCGTGCTCGCCGCTGCGGGAACATGGGTGGCGGTGAATCTGCCGATCGCGGCGCTGTACCCGGAGGGCTGGCGAGAGTTCTTCCGGCTCAACACCACTCGGCACGCCGACCCCGACTCGATCTACAACGTGATCACCTCGTTCACCGGCTGGGCCGGCTTCGACGGGCCGATCGGGCACGGCGAGCCGCCGACCATCCTGAACACGGTCTCGCTGCTGGCCTTCGTGGCCGCCTGTGCCGGCATCGCCTACCTGGCGCTCACCGCGCCACGGCGCCCGCGCCTGACCCAGTTGTGCTTCCTCGTCGTCGCGGCCTTCCTGCTGACGAACAAGGTGTGGAGCCCGCAGTATTCGCTGTGGCTGGTGCCGCTGGCGGTACTCGCGCTGCCACATCGGCGAATCCTGCTGGCCTGGATGACGATCGACGCGCTGGTCTGGGTACCGCGGATGTACTACTACCTCGGTGAGGACAACAAGGGCCTGCCGGAACAGTGGTTCACCGGCACCGTCGTCCTGCGCGACCTCGCGGTGCTCGGCTTGTGCGCACTGATCGTCTACGAGATCCTGCGCCCCCAGAACGACGTGGTCCGCCGCGACTTCGTCGACGACCCCGCGGGCGGTGTCCTCGACCGCGCCCTCGACCCGCTACTCCCCTGGCTCCCGGAATTCCTGCGCCCGAAGCAGGCGAAGGTCAGCGCACGGCCCGTGTCGGTGCTGGACTGACCGGACCACCCCGGTTCTACATTCGCAAGTAGCGGGCTTGGAGTTCGGGTTCGGCGGGGAGCATGTCGAGATCGAGTTCCCAGGCGTTGCCTGTCCATGGGTCGAACAGGGGGGTGCCGGGCATCGTCGGCAGGTGCCTGCACGACTGGGCGAGGAAATCTACTGGGCCGTCACCGAATTCGCCGCTGCCGCTGCCGACGATGACCAGGGACAGGCCGATCAGGTCGCCGCGCACCATCAGCTGGCCGAGGCGCACCACGTCGCTGCCCTGATAGCCGTGCGGGAAGTCGGCGGCGACCAGGATGCGGTGTTCGGTTGGGGGTACGGCTTGTCCACTGTTGTAAGCGATTTCGGCGAGCTCGGCCGCGTGGGCGAGCTCGGCGAGGCGGGCGGAGATGTCGCCGTGGTCGGCGATCACCGGGCCTGCCAACAATGGCGCGAGGGGGGCGGCGAGGGTGCGCAAGCCGCCGGTGAGGTCGATCAGGTCGACCTTGGTCGGCTTGTCGGGGATCGCGGCGACGAGGCGGGCCACCACCGCGCCGATCACGCGCGCGGCCGCGCCGGTGGATTCGGTGTCGACCCACAGCGGCCGATTCAGCGGCACCGGAACGCAATACGGCACGCGCAGGCCGCCGCGGTCGAGTGCGTAGAGCTCGCCGAGCCGGATGCCGTCGCTGCGGGCGGCGCGGGTGGTCCATGCGGGAGCGAGCCAGGAGGCCAGCGCGGCGGGCATGGCGGCGTCGGCCTCGGCGATCTCGTTGCCGAGTTGGTCGCTGTCGCGACGGTGGTCGGCGTCGGCGAGGGCGACGAGTTCGTCGTGGCGACGCTGAGCTTCGGTGCGGGCCGCGTCGGCGGCGGGGGTATTACGGGTAGCCGGATTCGACACCGCTTCGGAGAGTTCTTGATCGAGGCGTCTGGTCGCGTAGTCGCGGGCCGAGACGAGCGCGGCGGCCGAGCGCGCGGCGTCTTCGAAGATCATCCACATGCGTTGCAGGCCGTGGTCGACTTCGAGCGGAATGCCTGATGCGGGTCCGGGTCTCGCGACCGTCTCGGTGGGGGCGCTCGGCGGTGCCAGTGGTGCGGCCTGCCATGCCTGCGCCGGTGCGGGCTCGGGCGCGGTCACGCCGTGCGCGGCGAGCAGTTGTGCCGCGCCGCCCGCGTAACCCTGGCCGAGCGCCCGCAACTTCCAGCCACCACCGCGCCGATACACCTCGAGGCAGATCAGCGCGCTCTCACCGGCAGTCGGCGCGATCACGAATTCAGCCGCCGGACTGCCCTTTTCGAACAGCGCGGCGGTGACGGTGCCGAGCGTCTGCCCGCCGACGACGTACAGCAGCACAGCGTGCGCGTCGGGCCTGATCTGCGACAGCGTGAGATCCACCGCCGCCCCGGCGAAGCTCACGCCAGGTGCCGCGGGCCGCGACGCGCACACATGATCGTGCACGTCGCGAACCCGCAGATCCTCGCCGACCACCAGCGCCCCGAGTTCGACGGTGCCTGCGGTCTGCGCGGTGAAGCGCACGGAATCAGCGGTCAGAGCAGTGTTCTGCCCCGCCTTCAGGTGAATCACGGTGTCTGCCCTGCTCTGTCGCTATCTGATTGTGTCTCGGTCAGTCCGCTCGGTTCAATTGCCGCCGAGGAATCGGCCCAGTTGCGGCACCGCTTCACCGGGGTGCTTGGCATTGAAGCCCTCGCCGAGCGCCTGCATCTTCCAGTCGGCGCCGACGCGGTACACCTTCGCCATCGCCATCGCGGTGAACGGCATGCCACCCGCGAGGGTGTAGCGCGCCAGCTCGGCGTTGGTGGTGCCGTCGATCAGGCGGCTGAACGCGTTCTGCACCTGTTCGAAGGAGTGACCCTTGTACGAGGTGACGATGAACAGCAGCGTGGTGATGTGCGCCGGGATCCTGGTCAGGTCGACGAGGATCATCTCGTCGTCGCCTTCGCCCTCGCCGGTGAGGTTGTCGCCCTGGTGGCGCACCGAACCGTCCTTCGACGACAGCTGGCCGTAGTAGGCCACGTCGACGAGGTTCTGGTCGGCGAACAGGCAGACCGAGGCGTCGAGGTCGATGTCGACGGTGCGGTTGCCGAACATTCCGCGCGTGCGCACCGGGTCCCAACCCAGGCCCATCTTCACGAAGGTCAGCGCGGCGCCGCCTTCCTTGCGCAGCGTGACCCGCTGGCCCTTTTGCAGACTGACCGGCCGATCCTTGCTCAAACTGATCTCGCCAGGGGGCTGCTGCTGCTGCACCGGCGGCGCACCCTGTGCGGGCGGCGGGTAGCCCTGTCCGGGCGGCGGCGGGTAGCCACCACCGGGCGGCTGCTGGGCCGGGCCGGGCGGGGGCGGATAGCCACCACCGGGCGGGGCGTAGGCAGGGGCGGGCTGCTGCGGGTAGCCGGGCGCGGATTGCGCCGGGTACGCGGGCGGGGCCTGCTGCTGCGGCGGCGGCGGGGGCGCGGCCTGCTGCGGAGCCGCCTGGGCGGGCGAATCATCAACCTGCACACCATGATCAGTGACAAGTGCCGCGAAACCACCGGCGTAGCCCTGACCGACAGCGCGCACCTTCCAGCTGCCCTGACGGCGGTACAACTCGAGCGCGATCACAATCGACTCGGCGTTCAGACCGTCGATCTGGTAGCTGAACAGCTGATTGCCCGACGCGTCGGAAACGATGGCGGTGGGCGGGGCGAAGCGGCCGAAGTTGCTGTTCGCGTCGTCGAGGGTGATCACCGCGCGGATCTGATCGATGTCGGCGGGCACCGCGGGCAGCGAAACAGCAAGTGAGGCAGGCTGACCCGCCGGTCCGGGACGTAGATCGACACCCGGTCCGCTCGGCTGGTTGTAGAAGACGAAATCAGCGTCGGTGCGGACCTTGCCCTGCTCGGTCACGAGCAGCGCGGACAGGTCGGCCGGTGCGGTGACCTGGAGCGAGATCACCACGTCACTGACGGCCACCGGGCCGTTCTGGCCCTTGGCGAGTGTTGCAGACAAGTTCGACCCTTCGCTTGTCGTTGGTTGGTGTCGACGGAACTCGCCTGCCACTCTACGAGAAACCGGGCGCACGCGTCCGTGCTCTTCGCCGTGGGTACCCATTGTTCGGCGGCGCGGGCGGAGTTTCACCTGATCGGTTAGGGTGACGACGCAGTCGGACGACGGCGGTTCGCCCGCCTATTCAGAGGGGACAGCGGCCTGTCATGGCGCAATTGTTCGAAAAGTCGAAGAGGGTGATCGAGGCGCAGCTCGCGGGGACGAGTATCCGCGCGATCGCCGGCTCGATGGTGGCCTACGAAGGCAATGTGGGATTCAAATCGGCCGGGTTCGGCGGCGGCGAGGGCGTGCTCAACGGCCTCAAGCGCCGCGCCACCGGCGAGAAACTGTCACTGATGGAGTGCAACGGCAACGGGCGCGTGTTCTTGGCGGTGAACGGCCAGAACGTCACCGTGGTGAACCTGAACAACGAGACGTTGCAGGTGGAGTCGCAGCAGCTACTGGCCTTCGCGGGCAATCTGCGCACCGATGTGCGGTTCGCCGGGGTCGGCGGGATGTCGGCGGGCAGCGGGCTGTTCACCACCTCGGTCAGTGGTCAGGGCCAGGTGGCGCTGCTGTCGGCCGGTGGGCCGCTGATTCACCTCGAGGTGTCGCCGCAGTATCCGCTGATCGTGGATCCCGATGCGTTCGTCGCTTCGCGCGGCAATCTCAACCAGTCGTTCGTCACCGATGTTTCCTGGCGGACGATGGTCGGTCAAGATGCGGGCGAGGCGTTCTCGCTGCGGTTCGACGGCCAGGGTGTCGTGCTGATCCAGCCGGCGGAACGGTAGGGGCAGGCTATGTTCGAGATGGTCAACAGCAAGGTCGTCAAGGTCGATGTCGGGCAGGCGGGCGGAGTAGTCGCTCGCTCCGGCGCGATGCTGTTCTACACGGGTCAGGTGGCGTTCGCGCCGCACCAGATTCCCGGTGCCGGTCAGGGCATGGGCGGCGGCGGTGGTTTGATGCGGATGGCCGGGCAGATGATGGCCGGTGAGCACGAGCGGACCATGCTGGCGCAGGGAAACGGTGTTGTCCATTACGGATTCGCCGGGCTCGAGGTGCACGTGGTGCAGATGCAGCCGGGCGCGGTGATGCGGGCCGAGGCTTCCCGGCTGCTCGCGCAGTCGGCCGGTTTGCAGGCTTCCGTTGTGTCCGTGGCCAGTTCGGGTGGCGGCGGCGGTGGCGGCGGTGGCCTGATGGGCGCGCTGCGTGGTGCCGCTGCGGGCGTCGCGACCGGCACGGGCATGTTCACCACGCAGCTGAGTGGACAGGGCTCAGCGGTGCTGCTCGCGCACGGTGGATTCCTGGAACTTCAGGTGGGCGGACCGAATCCGATCGTTGTCGACCCGCAAGCGTTCGTCGCCGCGTACGGCAATGTGCAAACCGAGTTGAAATCCGCGATGAGCTGGCGCGACGCGGTGGGACGCGGCGCGGGCGAGGCGATGCAATTGCATTGCCACGGACAGGGTGTGGTGTACGTGCAGGCCTCCGAAGAGAAGTTGTGAACCGATGAGCGAAATCCTCTCGCCGATGAATCTCGGTGCCAGCGACAACATTCCGGGCAACAGCTACGCCTACAGCATCGACCTGACCGGTCCGTGGTTCATGCGCAAGGGCGCGATGATCGCCTACTACGGCCAGATCGAGTTCCAGATGCTCACGCACGGGCTACAGGGCGGCCTGATGCACATGGTGAGCAGCCAGTTCTCGGCGCCGCTGTTCGCGGGCGACTACGTGGTGGCGCAGGGTCACGGCAAGCTGATCATCGGCGACCGCGGTTACGACATCAATTCCTATGACCTCGAAGAAGGCAACCTCACCATCCGTGGTGCGAATCTGCTGGCCTTCGAGCCGGGACTGGCGCTCAAGCAGTCGATCGTGCCCGGCTTCCTCACGCTGATCGGCACCGGCAAGTTCCTCGCGTCGTCCAACGGGCCGGTGATGTTCGCCGAGCCGCCCCTGCGCGTCGACCCCGAATCCCTGGTCGGCTGGGCTGATTGCCCGTCGCCCAGTCACCACTATGACCAGGGCTGGATCGGCAGCTTCCTCGCGGCGGGCGCGGCCAGGATGGGCGCCAACTCCGGCGAGGAGCGTCAGTTCGACTTCACCGGCGCGGGCACTGTGCTGATTCAGTCGACCGAGAAGATCATGAGCGACAACGCGCTGGTCCGCACCATCGAGGGGCAGCTCCAGAGCGGTGTCACGGTCGGTGGTCTGCAGCGCATTCAAGGTGTGATCGCTCAGCAGCTGGCTGGTCAGCCGCAGCAGTACTGATCGCGTCGAACCCGGGTGCCGTTGCGGCACCCGGGTTTTCGCTGGTTAACCGACCGGCACGGTGGCGCGCTGCGCTGCGGCGTGGAACCAGTCGAGGATCTCCTCGCCTGCCAGGATCCCCGCTGCCGTGGTGACCGTGAGGTTGGGCGCGGTGAAGTTCAGTTCTTCCAGTTCGCCGTGGCGCGGGCGGATCGCGGCATCGGCCGCCTTCAGCATCTCGGCGTCCAGAGCGCCGTCGCCTGCGGTGAACAATGTTGCTCCGGTTGCCAATTCACCGGACTCCGTCAGCCTCCGGCGAACTTCGGCGACGGCGAGACTCTTGCAGACGGCGTCGGGCATGGTGTAGATCTTGCGGCCCTGCTGCGACGCCGACCAGCCGTTGGCGCGGCACCAGGTATCCCATTCGGCGAGGAAACCGGCGGGGACCTCGTCGGGGAGGACCACCAGGTAGCAGAACAGCTCGTCGGCCTCGCGGTACTTGGTGACCCAGGAATCGTCTATGCGCGAACGTAATTCGGCGCCGACATCGGCGAGGGTGGCCCCAGACGCGTTGACTTGGTCGTCGATGGCGACGCGCCACGCGGGGTCGGGAATGCCGTCGACGAGGATGTTGCCACCGTTGCTGGTGATGGCGTAGCGCCACGGGGCACCGGGGAGGGTGATGCGCTGGAACTGTTCGATCGTGCGGGTGGTCGTGGGGATCACCGGGGCGATGCCAGCGAGTTCGCGCAGGGCGGCGATGGCGGTGGTGGTCATGTAGGAGAGGGGCTCGCCCTCGTAGTACTCCACACACTCCTTCGCGACGGCTTCGGCACCACCGAAGCCGTTGCGGGAGAAGATCATCGTGCGATCCAGATCGGTCGCGAAGAGGGACTCGGCGGTCACCGGGATAGCTCCTTGATCAGGCCCATACAGGAGTAGGCCAGGTCGGGGACCACTTCCACCGGGACATTGCGCGCCGCGGCGAGCAGGCGGATGTGGGCGTGCTCCGGTGCGTCTGCCTCGCGGACCAGCACCCGCCACGGTACCCGGCGCAACAGCACGCGGGTGGTCTCACCGACGCCGGGTTTGACGTAATTGACTGTGCTGATGCCGTATTCGGCGCGCACCTTATCCACCGACGCCCAACCGGACCAATCCGGCGTGCGGTCGGAATCTCTGATCGCGGCGACGGCGGCCGGTACCTTGTCGCCGATCGCGTCGAAAGCCTCTGTGACGGTGTTGATCAGCTGATTCGAGACATCGGCGCCCATCAGGTCGCGGTAGAACTTGGCACCGTGGAACTCGCCGGGGCCGATCAAGGTGTCGTTGAGGACCGTTCGTGAAACTAGCCCTGACACTGTCGAATTCAGGCAAGCCGAAGCGATGAGAAAGTCATCGCGGGTGCCGTAGGTTCGCACACAGTTGGCGGGATCGGCCAGAACGACGAGCTCGTCGTTGAACCTGGCGCCACCCGCGGCGTGATACGCGTCGAGAGCGGCGGTGAGTTCGTGGGTGATCGCGCCCTTGCCGGTCCAGCCATCGACGAAGACGATCGAGGACGGGTCGTGGTGGTGGGCGAGGTAGTCCAGTGCCACCGCGTCGATCCCGCGGTCACGCACGATGGAGACCGCGTAGTGCGGGACAACCAAAGGCGCGCGGCCGATTCCGCTCGTGAGCCAACGGCGCATGAGTACACCGACCGGGGTTCCCGCCCTCGCCAACGAAACGAGCACGACGTTCTCGCCGCGTTCCGCGACCACTAGTTCGGCCACGGTCGCCACCGCCAGCGCGAGTCGCTCGGCACTGTCGGCCAGCACGCGATCGAAGAGGTCGCGGTACTGGGCGTCGGGCTGGAACTCCACCGGCAACGACTCGGCGTAATGGGCCACACCGGCCTGGATGCGCCGTTCACGCTCCGTCACATCGGCTTCCAGATCCGCGTCCGAGAGATCCTTCAGCAGCCACGAAACATCCTCGGGCGCATAAGAACCGAACTCAGGGCCGTGCAGGGCCACGGGGAGCCGACCAGCACCCGGCTCAGCGGACCGGCCTGCGTGCAACGCACGTGGATCCGCGCCGGGGAGCACTGCGATCAGGACGTCGGCACCTGACGCGGTGAGGACGTCGACCAGGCCGCCGGGGGCGACCAGTTCTGGGGTGTCGGCGGGGGGATCGATGACGACCAGGAGGACGGGGTCGGCATCGGGCCACTGGGCGTTGTACACGTAGCGGTGTGCGGTGGGGTCGGGTTCCGGGGCAGTGAAGCGGAAGCCACGGCGGAGGGGATAGCCGGGTTCGTCGAGGACGTATGCCGGTGAGCGGGTGGTGGTTTGGAAGCGCGTGGGGGTGCCCGCGTCGGCCAGTTCGGCGGCTAGGCGGAGGGGGAGGTACATGAGTTCTTCGTGGCCGATGACGATGACCGGGCGGCCGGCGAATTCGGCATCGAGGCGGGTGTTCACCTCGTCGGCGACCGATTTCACCGCGACGTCGAAGGCCGCGCTGTCCGAGCGAAGGATGCCGTGTCTGCCGCCCTCTGGAACATCCGCGGGCCAGGTCAATTCGATGCGACCGGATGAACCCGGCTGGGTTGCCATCGGATTCAGCTGCGGATCGGGCAGTGCGGTGACGGTGTCGATCAGTCCCGATGGTAGCTCCGCGCGACCGGATGCCAGGCAGACCGTGTCGATCCGCGCACCGAGTTCGGCTGCGGCAGCTTCGAATTTGATCCGATCGGCGGGGGTACGCATATCCACCAGCGAGGCGAGCACGTAATGCGAACGCGGCGCGAACGCGTGCAGCGCGCGCACCGCGTCGATGGCGGTGTCGCCGGTGGAGATCTCGTCGTCGACCAGCACCAGCGGGAGATCGTTGGTGAAGATCGCCGCGGGCGCGGGCTGCAGCAGGTGTGAGGTGGCGTGCGAATGGCCTTCTTCGAAACCGGTCAGCGTGGTGGCTCGCGACTCGTGCCTGCGAGTGGAGTGCAGGTAGCAGCCCGCGTCGATCCGCGCGGCCACGCAGTGACCCAAACCTGTAGCGGTCTCGGCGAATCCGAGCACCACAGCTTCACGATCGCCCAGCACCTCGCGCACCAGATCGGCCAGGCGGTTACCCGCACCGATCACAATGCGCGGATCGGTCGGCAGGTGCTTGCCCAACACCGTGGACACCAGCAGATGCGCCCGACGCGGATTGCGACGCAGGCCCGGCTGCACCAGCGCGCCGATCGAAAGCGCACCCGTCAGCACGCTTTCAGCGGACAACGCGACAAACCCGCTGTCAGCCGGGATGGCATCCTCGACCGAGCGCGCGGCGAAGGACGCACCGTGATGCAGCTCGATACCGAGATTCACCGTCGCCCATGGTGTTTCGAACGCACTCATTCGGCGATCATCGCTGTCAGCAGATCCACGAAAGACACTCCCTTGTTCGCGACCCCGAACGCACGGGCCCGAACCAGCGTCTGGCGGGCCCAACTGCGGTGCGGGCGCATCTCATTCATCTTGTTGCGGTATTCCGAGGCCGCGACGCCACCCGCATCGGCCTCCATGATGTCGAGCGCGTCGGCGTACTCCTCGTGCGTCACCACCTGCAGCGCGTGCACGA
Source organism: Nocardia sp. NPDC058480 (assembly GCF_042720495.1). Taxonomy (NCBI): domain Bacteria; kingdom Bacillati; phylum Actinomycetota; class Actinomycetes; order Mycobacteriales; family Nocardiaceae; genus Nocardia; species Nocardia sp. NPDC058480. The sequence goes on along the minus strand of NZ_JBHXMN010000003.1, from coordinate 424,500 downwards.
CAGGCACGTGCGAGGGGTGGATCACCGTCTTGCCCTGGATGCCGTTGGCACGGTCCAGGGTGATCTCGCGCAGCAGGCCGTCGAGGTCGCGGCTCACCAGGTACTGCCGGAAGGTCACCGCGTCGGATTCCTCGAACGGCGCACTGCGCAGCAGCGGCCGGAACATCCGCTCGTGATCGGCGAAGTACTCCCACACCGGTCCGGTGATGATGAAGCCGGTGCCGTCGACGCGCCCGAGGTAGTTGACGATGTCGGCGATCACGTCGGCGACCACCCGCACGTCGTAGATCGTGAGGTCGCGGTCGCGGCGGATGCCGAAGGTCGAGCACATGTCGGTGGCGCCGACCCGCACCGCCAGCAACTGCTCACGGTGTCCACCGAGCAGTTCGGCGATGGTCGAGAGCTGCTCGTCGCGGGTCTGCCGGTGCACCAGGTTCGCCGATTCGAGCACCGGCATCGCGTAAACGGGACGGCCGAGCTCGCGGTTGGCGTCGTCGAGGGCGGCCAGGTAGGCGGGCCCGCTGACAGCGTCGAACTTGGGGAAGACGAACCCGGTGAGCACGTCGGCGCCCGGCCCGAGCGCGGCGACCAGCTCGCCGACCGACGCCGCGTCGCGGACCCGGATGAACAGCATCGGATTGGCGGATTCGCTGCGTGCGAGCAGATCCAGGGTGTCCACCGCGTGCTGTTTAGCGGCCTCGACCTGGTGATCGGCGACGGCGTCCTCGAGGTCGATCACCATCGAGCACACCCCGCGCGCGGCACGTCGACGGATCGTCGCGGCGAGATCGGGGCGGGTCGCGGGCACATACAGGGTGGCGCCGAGCGCGGTCGCCAACAGCTCCCGGTCGTCGTGGCCCTGAATCGGCTGCGGTTCGACCAGGAACAACTCCCGGCTGCGGGGACCCTGCAACTGCTGGAAATGGCGCAGCGGTACCTGCTTACGCAAGCAAACTTCCGGTGCGATGGCGTAGCCCGCGGTCATTCCCCCCACCTCTTCTGTCGACCCATGTCATTTCTACTGTTCGGCAACGTGTTTTCTGATGCGCTCGACCACTCCGGCGATGAACTCTGCGACGGTACCCAGCTCAGTCACATACGCCCAATAGTCTGGATGACGACCCGTCAGTCCAGCAGTGATGCGGTCGAGGCGTTCTGCTTGTGCATCGAGAACCGAGCCCCACTCGGCGACCAGTCCTCGGTCGACCGCGAGCATCTGCGCGTCCCGCAGCCGGAATCGTACGGTGCGGGCCTGAGCCTCGGGGTCGGTACGTACCTCGCGCAACAATTCGAGGCGCCGGGTAACGGCGTCGACCAACTGCTCGGCCTCGGCGAGGTACTCGCGTGCGGTGGCGGTCACATCAAGGGCGGTCTCCGGATCACGATCGGCTGCCGCGACGCGCGCGCCGACCAGCGCCTCGTCGGCGGCGTCCATGCCACGACGGCTTTCCCGCTCATTGTTGGTCAAGTCCGCCGAACTCGCAGCACTGAACTCACGTAACAGCGCGGAGTAGGCCGGGCCGAGCGCGCCCGCGCGATTGCGGACGGCGGCCAGCCGGGTGGTCACCGAGGCGATCGCGTTCGCCGCGGCCGAGGCACGAGAAGGGGCCTGCGCCAACACATTCGACAATTCCGCGGTGGCCTGTTGCACGGCGTTGGCGGCCTCGCGCGCGCCCGCGACCGCCGTGCCGGGATCGACCGAAGAGGCTGTGATCAGAGCCTCATTCAGCCTCCTTACACCCGCGGAGATCGAGGGGTAGTTCGTGAATCCGGACGACGCGGCTGCGGCCAATACTTGCTCGCCCTCGGCACGCACATGCGTGAGCAGCTGCGGCACCGACGCCCGCACGTTCGCGGCTTCGGCCAGGCCCGCACGGTGCGCGTTGTAGAAATCGTCGACCCCACGTGCGGCGTCGTTCAGCTGCCTGACCAACCCGTCTGCTCTGGCCTGGCCGTCGGCGATCGGGGTGCCCGCGGCTTCGGCGGCGTCGAGCTCATCGGTGAAGCTCAGATACGCGCCCGCCGCGGCGTAGCACCGCGCGCGCACCGGCTCCCAGCTCGCGCCGATCCGGCGCTCGGGGAAGACCTGCTCACTGGCCACCACGCCCGCCTCCGCCGCCGTTTGCCTGCGATCCATATCCAGAAAGGCGGCCGATGTCGCGGCCCGCGCCCCGCTGATCCACTCATGATCCGCCCCAGATCTGAACCATCCGCGTCTGCGAGGTGTCACCGGCACATCCCCTTTCCGAACCGCGCATGCGGACCTCGTCGATCACTGCCGTCGATGGTAGGAGATTCCCCCCGTTAACCTGGGCTGCAGACGGTTCCTACGCAAGATCCGCGAAACCTATTACTGTCGTAGCGGTACCCGGCGATTCGGACATGCTGGGAAACGACACACCGGACTAACCGAAGGGATTCCCGCATGGGTGTCAGTCTGTCCAAGGGCGGCAACGTTTCGCTGACCAAAGAGGCTCCGAACTTGACCGCGGTGGCGGTCGGCCTCGGCTGGGACGTGCGCACCACCACCGGCACCGACTTCGACCTCGACGCCAGCGCCATCGCGACCGGCGCCGACAAGAAGGTCGTCTCCGACAAGCACTTCGTCTTCTTCAACAACCTGAAGTCTCCCGAAGGTGCCATCGAGCACAAGGGCGACAACACCACGGGTGAAGGCGAAGGTGACGACGAGGTCATCGACGTCAACCTCGCCAACACCCCGCCGACCATCGAGAGCATCTTCTTCCCGGTCTCGATCTACGATGCCGAGTCCCGCTCGCAGTCGTTCGGCCAGGTGCGCAACGCGTACATTCGCGTGGTCGACAAGGCCAACGGCACCGAGCTCGCCCGCTACGACCTGTCCGAGGACGCCTCGACCGAGACCGCGATGGTCTTCGGCGAGCTGTACCGCAACGGTGCCGAATGGAAGTTCCGCGCTGTTGGACAGGGTTACGCCTCCGGCCTGTCCGGTATCGCCCGCGACTACGGCGTCAACGTCTAGTCATCCTCGCGAACAGGGGGCTCGACTCATCGGGCCCCCTGTTCGCGCGAAACAGAAAGGTCCCTCCGCGTGATTACGCGCATCTTCGGCCTGTCCATCGCCATCACGGTGGTCTCGCTGGTCGTGGCTTACCTCTACGGTGGCTTGACCGCTCTCGCACTGTGCGCCATCCTCGGCATTCTCGAGGTGTCGCTGTCGTTCGACAACGCCGTCATCAACGCCACCGTCCTGGAACGGATGAGCGAGTTCTGGCAGCGGATCTTCCTGACCATCGGCGTGCTCATCGCCGTGTTCGGTATGCGTCTGGTGTTCCCGCTGGCCATCGTGTGGGTCACCGCGGGCCTGAACCCGGTCCAGGCCTTCGATCTGGCCCTCAACCCGCCGGCGAACGACGCAGCCACCTTCCCCGACGGCAGCCCGAGCTACGAGACCTTGCTCACCGACGCGCACCCGCAGATCGCGGCGTTCGGTGGCATGTTCCTGGCGCTGCTGTTCCTGAACTTCATCTTCGAGGAACGCGAGCACACCTGGCTGAGCTGGATCGAGAAGCCGCTGGCCAAAGCGGGCAAGCTCGACATGCTCTCGGTGGTCGTGTCCGGTACCGGCCTGGTGCTGGTCGCGGAGTTCCTCGCCGACGCCGACGACCGCTCGACCGTGCTGGTCGCCGGTCTGCTCGGCATGATCGTCTACATCCTGGTCGACGGACTCGGTTCGATGTTCCACACCGAGGAATTCGAAGAGGGCCCGCAGGGCGGACCGTCCACGCTGGTCAAGGCGACCGGTAAGGCCGCGTTCTTCCTGTTCCTCTACCTGGAAGTGCTCGACGCGTCGTTCTCCTTCGACGGCGTCATCGGCGCGTTCGCCATCACCTCCGACCCGATCATCATCGCGCTCGGCCTCGGCCTGATCGGTGCGATGTTCGTCCGGTCGATCACGGTGTACCTGGTTCGCCAGGGCACGCTGGCGGACTACGTGTACCTCGAGCACGGCGCCCACTGGGCGATCGGTGCGCTGGCGGCGATCCTGCTCGTCTCGATCGGCGTGCACGTCAACGAGCTCATCACGGGCTTGGTCGGCGTGGCGTTCATCGGCGCGGCGCTCATCTCCAGCATCCTGCGCAACCGCAAGGCCGAGCCCGACGCTGTGGAGGACGCCAAGGAATCCACTTCGGTCAGCTGATCCACGGCTGAAGATGCACAGCGGCGGCGAGTCCCTTCCGGGATTCGCCGCCGTTGTCGTTCACGCGGGTTGCAGTTGGCGGCCCAGCGCTGTGCTCGGTTCGATGCGCGGGCCGCGTACCCTCGCCCGCAGGAAGAGGAAGAACAGGGTGATCAACAGGGCGGTGCGCAACCACACGCCGAACTGGACGATCCCTTCCATCAGCTCGACGCCCTCGCCCTCGCCCAGCGCGGCGAAGTACCGGAACACCCCGACACCCACCGCCGCGTCGGCCACCAGATAGGCCGCGACCAGCGACCACGGCACCTCCAGCAACACCAGGAACGGAATTATCCACAGGGTGTACTGGGGTGAATGCACCTTGTGGAAAAGCATGAAGGCGGCCAGCATCGCCGCGCTCACGCCCACCCACGGGTACGCCGAACTCGGGGTCCAGCGCCGCCAGCCCAACCACATGGCCAGCGCGAACCCGCCGAAGATCAAGGCGGGCGAGGCAATCGCGACAGCGTCGTGCCAGGTCTGTGTCGTTTCCGCGGCGCGGCCGAAGAGGAGCTGGTGACCCCAGTACCAGATCGAGTTGGTGGTGATATCGGCCTGGCGCAACTGCTGGAACGTGATCGAGGCGCGCCAGCCCTCCACCCCGGCCAGCACGAACGGCAGGTTCACCGCCACGACCGTGGCCATCGCGGCCAGCAGGGTCTGCGCGGCCCCAGCCACGTCGAGCTCGCTGACCCGGCGCCGACCGCGCGGGGCGCCCTCGGTGAGCACGAACACCGCGAGCGGGAGCACAAAGATTCCCGGATAGAGCTTGAGACAGAAACCCAGCGCGAGCAGCACCGCGGCGATGATTCCGCGGGTGCGCACGGACAGGCCGGTCAGCATTGTCATCACGTAGACCGCCGCCACCGCCGTGCACACCACCGGCAGTTCCCAGTTGTGGAAGGCATAGAACACCAGCGGCGGGCCGATCGCCCACAGCAGTGCCGCCGGGCCTGCGAGCCTGGCCAGCATCCAGGCTGTGAGCAGGGCGAACGGTGCGAGCAACAGCGCCGAGTGCCACAGGAAATCGGCGTCGTTGTCCACCCCGATGGCACCCGCCCACATCAGCACGCCGCTGAGCACCGGGTATTCCACCGCGCCGCCGGTCAGCGCGCCGTCGTCGGTGATCGCGCCGTCGACGTACGGGAAGACGTGATTGTCGATATCGCGGCCGAGCCACAGGAATTGGATGTCGGAATAGCAGACATCCGAATCCTTGCGCTCCTCGAATACCAGACTGCGACCGGATTCATCGATCGCGCCGCCCGCGCACCGGGCCTTGTTGGCATAGGCCAGCGCCAGGGTGAGTCCACACAGCAGCATCACCAGGATGCTCAAGGCCGCGGCCCGCGTCGCGCCGCGTCGTGCTGCGCGCTGTCGCGGGCCGACTGTGGTCATGGCGACCACATTATGCGGCGGCGCCGCGATCACCGGCGTTCACCCGCGGCAGGCATCGATTTCGCTGGTCACCACCCGCTCATGTAGCCTTGTCGGGTTGCTGACGCAACGAACCCTCCTGCCATGGAAAGTCCATGGCCGTTTCCTAGTCCACAGGAGGTGATTGGTCCGTGCGTCAATATGAAGTAATGGTCATCCTCGACCCGAGCCTGGACGAGCGCATCGTCGGGCAGTCCCTGGATACTCTGCTCACGGTCGTCAAGACCGAGGGCGGCAACGTCGACAAGGTCGACATCTGGGGCCGCCGCCGGCTCGCCTACGAAATCGCCAAGCAGGCCGAAGGCATTTACGCGATCGTCAACCTGACCGCGACCCCGGCCACCGTGAGCGAACTCGACCGCCAGCTGGGCCTGAACGAGACGGTGCTGCGCACCAAGGTTCTGCGCAACGACAAGTAGTCCGCACCTCGAATTTGTCGGAGCCTGGCTTTAGGCTCGAGCGCAAATCCCGAGATTGCGGACTGCACCCCGAGCAGGAGGAACCCCATGGCAGGCGACACGGTCATTACCGTCATCGGAAACTTGACGGCAGACCCGGAGCTTCGTTTCACGCCCGCAGGCGCAGCGGTGGCGAATTTCACCGTCGCGTCGACTCCCCGTGTGTTCGATCGCAATTCGAACGAATGGAAAGACGGCGAGGCTCTGTTCCTGCGCTGCAACATCTGGCGTGAAGCAGCGGAGAACGTCGCCGAGAGTCTGACCCGAGGCGCTCGCGTCATCGTGAGCGGACGGCTCAAGCAGCGCTCCTACGAAACCCGCGAGGGTGAGAAGCGCACTGTGGTCGAGCTCGAGGTCGACGAGGTCGGTCCCTCGCTGCGATACGCGACTGCGAAGGTCTCCAAGGCCGGTCGCGGTGGCGGAGGCGGCGGTGGCGGCTTCAGTGGTGGTTCCGGCAATGCCGGTGGTGGATCTAGCGCAGGCGGCTACAACGCCAACAATGGCGGCGGACGTCCGGCCGGCGGCAGCAATGCCGGTGGCGAAGACGATCCGTGGGGTAGCGCGCCCGCGGCCGGCTCCTTCGGGGGCGGCGGCCGCATGGATGACGAACCGCCGTTCTGATCGAACGGCACTCATAGTACGGAGAGAAAACCATGCCTAAAGCGCCCGCGCGCGAAAAGGTACTGAAGAAGAAGGCCTGTGCTTTCTGCAAGGAAGCAAAGTCCGGAATCGTCAATATCGATTACAAGGACACCACGCTGCTGCGTAAGTACGTCAGCGATCGCGGCAAGATCCGCGCTCGCCGCGTCACCGGCAACTGCGTCCAGCACCAGCGTGACATCGCTGTCGCCGTCAAGAACTCGCGTGAGGTGGCTCTGCTTCCTTACGTGTCGACCGCTCGCTGAGAAAGGGAGTCACACAGATGAAGCTCATCCTCACCGCTGATGTCGACAACCTCGGCGCCCCCGGCGACCTTGTCGAGGTCAAGGACGGCTACGGCCGCAACTTCCTGCTGCCCCGCGGTCTGGCCATCCAGGCCACCCGTGGCGCCCAGAAGCAGGTCGACGGAATCCGTCGCGCCCAGGACGCCCGCAAGGTGCGCGACCTGGATCACGCCAACGAGCTGAAGCAGGCCATCGAGGGCCTCGCCGAGGTCAAGCTGGCCGTGAAGACCGCCGACAGCGGCAAGCTGTTCGGTTCGGTCACCAACACCGACGTGGCTTCGGCCATCAAGGCCGCTGGTGGCCCCGTGGTCGACAAGCGCAGCATCGAGCTGCCGAAGTCGCACATCAAGGCGACCGGCAAGCACGGCATCGTGGTGCACCTGCACCCCGATGTGGCCGCGAAGTTCAACCTCGAGGTTGCTGCGAACTAGTTCTCGGCCGCCTCGACTCTGGACTGACCGAAGGGTGCGACGAAGGAGTACCCGTAGGGAGGGAAGAGTCGAGGCCCACAGGGCCGAGAACTGCGGCGCCAGCCGCCGATGACACAGTTCGCCGGAAACCACCCCTGTGCTTGCATAGGGGTGGTTTCTGCTTGCCTTTTTCGGGCCGATTTCGCGATAACTGATGGGTAGCCCATATCGCGGTCGGCGCACGTCGTGTTGCGCGGCTCACGGTCGGTAACTGGTTGACCTCCGGTTATTCACCCTGTGGATGACCGAGGAAACCGACCGGCAGATTTGTGACTCCAGTCATAGCCTGCACCATCGCTGTTTACCCAACACGCCCGGCTGTTCACCTTTACCGACACGCCGGAACTTCTTTCATCCACAGGGCCGAAGTTGGACAAACTAGGTCCTAGCAGGGTGTTTTACCGTATTGACCTGGGTTTTCCCCATGTTTTCCACAGGCGCTGCACAACAACGGGTGAACTACCCCCAAGTTATCCACAGTTGTGTGCACATGCTGGGTTGGCGAGTCCCGAAAACGTCGCCTAGGTTCGTCGCATCGCCCTGCGCGGCGCCCCGGGAATCACGCAGGCAACCGATTGCTGACATCGGTGTCGGTGTCCGGGAGTACAACGAGTACATCGATGTGTAACCCCCGGTTCTGCGGGCAGAGAGGACTCCCCTGGTGACAACCACCGGTGACCGCGCGCAAACCGAGTTCACGCCTGAACCCCCCGGCGAGGACTTCGGCCGTCAGCCTCCGCACGACATGGCCGCCGAACAGTCCGTCCTCGGCGGCATGCTGCTGAGCAAGGACGCCATCGCCGACGTGATCGAGGTGCTGCGCCCCGGCGACTTCTACCGCCCCGCGCACCAGGCCGTCTACGACACCATCCTCGACCTCTACAGCCGCGGCGAACCCGCCGACCCCGTCACCGTCTCGGCCGGTCTCGACCGCCGCGGCGAACTCAAGCGCATCGGCGGCCCGCCCTACCTGGTCACCCTCACCCAGACCGTCCCCACCGCGGCCAATGCCGGCTTCTACGCTGAGATCGTGGCCGAGAAGGCCATCCTGCGCCGCCTCGTCGAAGCGGGCACCCGCATCGTCCAGTTCGGCTACGCGGGTGCCGACGGCCAGGACGTCGCCGAAGTGGTCGACCGCGCCCAAGCCGAAATCTACGAAGTCACCGAACGCCGCACCACCGAGGACTTCACCCCGCTGGAAGAACTCCTCCAGCCCACCATGGACGAAATCGACTCCATCGCCTCCCGCGGCGGCATCTCCCTCGGCGTCCCCACCGGCTTCACCGAACTCGACGAGCTCACCAACGGTCTGCACCCGGGTCAGATGATCATCGTGGCGGCCCGACCCGGTGTCGGTAAAGCGCTGGCGCTCGACACTCCGCTGCCGACGCCTGGCGGCTGGACCACGATGGGTGAGGTTCGCGTCGGTGACGAGCTGCTCGGGGCCGATGGCAGGCCAACCACGGTGCTCGCGGCCACCGAGGAGATGGCCGACCGGCCCTGCTACGAGGTCGAATTCTCGGACGGCACCGTGATCACCGCTGACGAAGAACACCAGTGGACCACGATCGCCCCCACCTTGGCACCGCATCCGGCGGTCCGGACGACCGGCGAGATCGCGCACACCCTGCGCACCCCGAGGGACAATTTCGCCCACATGGTGCCCCGAACCCCGCGTTCGGCGGCCCGGCAGATCGTCGATGTCCGCAAGGTCGACCCGGTACTCGTCCGCTGCGTCGAGGTCGACAACACCGATCACATGTACCTGGCCGGCCGCACCATGGTGCCAACGCACAACTCCACGCTCGGCATGGACTTCATGCGCAGTTGCTCGATCAAGCACGGGATGGCCAGCGTCATCTTCTCGCTCGAGATGAGCCGCACCGAGATCGTCATGCGTCTGCTCTCGGCCGAGGCGAAGATCAAGCTGGGCGACATGCGCTCCGGCCGGATGAGCGATGACGACTGGACCAAACTGGCTCGCCGCATGAGCGAGATCAGCGAGGCACCGTTGTTCGTCGATGATTCGCCGAACCTGACGATGATGGAGATCCGGGCGAAGGCGCGGCGACTCAAGCAACGCCACGACCTGAAACTCGTTGTGGTGGACTACCTACAGCTGATGAGCTCGGGCAAGAAGGTCGAGTCCCGCCAGCAGGAAGTCTCGGAATTCTCGCGCCACCTCAAGCTGCTCGCCAAGGAACTCGAGGTTCCGGTGATCGCGATCTCGCAGCTGAACCGTGGCCCGGAACAGCGAACCGACAAGCGGCCGATGGTCTCCGACCTCCGCGAGTCGGGCTGCATGCCCGCATCGACGCGAATCCTGCGCGCTGACAACGGTGCCGAGGTCACCTTGGGCGAACTCCTCGCGAGTGGGGAGCAACCGCTCGTGTGGTCGCTCGACGAGCGGATGCGAATGGTCGCCCGTCCGATGGTGAAAGTCTTCCCGAGCGGACACAAGGAAGTATTCCGGCTCAAACTCGCCTCCGGCCGCGAGGTGGAAGCCACCGGCAACCACCCGTTCCTGACGGTCGACGGCTGGATCGCCCTCGACAAGCTCGCGATCGGCGACCGCCTCGCTACCCCGCGACTCGTTCCGGAACCCGTGCACACGACACGACTGCCCGACGCCGAGATCGTGATGCTCGCGCACATGATCGGCGACGGCTCATGCGTGAAGCGCCAGCCGATCCGCTACGCCAGTATCGACGAGGAGAACCTCGCCGCCGTCACCACAGCCGCCGAGCACTTCGGTGTCAGTGCGGTACGCGACGAATACGCCGCAGCGCGCGTCACCACCCTGCGCCTGCCCGCGCCGTTCCATCTCACCCACGGCAAGCGCAACCCGATCGCCGCATGGTTGGACACTCTGGGCCTGTTCGGACTGCGTAGCTACGAAAAGTTCATCCCCGAACCTATTTTCGCGCTACCCAACGATCAGATCGCGCTGTTCCTGCGACACCTGTGGGCAACCGACGGATCCGTACGCTGGGATGCCAAGGCTCGACAGGCCCGCGTGTACTACGCCTCGACCAGCCGTCGCCTTGTCGACGATGTGAACCAGTTGCTGTTACGCCTCGGCGTACACGGCCGCATCAAAACCGTCCGTAAGGCGAACTACCGCGACTGCTACCACCTGACAATCGACGGCGGCGAGAACCAGACGACGTTCCTGCGCGACGTCGGCGTCCACGGCGCCCGCGGCAAGTCCGCAGAAGCTGCTCTGGTCGAGCTTGCCCCCCTGGCCCGAAACACGAACGTCGACACAGTCCCCGCCGAAGTCTGGAACCGCGTTCGAACGCTGCTTGCCGATAAGCAGATGACGCACCGAGAGTTCTCCGCCGCCATGGGTTCTCGCTTCTGCGGCAGCACCATGTGGAAGCACTCCCCGAGCCGCTCACGCCTTGCTCGGGTTGCCGCCGTCCTCGACAACGCTGACATCGACATGCTCGCCACCAACGATGTCTTCTGGGACAAGATCGTCGAAATCACCAGCCTCGGCGAACAAGATGTCTACGACGGAACCGTCCCAGGAACACATAATTTTGTCGCACAAGGCATTTCAGCGCACAACTCGCTCGAGCAGGACGCGGACATGGTCATCCTGCTGCACCGCCCCGATGCGATCGAACGCGACGACCCGCGTGGCGGCGAGGCCGACCTGATCGTCGGCAAGCACCGTAACGGCCCAACCGCGACCATCACCGTTGCCCACCAGCTGCATCTGAGCCGCTTCGTGGACATGGCTCGCGGCTGATTCTCTGCCGGGTAGTTGGCGTGCTCGAGCTCCTACAAATAACAGGAGGTCAGCCGCAAGGGAAGAAGTGGAACAGGCAGCGGTATCCGTCGCCCCGCTCGGCGTTTCTTGGAGCGGTTGGCCTCAAGGGCGGACCGGGCGGTGGTGGACGTGTTCCCATGCCGCGATGGCGGCGTCCCATTGTTCGCCGGACAGAGTAGTGAGCGACATGGGAAACAGGCCGTCCTCTTCCTTTTCGATATGCGGCCACAGCGTCGCCAACGACGCCAAAACCTGTTCCCGCCCATCCGGATCGGCTAGGTCGGCGGTGGCCAGCACGACCGTCATCTCCCGATGCTCGGCCTCCAATGCCTCGATGTAGGTGACGCACTCCGGGTCGTCCCGCATCACCGCGAAGAACCCCTGTTCTTCCCCGGCCCAGTGGTCAACGAGTTGGTGCTGGAGCTGCACCAGATCTCGCTTCGCGTCGGTGAGTTCGCCACGTTCGAGCGCACGGCGGATGTCGCCCGAGAGGTTGTAGACGGCTTCGTGCTCGGCGATGAATTCCTTGATCAACGGAATCTCCCGGCAGCCGCAGTAATGGCACACGTCCGTCAGTCCTTCACCTGGCCGAAGCCCAGAAATTTGATGGCAGGAACCCAGATGGCCAGGGCGAGATTCAGGGTCTGCGACCCGGTGCGTACCGCTGCCCGAAGCGAGGTCACCCGCCCAGGAAACCACACCCGAAAGCGGGCACGGCATCGGACACGCAACAATCCAGCAATCTGACCCGGTCTCGAATAGAACGCCGACGACCGACGACGCCACCGCCCGGCGTGGCGAATCGCCGCCGGTTTCTCATCCGGCATACCGTGACGCGATGTCCGATTCGCTGACGCTGCCACGATGGCGGTGGCCGATCATCGCCGGTATCGGGGTCGTCGTCGCCGCGGCGGCCTATCTTCTCGCGGTGCGTACCGGCACCGGTCAAGCCATCGAGAACGCCGCGTTGCGTGGCGCGGACCAGGCGTCCGAGCGGGACGCGAACAGAGCCTCGAGCAGCCTGCACCAGATCACGATGTACTCACTCGGGCTCGCGGTGCTCGTCGTGGCCGTGATCGCGGTGGTGCGTCGGCGATTCGATCTGCTGATCGCCGCGGTGGGGGTGATCGTGGCTGGGCAGGTGGTCGTGCAGACGCTCAAACGGTATGTGTTGCCGCGACCCGAACTGGTCGAGCTCACTGGGCATTTCGCGCAGAACAGCCTGCCGAGCGGGCATACGACAATCGCGATGACGGTGTTGTTCGCGACCGTCATCGTCGTGCCGTATCGCTGGCGCGGACTCGCCATGATCGTCGTGCTCACCTGGGCGGTCGGGATCGGCCAGTACACCTTGACCGCGAAATGGCATCGCCTGAGCGACACCATCGCCGCCGACGCCATCTCGCTGGCACTGGCCTGCCTCGCGTCATGGTGGCTGGTCGCGCGCGGCGGTGTCGGGCGCTATACCGGGCGCGCCAAGGTTATTCCGGTGCTCGTCACGGTGCTGGCGGCAGCATCGGCGCTGATCATCCTGTTGCTCGGGGCCGTGCTGTGGGGTGCGCCGCTGCGCGAGGAAGGCGTCGCCGGCGCCACCCGCGACGACGAATGGAACATCTACCTCGGCGCCACAGCGTTCGCGTCCGCCGGTTCCGTTATTACCGCCCTGGTTTTTCTCGCCGCCTGGCACCGCCTCGACACGGCGAAAATCTCTACCGACGGCGGTCTGGGTGGCGCCTGGAATCGGCAGCGGTCCGGATCACCCCGCTGACGGGACCAGGGTGTTCTGCCGGGCCGCGGTCCACCACTGCCCGTCCTGCTTGACCAGTACGTAGAGCGCGACCATCGCCGGTTCGGTGTCGATCAGGGTGCCGTCGGCGGTGGTGGCGCGTGCTGTTTTGTGGGCTATGGCCATGTCCGGGCGCAAGAAGGTGACGTCGACGACGTCGTAGCGGACGTATTCGTCTTTCAGGAATCCGGCCAGCCCGCGCCGGTTCGCGTCGAGCAGCGTGTCGTGGCCGGTGATCAGCATGCCTGCCGCGTTGCCGACCACGGCGTTCGCGGTGAACTGCGCGGTCATGAGTTCCGCGTCGTTGGTGTTGTACGCGGTCTGCGTGTCGGCGATGATCTGGCGGATCGCGGCGATGTCGGCCGTGTGGTCCACGGTGGTGTCTTCGACGATCGGGGGCTGAATCATGTTGGTGCTCATGAGAGAACCCTCGACCCTCAACAGTGGTTTAGGTCAAGAGGGTATGGGCTGCGACTCATCTGGTTGAGTCCTGCTTGAATTCGATTCAGCATCTTGGCCGGTGGGCGACTGCGCGCGCCGGATTCGTCGACAATTCTCCGTAGGTTCTTGAATTCGATTCAATACATGTGGCAGTCTGAGGCTGTCGATGCGATCACCCGTCGAGACATCCACGCCGCGGAGGGAGCGGCGCGTACCCCTGACGGGCCCGGCATCGTGGAATCTCAGTGCTGTGCGGAAGGACCTTCTCCATGAGCAAGACGCCATCCCGTGACCCCAGGGTTGTGATCAGATGACGACACGCTATGTCGACGTATTGATCATCGGTGCCGGTCTGTCCGGGATCGGCACGGCCTGCCAGCTCACCAGGGAGAAAACCGGTCGTAGCTTCGCGATCATCGAACGCCGCGGCAATGTCGGTGGAACGTGGGACCTGTTCAAATACCCCGGAATCCGGTCGGATTCGGACATGTTGACCTTCGGTTTCGGATTCCGCCCATGGATCGGCACCAAGGTCTTGGCCGACGGGCCCAATATTCGTCGCTACATCGAGGACACCGCCCGCGAATACGGCGTCTTCGACGATATTCACTTCGGCCGCAAGGCGATTCGCGCCTCCTACGACAGCACCACTGGACTGTGGACGAGCGAGGTCGTCGACGAACGCTCCGGCGAGACCGAGATCTGGACGTCGAAATTTCTCGTCGGCGCCACCGGCTACTACGACTACGACCAGGGATTCCAGCCCGACTTCCCCGGTGCCGAGGACTTCACCGGCCAGATCGTGCACCCCCAGCATTGGCCCGAAGACCTTGACTACCAAGGCAAGAAGGTCGTGGTAGTCGGTTCGGGTGCCACCGCGATCACGCTGATTCCGGCGATGGCCGACGACGTCGAACACATCACCATGCTCCAGCGCTCACCCACCTACATCATGGCGCTGCCCTCGGACGACCCAGCCGCGATCGCGATGCGCGCGGCCCGCGTGCCCGACAAGATCGCCTATCGCATCGGGCGCGCCCGCAATATCGCGTTGCAGCGCGCCAGTTTCCAGCTCTCGCGGACCAGCCCGGAGTTGGCCAAGAAGGCGTTGCTGAAGCAGATCAAGCTGCAGGTGGGCGACAAGATCGATATGAAGCACTTCACGCCGTCCTATAACCCGTGGGATCAACGGCTGTGTGTGGTGCCCAACGGCGATCTGTTCAAAGTCCTCCAGAGCGGCAAGGCCGACATCGTCACCGACCGCATCGCGAAGTTCACCGAGAAGGGCATTCTGCTCGAATCGGGGCAGGAGCTCGAGGCCGACATCATCGTCACCGCGACCGGCCTGAACGTCCAGATCGCGGGCGGCGCCGAACTGGTTGTCGACGGTGTGCCGGTCAACACCCGCGAGTCGGTGCTCTACAAGGGGGTGCTGATGTCCGGCGTGCCCAACGCCATGATCGTCCTCGGCTACACCAACGCTTCGTGGACGCTCAAGGCCGACCTCGCCGCGCAGTACTTCTGTCGATTACTCAACGCCATGCGCGACGGTGGATATTCACAATTCTCGGTGCGGGCGAGCGCCGACGACTTCGCTGAAACGTCCGTCATGGGTGACGACCTGACCGCCGGATACATCAAACGCGGTGACGGGGTCATGCCACGGCAGGGACGGCGCGCTCCCTGGAAGGTCGTCAACAACTATTACCGCGACCGCGTATCGCTGGGCAAAGACGAACTTCTCGACGGTGTCTTGCGGTTCGACACAATCACCGCGCCGGCGCGGCGCTGATCTCACCTGATGCGAAACCGAAAGATGACAATGATGTCGACCGGGCGCGGGCGCCGCACACAGTTCTACCGAGATCTCCCTGACGTGACCGTCGGCCGGGCCGAGTGCGGGGAGGTACTGCGCGTCAGCACGATGACGGCGCGGATCGCCCCTGGCATCAGGATGCGTGCCGACGCGTATCGCGTGCTGTACCGCTCAACCGACCTGGCGGGGAACCCGATCACGGTGTCGGGCGCGATATTGATTCCCCGGCAGAGTTCCGGGTCTGTTCCGCTGGTCGGGTTCGCTCCCGGTACACAGGGAATGTCGCGTTCGGCGTCGGTGTCACGGCTGCTCGAGCAGGGACTGGAATACGAAGGCGTGTTCATCGCACTCGCGCTTGCTCGCGGCTGGGCGGTCGCGGTCACCGACTACCCCGGACTCGGCACGCAGGGCACCCATCCCTATGTGATCGGTTCGACCAACGGACGCGCGCTGCTCGATGTCATGCGGGCCGCGCGCTTTCTGCTCGGAACCCGATCCACGCAGGTGAGCCGGTACGGGATCTACGGTTACTCCGAAGGCGGCAACGCGGCCGCCTGGGCCGCGCAGCTCAACGCCGCCTACTCCCCGGATCTGCCGTTGGCCGGTGTCGCCGTCGGCGCTCCGCCCGCCGACCTCGCGGAGATGGGTAGAAGCCTCGATCGCACTGCGGGCGTGTTCCTGCTCATGTACTCGGCGTTGGGTCTGGCAGCCAGCTTCGATGACTTGGACCTCGAGCGATGCCTCAACACCGCGGGCAAGTCCATGATGCCGTTCGTCCGTCGACTACACCCCTTGTTGCTCGCCGCGGCCGGGTTCATGCTGCCCAAATCTCGCACCTTCTACCTCCGCACCGACCCGTTCGAGGATCCGGCGTGGATCGAGCGGATGCGGGAGGTCAGCCTCGGGTATCTGGCGCCGACCGCGCCCGTGCTCGTCGGGCACGGCGAGCGCGACCGAGTGGTCGCCTATCGGCAGACCGAGCTGCTCACACAGCGTTGGCGCGAACTCGGTGTCGAGATCAGCGCTCACCGGATTCCATTCGGCGGCCACTTCACCTCGGCACCGCGATTCGCCCGCGCCGGGTTCGCCTTCCTTGCCGATCGGTTCGCCGAAGCGGACCGAAAGCCGAGCTCAGAGCTCGCATCTTGATGCCGTGGCGGGGGGTGTCACGCTGCGCGGAGCTGGTTTGACGTGTCGACGGGACGGGACATATCTTCAACTCGACCAGTCTTCAACGGCTGTTCCAGGGCGGAGGTTCAGTGGCAGGCAACCGACGCGGGGAGGCGGCGCGAGCGGCGCTGCTCGACGCGGGCAGGGATGCGTTCAGCCACCAACGGTACGAGGAAGTCTCGATCGTCGACCTCGCGCGCACCCTCGGTGTCGCCGCCGGCTCGATCAGCTACCACTTCGGTGGCAAGCGCGGCTTCTATCTCGCCGTTATCGAGCAAGCCTTCGACGAGTTCCGCGCCGACATCCTGGCAACGCGGGGACCGGCACTGGAGTGGCTCAACCGCGTCATCGATAGCCTGCTCGACCGGGCCGAGCAGCACCCTGGCGGGTACGAGCTGATGGTCGCCGATGTCGCCGACACCCAGGTTCGCCAGATCAGGGACCGGAGCTTCGACCAGATCACCGAGCAACTCGCGCTCGAGCTCACCGGCGCCGAACCCGGCCCCGTTCTTCGCGCGGCGATCACCGGCTGTATCGCGTCGATCGAAGGCTTGGTCCTGCACTGGCTGCACACCGACGCCCTCACCCGCGACCAAGTCCGCGAACTCATCGTGACCAACTACATCGGGGCGGTGATCAGCGCGATCCGCGTCGACCCGACCATCCGGATCCGCGATGAGATGATGGACTCGATCCTCGCCGACCCGCAGGCACTCGCCGAGTTCGTTCCGCCGGAACTGCGCTACAAGCTGATGGAGATCGTCATGGCCAACCCCACGATCCTGTCGATGTTCCTGCCCGTGGACCCGCCGGTATCGGCCGAAACCACCTGAACACAACGCGACAGAGATCGGGATCAGGGTGGGGAAGACGAAGCTGTTGTTCAGTCCGATGGTGTTCGCGTACTGGATCGTGTCGGCCGTGGCAGCGGTGCTGTATTACTTCTGGTCGATCCGTGCGGCGACCTTCGTGGCTTCCTGGTCCTGGTCCGATGAGTCCGTGGCGGTTGTGGTCGGCCTGCTGGGTGGACTGCTGTTCGCAATGATCACGTGGCCGTTCGTTCTCATGGTGGTGTGGTGGGGCAGGCGGGCGTACCTGCAAAAAGTCGCAATGCCGGTCACCGGGACAGTGACCGAGTCCGGGCATCGCGTGACGCACACCAGCAACAATCCGTTCGCCACTCATCGGGTGCGCCTGAAGGTGGCGTTCACACACCCGACCACCGGGGTCGAGTGCTGGACGAAGAAAGAATTCGCGATGGCCGAGTTCCGGCGATCCACGGCGAAAGCGCTGCTGCACCGATTCCCGGCCGGCACCGAGCTACCGATGCTGGTACGCGGACGAACCACCGGCTTCGACCTCCAACATCGACCACAGTGGGTCGACCTCTGGTGAAAACAACGCTGCTCCGGGCACCGATGGTTCTGATGACGTTGGCGGTCGTCACCTCCTGCGCAACCCCATCGACCGAACCACAACTGACCACAACCTCGCAGCCAGCCAAATACATGCCCCGAGCCGACTACTCGTGCGATGCTGACGCACCGACCGGCCGAGTCTTCGCCCTCGAACGCTCCGACGAACACCCGTTCGATGTGCAGGTTCCCGAACTGCGTGGATGGGTGCGCAACGAGGTCCCCGGAGCGCGGACCGGAGGCCTATCGCTCTGGCGCCGTGACCAGCTTCCGAACGATTTCCGCAGCCCAGCCGCGATGATCACCGTCACCATTTCCAGTCGGCAACTTTCGGAGGCAGAAGCATTGGAAAGCATGCGTCGTGCTCGGCACGCCATGCCCGATTGGCAATCCCACGTCGATGAACAGCTGGCCGCCTGCGGCCGGAGCAGTCGGCACGTCGTCGGCACTTTCACCAGCTCATCGGAGGAATGGTGGGAAGACCGCCGACTAGTCGTGTGCGTCTGCGGTGGAGCTGTTCATACGATCCATTTGGCAGGGCGAGCCAAGATGACCGACTTGGACAGGTTCGGGCCCGACCTAATCTCCGTCCTCAACGGGCTTCAGATCCTTGTGTGACAACTGTCAGGCGTCACACTGAGGCCCTACTCACACGCAGTCAACCCCATAGCCGACTGACACCCACCGCGCCGTCCGCTCGGGTGAAGTCGATCCGCAGATCATCGCGGGTTGCCACATAGGGCACCAGCACATCGATGGCGGGCCCTTCCCTATGCTCGAGTAAGGCCTTGACCGCAGTGCCGAAGAACGGCGCTGAGACAGTGACATCGAACACAATTACGCGGGCTCGCAGCGTGACGCGATCACCCGGGAGTTCGATCGTCGCTGTCACAGCATGTTCTTCGCCGATCACAGACTGCCCAGCAAATCTGCGCATACCTTTCCGTCCGGCGCGGTCGATGACCAGCATGAACGGTTGAAATGACTCTGCCTCGGCCAAGACCTGAGCCGCCGCCTCGACACCGTCTCGCAGAAGGGTGTCGTAATCGTCCTGTACATGCTGCGGGGCTACGGTTCGCCAGTCCATTGGGATACACCTTGCTCGAGCGAACGATGTGTCAATAAGCTTGTCCCCGTTATACGGGGGTGTGTTCATGAACCTACAGGTCGATCCCGAAGCGCTCCGACTAGGAGCATCAGAGCTGCGGGTCCAACGCGGACTATTCGACGATGTACTTTCCGGCATCAGATTCGAGTACGCAAACCTTACCGATGTCTGGACCGGCTCGACCGCAGACTACGTGACCGCCCTGTGGGATCAGCTGTTACCGCAGGTGAGTATCCACATCGATGCGTTGAATCGCTTAGCCACGGCCTTGACCACCGCCGCTGATTCGTTCGTTGCCCAGGATCAACAGTTCGCCGAACGGGTCTCGGCTGTCGCATCGAGTCTGGACCTACCGTGACGTCCCGCAAGTACGACTTGGAAGCGATGCAAACGTTCATCGACCTACTCGACCAGGCGATAACGGCCATCGGTCAGCGCACCGAAGCGACCAAGAACGTTGCCGACGGTGTGCTCTCCCAGTTCAGCGGCACTGCCGCCCAGGCCTTCTCCGACAGCCAAACCGACTGGCTCACCGGCACCAAGTCCTACACCGACGAGCTCCGCATGGTGCGAGACAAAATTGCGTTAGCCCATCGCAACTACTCGCAGGCCGAGCAAGCGAATCGCGAGATGCGTGCGTGACCAACAGGACTCGTGATGACCACCGTTAACCCCGGCACCTACTACAACGTCGGCGGTGGACTGATCAAGGTGAGCGCCATCCTCGAAGGTCAGCTCCGCGCATTAGACCGCGGGCTGGATGTTTCCCGGTCCGCAGGCCGATATCCCTACGGCGGCTCGAAGTGGGGGCGCAGTTTTGATCAGTCGGCTTCAGATCTCTTCGAGGCTGGTTCGACCGCAGCGATGGCATGCAACGCCCTCGGCATTCAGATCCATATGGCTGGCGAGAACCTCGCACGTAGTGAAAATATCTCGCATCCTGGAACTCAGACTGTAATCCCAGTCATTCCGACGGGAACAAGCCTCACGATGAATCTGCACCCAACACAACTGTCAGTCGGTGGCACCGAGACCAACCCGAATCTCTGGGAGTTGGTCGAGGCGGAGGTGACCCGGAAATGGGCCGACTGCGACGAAACCAGGATCGGCACGGCGGGCGAGCTTCTGAAATCCCATGGCACAACGACATCGGATTACGCCACTCAGCTGTACGTCAGCATCAACACGCTATTCCCCGAAGACGCACAACGCGACGATACGATCCTTGCCGAGTACGTCCAAGACACCGCGTTCGTCTGCAAGGCGATTCAGGCGCACTCGGATGCCGCGAACTACCTTGGCATCGCATGCGACACCGTCGCACAGACCGCCAAATCAGCAAAGGAAGACTGCCGAAAGTCGCTGAAACTGCTCTCAGCCATCATCACCTCGTACGAGTTGGACAAGATCGCGGTCGAGCGATTGCCAGCAAGCGATGGCGGGCAAGAGTATCTCGACTGGATGATCGCATCCAACAAGACCGAATACGCGAAGGCCATCTCCGACCGGCTCGGAAACATCGAAACAACGGTCGGCGAAGCCGTTGAGTCGAATGAGGGTATCTATGTGATGGTGACGGCCGAGATGGCTGATTTGAAGGCCATCTTGGGTCGGACACCGCGAAGCACCAAATATATCTCTCGGGAAGCGGGGCAGAACAGCAAGGCAGGCAAGGACGGGGAGGCTCGCGCTGGCATCGACCCGACCACCCGGAAGCGGCAAATCGCTATCATTGACCGCGATGGCGAGAAGCACACGTCTTTCCCGGACCGCATCGATGACGAGAACAGGCAGATCACCGAGGTCAAGAACACAAACGAAATCGCCCCGTCGAAGCAGCAAATTCTCATACAGGAGCAATATGCAAGGGACAATGGCTACACCATGACCCTGATTGTCGATCACCGCACACAGATCAATGATCCAGACATCCAGGGCATGATCGATACGGGACAGATCGAACTGATTCGGATGGAACTGGACGACGGGCCATCATGAACATCGAATACGCCCGGATGCCGTTCGGGAGCGAAAACGGCGGCACCGCGTGGATGGCCGATCTTCCTGTTCGCTACAGGCACGGAGAGAACGGGTTCGACCGGCGGATCATGGAGGATCTCGCCGCAGTGGGGGTTCCTTGCTACACGCTAGGTGACCTCGCCAATGGGCCCCGGACGATTCCGCGGGGAATTCCGGTCTTCATCGACTGGCTGGGGAACCTCGATGCGCGGATTCCTGGGCCCGAAACCGAGCATCGCTCGGCGATCCGCTCGGGGTTGATTCGCAACCTCATCGATCCGGCAGCGAGGGGCAATCAGGAAGCCATCGATCTTCTCATCGCTCAGGTCCGTCGGAACCCCCCGATCCCTGAGCGGATGCAGACCTGGGCATGCGACGGACTGCGGCTCATCGGGCGGCCGGAGCACTTCAGCCAGATTGTCGAGCTACTCGACGCATTGCCAGACGGGACGGCGATGTACCCGCTGATCGAGTACCTCGGGAAGGTGAAGACCTCGGACTCGCGCGATGTAGCCGTGCGGTACCTGGACAGCATCGCACGTGGCAGTGCGATCAAGGCATTGGTTCAGATGAAGGCGGCCGGAGTTCGCGACCTCGTCGAACCATTCGTTCGAGACCGGGTGCCCTCCGTGCGCAAGGCGGCTGCGCGGGCGTTGGAGAAGCTGCCTGAGTGAGGACGAGCCGCAAGCTTCGCTCGCCGACCACGGCCCGGTACCGATCGCGCAACCGATCGACAACAGATAGCGACCTCTCGGCAAACCGGGTGGATGCGGCGGATGATGGTTCGATGACCGACCCGATCCTGCAGGTGAAGTGGAAGTCTGCGCCCGAAGACCATGATTATTCCGCTGCCGCCGACTATCTCGAGTTATTGGGTGACAAGGCGATGGTCGACGCGATCGTGGCCGGGCTCATGGCCGCGCCGGTGGTTGTCAAGAAGGCCAAGGATATTCTGCGGGCCTCTCAGCTCGATGCCCTCACCCCCGACAACCCGCATGTCCGCAAGGACCTGCTCAAGGTGAACGAGGGCAAGAAGCTCTCGCCGATTCTGCTGGTGCGCGGTGACTGCCGCCGGAACGTGCCGATGCTGATCGCCGACGGGTATCACCGCGTGTGCGCGCTGTACTGGGCCGACGAGAACATCGAGATTCCCGCCAAGATCGCCACGATGCCATGACATTCGCGACCCTGGCGCTGGTGGTCGCGCTCGGGTTGATCGGGCCGCTGCTCGCCTTGCCGAAGCAGCTGTATCTGCCGGTACTGCTCGGCGAACTGATCGCGGGAATCATCTTCGGCACCACCGGTTTTCGTATTCTCGACCCCACCGACCCGATCTTCGTGTTCCTCGCCGACATGGGGTTCGCGCTGGTGATGTTCGCCGCGGGGACCCACGTGCCCGTGCGTGATCCGCGGGTCCGGACCGCACTCGGCAGCGGGGCGGCGCGGGCCGTGCTCGTCGGCGTGGTCGCGGCGGTCGCGGGCTGGGCGGTGGCGCAGGCGTTCGATCTCGGGCACGCGGCCGTGTACGCGGTGCTGATGGCGTCGTCGTCCGCGGCGATGGCGTTGCCGATCATCGACTCGATGCGGTTGAGCGGGCCACCGGTGCTCGCGCTCACCGCACAGGTGGCCATCGCCGACACCGCGTGCATCGTCGCGCTGCCGTTGGTGATCGATCCGGCGAACGCTGCGAGAGCCGCGCTCGGCGCGGTGGTCGTCGCGCTCTGTGCCGTCGTGATGTTCTTCGTCCTGCGATTTCTGCAGAAGACGGGTGCGCAGCGTCAGGTGCACGAGGTGTCCGAGGACCGGAAGTTCACGCTCGAACTGCGGGTGAGCCTGGTCCTGGTGTTCGCGCTGTGTGGGGTGGCGAGCACGATGGGAGTCTCGATCATGCTCGGCGGGTTCGCGGCGGGGTTGGCGGTGGCCGGGGTCGGCGAGCCACGGCGGGTGGCCAAGCAGGTGTTCGCGATCAGCGACGGACTGCTCGCTCCGCTGTTCTTCGTGTGGCTGGGCGCCCGGCTCGATCTGCGGGAATTCGGGGAGCATCCGCGGTTCATCCTGCTCGGCCTCGCCCTCGGCTTCGGTGCTGTCGCAGTGCACTGCGCGGCGCGCCTGCTCGGCCAGCCGGTGGCCTACGGCGCGCTGGCCGCGGCACAGATCGGGGTGCCGGTCGCGGCGGTGACCGTCGGGAGTCAATTGGGGGTGCTCGTGCCGGGTGAGGGCTCGGCGATCATGCTGGCGACGCTGTGCACCATCGCGGTGGCGGCGCTGGCGGCCGGGCGACTCGCGGCGAAGATGCCTGCCACTGCGCTCGGGTGAGCCGATCGGGTTCCTGTTCGCGTCAGTAACGATCTTGCTGGTGGTCACGACATTGTTCGTGACATGCGGCCCGTCGGGGGGCCTGCCCACCTGTAGGTCATTCGAACGGGATCAACATATGAATCTGCGTGAGTTTCTTGCGAAACATCGCATTGCTTCGGCTGTTGCCGCGCCTGCGGCGTTGGGCGTCGCGGCGATCGTGGCCGCTTCGTTCGCGGTGACGTCGCAGCCGGCTTCGCCGAGCTACGAGCTGACCACGTCGGTGACCGAGTGCCGCGAGATGGTGACCATCTCGGTGGCCGGGCGCAACGACACCCCGGTCGATGGCACGACGGCGATGCTGCTCGATGCCAATGGGAATCCGCTGCCCGCCGCGCTGTCGGGTGACCACAGCAGTGTGTGGGTGGATCCGGTGGTGAACGCCCCGCGCGATGCTGTGGCCGAGGGTGATTACGCGGCGGTGTACATCGCCTACCCGGCCGATCTGGCGAGTTATGAGGACGCGGTCAACCGCGGTGTGGAGAACACCCAGCAGGTGATGCGGGAGATCTCGGCGGCCTGCCCGGACACCAAGTTCTCGATCGTCGGCTACAGCGAGGGCGCCGATGTGGTGCGTCGCGTGGCCGAGGGCATCGGCAACGACGACCCCGCCGACGGCTACGCGACCGTGAACCCGGACGACGTGCTCGGTGTGGTGATGTTCGCCGATCCGGGCCGCAAGTCCGGCGACGGCACCTTCCTCGGTGCGGACGACCCGTTCGCGCGCCCCGACAACTTCGACCAGAAATACCAGGACGGCAAGACGCCGGTCTCGGGCCAGGGCGTAACCACGGGCGCTGATTTCGGCGCGCTCAACGGCAAGATCGCCTCGTTCTGCTCCGAGGGCGACCTCACCTGCGCGGCACCGGACAACATCTCCCTGCTGCAGCTGGCCGCGAATGTGGGTCGTCAGATCAATATCGACGAACTGCAGCGCGCCGACCTGGAGCG
This sequence comes from Nocardia sp. NPDC058480, assembly GCF_042720495.1. Lineage (NCBI taxonomy): Bacteria > Bacillati > Actinomycetota > Actinomycetes > Mycobacteriales > Nocardiaceae > Nocardia > Nocardia sp. NPDC058480. Next base: position 400,133 of record NZ_JBHXMN010000003.1, on the reverse strand, counting down.
CAACGGCATCACCGCGATCACCCCGGCGATGGGCCAGGACATGGCCTTCACGCTGGGCCGGATCGCGATGGCCGCGTTCTCCGATATCGGCTCGAACCCGAACTGGATGGCCAGCGACGAAACCTTCCTCGACGTGCTGCTGAAGGTGTCGGACCCGGATTACAAGCCGGGCCAGACCACCACTGCGGTCAAGGCCGACACGATCTCCGGCGAGCAGATCTCGCCGCTGGCGTACCTGCCGCAGAAGATCTTCAACGAGATCGTCGGACTGATCGTGACGAACCAGAACACGATCCCGGTGGCGATGAACGATCCGTACCAGCTCACCCTTGGCCCGAACGGCACCGGTCACCACTTCGACTACTGGCGTGACTCCGACGCCACGAACGGCAAGCCGCTGACCTCGGCGGAGTACGCCGCGGCGTGGCTGACGCACCTGGCCAAGCAGGCGCAGGCGGGCGAGACGGTGGACACCAAGGCCGCGCCGGACGATGCCTCGGTGACGGCCGCGCTGGCAGCTCCGACCAAGCCTGCGACGACGACCACCGCGGCGCCGACCAGCACATCGAAGAAGTCGACGACGACCAGCGCCAAGTCGACTACTACGTCGAAGGAACCGACCACGACCCCGTCCACCACCGTCGCCCCGTCGACCACCACCCCGGAACCGGCAACCAACCAGGCGGTCGCCCCCGCGCCGACCACCGAGGTCGAACCGACCACCACCGTGGCTCCCACCACGACGGTCGCCCCGACCACCACCGTGGCCCCCACCACGACGGTCGCTCCGACGACCACTGTTGCCCCGACCACTACCCCGTCGGCCAACTAGTCACCGACCACGAATCCCCGGCGAGGCAGCAAGCTGCTACCTCGCCGGGGATTGTGCTTTGTCCGGCAGGAGACTCGCGTAATCACACCGCGACGGGTTCCGCGACCACCGGGCGCTCGGCACGCTCACCGCGGGTAGCGACGATCAAAACCAGCAGCCCGGTCACCGCGAATCCCATCCCGACCCACAGTGGCGACACCCAGCCGAACCCGGCACTGATCGCCAGCCCCGACAGCCACACGCCGAGGAAGTTGCCCACGTTGAAGGCTGCGATATTGGCCGAGGAGGCGAGAGTCGGTGCGGCACCGGCATTGTCGAGCACCCGCATCTGCAGGCCGGGGGTGGCGCCGAAGCCGAAGAATCCCATGGCAGGCAGCAGGAGCAGTGCCGCGATCTTGTAGTCGGCGAGCAATGCGAACGCCGCCAGCGAGAGCGCAAGGGCCAGCGTGAGGGCGACCAGGGTGCGGGTGAGGGCGCGGTCGGCCCAGCGGCCGCCGAGCAGATTGCCGAAGAACAGGCCGACACCGAACAACACCAGTAACCAGGGCACCACGCCCTCGGAGAATCCGGTGACGCGGGTGAGCAGCGGTTCGATGTACATGAACGCACCGAACATGCCACCGAACACCAGCACGGTCATGACCAGCGAATACCAGACCTGGGTGTTGCGGAATACCGATAGTTCGGCCCGCAGGTCCGGCCGTTCGCGGGTGGCTGGTGCGTCGGGGACGAGCGCGGTGATGCCTGCCAGCGCGACCAGCCCGACGACGGTGATCACCACGAACGTGGCTCGCCAGCCCCACTGCTGCCCGATGAACGTGCCGAGCGGAACACCGAGAACGTTGGCGACGGTGAGCCCGCCGAACATGATCGAGATGGCCCCCGCCTTCTTCTCCGGTGCGACGAGCGAGGAAGCGAGCACGGCCCCGATGCCGAAGAACGCACCGTGCGCGAGTGCCGCGATGACCCGCCCGCTGAGCAGCGCCGCGTAGCCAGGAGCCAGCGCCGAGGCCGCGTTGCCGACGGTGAACAGCACCATGAGCAGCTGCAACGCGCGCTTGGGCGGCCAGCGGTTGACGAGCGGAGTGAGCGCGAGTGCCCCGATGACGACGGCGAGCGCGTAACCGGAGATCAGGTAGCCGGCCGTGGGCACCGAGACGCCGAGGTCGGCCGCCACCGGGGAGAGCAGCCCCGCGATGACGAATTCGGTGAGCCCGATGCCGAAGCCCCCGAGCGCGAGAGCGATGAGACCGAGTGGCATGTGAACGCTTCCTTCCATCAAGAGCCGATTACCCGCGTGTGCAACTAACTCCACACGAAGATAGTTGCACACGCTCTATATTGCAACCGCCAGCTATACTCGTCACATGGGCATTGCTGATGACGCCATCGAGGTGCGGGCGACCGGCTGGCGTACCCTGGCCGCGCTGCACGGGCACATCGAGACCGCGCTCGAACGCGAACTGGTGCGCGAGCACGAGCTGTCGATCGTCGAGTTCACCGTGCTCGACGCACTGGCCCGCCAGGACGGCTGGCACATGCGGATCTCCCAACTGGCCCGCGCCGCCGCTTTGTCGGCGAGCGCGACGACCCGACTGGTCAATCGGCTGGAAGCCCGCGGCTTCCTGGTGCGCGTGCTGTGCGCCGACGACCGCCGCGGCATCTACACCGAACTCACCGATACCGGCCGCGCCGCCTACGAGAAGGCGAAACCGACCCACGATCGAGCGCTCGAGAAAGCGCTCGCCGACGCCGAACAGATCCCGGAACTGGCACCTCTCATCGGTTTCCTGCACCGGGTTCCGGCGCCGAACTGACACGCGACATCGATACCAACGCGCCGATCATGGTGACTGTTGCGAGCACCGGTGCAATGATCGCCTGGTGACTCAGTGGCTCCCCCTCCTCGGCTCGCTCCCCGTCGCCGGCGCAGTTCTGGTCGGCGTCATGGCCAACAACCGAACCCACCGTGCCGGAATCACGGCCGCCGACGAGCGCGGCAGGCAGGCACTCGACGCCGCGCAGCGCAATGTCGAGCTGTCGAACATGGTGGGCGACCAGCGCGATCACGAGGCGTGGCGCCGCGAGGCGGTGCTCGCCGCGGTCGCCTCGATCCTGGAGACCTCGGCCTCGGTGCGCGCCGATCTGACCACCTGCGGTGAATGGGATCTGGTGACCGCCGACGAGATCGACAGCGTCGGCGCGCAGATTCACAAGGTGATCTGGGATCGCCCCGGCGGCATGCTGACTCGCTTGCGGGTGGTGGCCCATCGCCGGATTCCCAACAAGTGCGAAGACCTGTTGCGCACCCTCACCGCTGCTCAGCACATCACGATGCAGCGGCTGAAACTGCACATCGACGTGGAGGCGACCGTCGAGGAGCTCGAAGAGATGGCCTCGCTGTGGCAGAAGGCGATGCGCCATGCCGCCGAGCAGGAGCGGGCACTGGTCGAGACGACGCGCATCGAACTCGGTATCGAGATCGCCACGAAAGGCCTTGCTGTAGAGCCTGTTCCGGAACCTCAGCCGGTGGTCGCCGAATCTCGGTTGCAGGAAGCCGAATTCGAGGCAGCTACCGAGGAACGGCCAACCGTGCCTGAGCAGTCGGCCGAGCCGCAGCAGTCGGCCGAGCCCGAGCAGTCGGAGCCGCAGCAGTCGGCCGACCCACAGTCCTCCGCCGAGCCACAGCGCGCGACCGAAGCACCGCAGCAAGACGATCCGCGCGACGCCGTCGACCCGCGCGAAGCACAGACCGTCAAGGTCTGACCCCCTCGACAAGAAGCGGGGCGCCCCCCCGGGGGGGGGGGCCCCCGGGGGGGGTTTAACCCCCCCCAACCCAAAAGGTTCGCCCCAATTAAAAAAGGGGGAGACCAAAGCAGTGGGGGTGTTGTGGGG
>NZ_JBHXMN010000003.1:0-396396 GCF_042720495.1 Nocardia sp. NPDC058480 | reverse complement strand
GCCCCCTACCCCCCCATAAATCCTGCGCGGGGCGCCGCGGTCCCCCCGCGCCCCCAACCCCGCGACTTTTTTTCCCCCCCCCAAACACCGGGGGGCGGCTACTGGGGGGGGGGGCCCCGCTTCGTTCTCTTCACCTCCAGCATCCAGTACTGTTCCGCGAATTGAACATTCGGTGAACACCATGGATCTCGTGATGGTCTGGGCGTTCAGCTGACGCGATACCGAACGGCCGGGTAACTTGGGTGTACGGCACGCAGGGGTGCCGTACCCGACAGCGTGGTCGATCGTCTGAACACTGAGCAACGACCCACTCTCGTCAGGGGGCGATCTGTCATGGATCTCATCGCGCCGTTGGATGCGCTGTTCCTGCTCGCGGAATCTCGTGAGCACCCGATGCACGTCGGCTCATTGCAGTTGTTCGAACCGCCAGAGGACGCGGGGCCCGAATATCTGCGCGAGTTCCGCGACACCTTGTTGGCCGACAAGACCGTTCGGCCCACTTTCAGTAAGCGACCTGCCACCTGGCTGGGCGCACCACAGATGGCGTGGACCCAGGATGACGACGTCGACCTGGACTATCACGTGCAGCGCAGCGCCCTACCCGGACCGGGCCAATTCGACCAGCTGCTCGACCACACGTCCACCTTGCACAGCTCGCTGCTCGACCGGCACCGCCCGATGTGGGAGCTGCACTTCGTCGAGGGCCTGGCCGATGGACGCTTCGCGCTCTATTCGAAGATGCATCACGCACTGGTGGACGGTGTTTCGGCCCAGCGCCTCATGCGACGCACGCTCACCACTGATCCGTTCGCGACCGAGCTCATGCGGCCGTGGAACCTGCCGCGCAAGATCGGTCCCGCCCGCCCCGGCAAATCCCGGCTGGGCGGGCTGATCGACTCGGTCACCTCGGCGCGCTCGTCGACCACCGCGTTGATCAAGGCGACCCGCACCGGTCTGCTGCAACAGCAGCTCACCCTGCCGTTCGAGGCGCCGCGCACGCTGTTCAATGTGCCGATCGGCGGTGCCCGCAAGTGCGCGGTGCGCAGCTGGTCGATGGATCGGGTCAAGCAGGTGAAGAAGGCGACCGGCGCCACCGTCAACGATGTGGTGCTGGCGATGTCGGCGGGCGCGTTGCGGGCATATCTGCTGGAGCGCAATGCTTTACCGGACAAGCCGATGATCGCGCTGGTGCCGATGTCGTTGCGCGAGGAAGACGATGTCGACACCCAAGGCGTGAAAATCGCGGCGCTGCTGTGCAATCTGGGCACCGATGTCGCGGATCCGCTGGAACGTCTTCGGGTGGTAAGCGACTCGACGCGCCGCAACAAAGAGGTGTACCGCTCGCTCACGCCCACGCAGACGCTGGCGATGGCCGGGGTGATGTTGAGTCCGCTCGCGGCGATGCTGCTGCCCGGGTTCGCCTCGGTGGCGACGCCGCCGTTCAATATCGTCATCTCGAATGTGCCCGGTGCGCGCGAGTCGCTGTACTGGAACGGCTCGCGCCTGGACGCCACCTATCCCCTGTCGATCCCGCTCGACGGGCAGGCCGTGAACATCACGCTCACCTCGAACGGCGACAACCTCGATTTCGGCCTGGTCGGCTGCCGCCGCACGCTGCCCGACCTGCATCGACTGCTCGATCACCTCGAGGATTCGCTGGCCGCGCTGGAGGATGCCGCGCTGTAGAAATCGGGCATTTTCGACCAAACTAGAACATGTTACAGTTCGGTATGCGTACCGAATTCTGCGAACAGCTCGGCATCGAGTTCCCCATCTTCGCCTTCACCCACTGCCGCGATGTTGTGGCAGCGGTGAGCAACGCGGGCGGTTTGGGGGTACTCGGCGCGGTCGGCTTCACCGCCGAGCAGCTCGAGGTGGAGCTGGCCTGGCTCGACGAGCACGTCACCGGAATCTACGGGGTCGACCTGGTGATCCCGTCGAAGTACGAGGGCAAGGGCGTCGACGGACTCAGCCCCGAACAGCTGGAAAAGCAGCTGGCGCAGATGGTTCCGCAGGGTCATCGCGACTTCGCCCAGCAGATCCTCACCGATCACAACGTGCCCGCGCTGCCCGACGGCGAGCACCACAACGAGCTGCTCGGCTGGACCGCCACCACCGCGGGCCCGCAGGTCGACGTCATCCTGAACCACCCCAAGGCCAAGCTCGTCGCCAACGCGCTCGGCACCCCGCCCGATGACGTCGTCAAGCGCATCCAGGATTCCGGCCGGGTGATCGGCGCGCTGTGCGGCTCGGTCAAGCACGCGATGAACCACAAGGCGGCCGGCCTCGACTTCGTGGTGGTCCAGGGCACCGAGGGCGGCGGGCACTGCGGTGAGGTGTCCTCGCTGGTGCTGTGGCCGCAGGTGATCGACGCGATCGGCGATGTGCCGGTGCTGGCCGCCGGTGGCATCGGCAACGGCGCGCAGGTCGCGGCGGCGCTGGCGATGGGCGCGGCGGGCGCGTGGACCGGGTCGCTGTGGCTCACCGTCGAGGAGGCCAATGTGCCGCCCGCCCAGATGGACACCTACCTCGAGGCGACCAGCCACGACACCATCCGCTCGCGGTCCTGGACCGGCAAGCCGTGCCGCATGCTGCGCAACGACTGGACCGACGCCTGGGAGTCCACCGAGACCCCCGACCCGCTGCCGATGCCGCTGCAGATGATGGTCGCCCTCGACGGCGTCAAGCGCGGGCACCGCTACCCGGAGGCCGCCAAGGACGTGAACTTCAACCCGGTCGGCCAGGTGGTCGGCATGATGAACAAGGTCGAACGCAGCGCCGACGTGGTCAACCGCCTCGTCGAGGAATACGTCACCGCCTACGACCGCCTCACCCGACTCAACGGCTAGCCCGCCTCCCCGCGAACTTTAGCCAGGGCTCAGGTGCGGGGGTAGTTGGCGACGCGGCAAGCTTCCCAGCACTACACTCGGCGTATCTGACCTGCGGGGCGGTGTTCTGTACACCGCCCGCAGCATTGCCCAACGGTTGCGGACGGCGGTGGCATGGGTTCGGAGGAATACGCGAGCAAGACCTGGCAGGTGGCCAGGAACCGAGTGGCCCATGCCATCGCCAAGATCCGCGAGGGATACGCGAAGGCCCCGCCCCGGCCCACCGAGCACGAGCCCGTCGACCCGCCCGTGCCCGCCGACCTGCTGAATCTGCTGTGCCGTATCGGCGTGGCGCTGGTCGGCGCGGACGAGACCTCCGCGCGGGTGCAGGCCATCCTCGACAAGCTGTCTCGGCGCTACGGCACCGACAACATCCACTTCATGGTGTTGCCCACCGCGGTATTCGTCCGGGTACGTGCCGACGAGAGCTCCGCGGTCGACATGCTCGACGCCCGCGTCGGCACCCTGCCGCTCGACCAGATCGATGGCCTCTACCGGCTCATCGACCAGATCGAGCAGGACGCGCCGCCGCCGAGCCAGGCATCGAGGGATCTCGACAAGATCCTCACCCAGAAGCCCGGCAGTCCGCCGTGGCTGATCTTGCTCGGCCAGGTCATGCTGACCGTCGGCGTCGGCATGATGCTCAATCCGGGGGCGCGGGCACTGGTCGGCTATGTGGTGCTCGGCCTGGTCGTCGGCGTGCTGACCCAGCTCGCCGACAAGGTGAAGCTGCTCTCGCTGGCGTTGCCGGTGGTCGCGTCGGTGGTGGTCGCGGTGCTCGCGTACGGCTTTCCCGGCGCGCTCGCCGGCGGGCAGCCGCAGCAGTTGCTGGTTCCCGCGATCGCGACGCTGCTGCCCGGCGCGATGCTCACCAACGGCACGATCGAGTTGGCGACCGGGTCGATGGTGGCCGGTGCCAGCCGCGTCGTCTACGGCATCAACATGCTGTTCTTGCTCGCGCTGGGTTGCTACGTGGGGATCAGCGTGCTCGGACCGCTGTCGGATCCGCCGGTGAGTAATGCCCAATTGGGTTGGTGGGCCCCGTTGCTCGGGGTGCTTCTGATCGGTTACGGACATTCGTGGCGGTCGAGCGCGCCCCAGAACTCGGTGGGCTGGCTGCTGCTGGTCCTCTACATCACCTTCGCGGCACAGGTCCTCGGCAAGCACGTGTCCGGTCCGCTGACGGGCACGTTCCTCGGCGGGCTCGTCGCCGTGAACGCGGCATATCTGATCCAGGGCCGCAAGCACGCGCCACCGCCCCAGGTCGCGTTCCTGCCCGCGTTCTGGATGCTGGTACCGGGCGGGATCAGCTTCACCGGGATTTCCGATCTGGTCACGCACTCGATTTCGGGGGTGTCGAGCGGCGGGCTGGAGGTACTGGTGTCGGCGCTGCTCTCGGTGATGTCGATCGCGCTTGGCGTGCTGGTCGGGTCGGGTCTGGCGACCGCGCACACACCACGGGTCGCCACGATCATCGAGACGGTGGTGCCACACCACCTGCCGTGGCAGCACACCGCGGGCGCGACAACGAAGAAGCCCGACTCAGACAGCTAGCAGGGTAGTTCAGACGGCCGAGCTCAGTGGCACGGTGTGGATCGGTGTCTCGCCGACGAGTTGACCGAAACGGGCGATCACCTTCTCGTGATACAGCGCGAAAAGGTCACCGAACAGGGCGAGTTGGGCGTCGCTCGGCGCGGATTCGGCGTCCCAGACCGCGAGCAGCGCCCGCCAGACGAGCACGTGCAGATCGGGGGCGACGGCGAAGTAGGCGGCAACCGCCTCCGGCACCTCGACGACCATATCGGCGATCGAATTCAGCACCGCGCGTTGCATACTCATCTCGAGCACGCCGAGGAGCTTGCGCACCAGCGCGATCTCGGCGGCGATGATGCGCGCGTGGTCGGGCACGGCGTGGCGCGCCATCGTCTCCAGCTCGTCGACGGCGGCGGCGAGCTCGGCCGGATCGAGCACCTTCTCCCCCGCGGTGTAGGCGAGCAGTGCCTCGCCCACGATGCCGCGCTCCACCTCGACGATGTCGGTGAACATCTCGGCGGCGACCGCGGGCGCGGTGATCGAGAACCGGAACAGGTGCCGGTAGACGTCCATGCCGCCCTCGACCCGCACATCGCGGATGGTGAACCCCTTGCCACGCCGCGCCTCGACGAATCCGTAGGACTCGAGTCTGCCGAGGATGAGCTGGGCGGTGGCGCGGTTCATCCCGAACTCATCGGCGACCTGGCGCACCGACGGCATCAGCTCGCCAGGTCGGTACTCGCCGGTGGCTACCCGGCGTGCCAGCTCATCGGCAACATCGGCGACCACCGTCCGGGATCCCATCGAAAACACCTTTCGGTCATCATCTGGCTACGTCCCAGACAGTTTAGGTGGTGGAACCCCACCCCGCACACACCTGCGCACGCTGTGGGGTGGTTCACGTCACAGGCTGTTCATCCCCCGGAACCGACCGAACAGCCCGTTCGGCAAGCGGTGGGCAACCCGGTGAATGCCGGGGCACGCAAACCCCGAACCACAGATATTTCGCCGGGCAACGCGCACATCTGGATCAGACAGCGGTGTGCGACACCGTGATTGAATACGCAGGCAACTGCGCAGCTAAACATTGTGGGAGGAATTGTGAGAACCACTCGGCTCGCCGCGAGCGCGGTCGCCGCACTCGCCGTGATCGCAGGCTTGTCCGGCTGTAGCGACAACAAGGAAGATCATTCGGCGCACCCGTCGAGCACCACCGCGGCGACGACCACGGCGGGCAAGACCTCCGCGGCGAAGCTGACCGGCACCTCGGCGGCACCACTGCCTTCGCCGAGCCCAACCCATCCGCCGCACCCCGCGCCCCCGCCGCTGCAAGACGTCAACTGTGGCCAGGTGACCGGCGGCAACGGCGCCACCGCCGATGTGATCGTGTTCGCCTCCGACGCGGGCCGGGCCGGCTGCACCGAGGCTTTCAATGTCGTCGCCGACTATCTCGAAGTGCCGCGCACCGGCGATGCGGCGAATGTCGACGGCTGGGTCTGCGAACCACAGCCCGACGCGTCGGTGAAACACATCTGCGTCAATCAAGGCCTGACCATCGGCCTGCGCGGTGACGCGGCACCGGCCGACCCACCGTCACCCGCGCCCAGCCCGATTCGCACGGTCGACCCGACCAAACCCCCGGTCACCACCACCAGCAGCGTTCCGCCCGAACCGGACCCAGGCACCACGGTCGAGGACGTGAACTGCGGCCCGGTCACCGACGCGGGCGGGCACGCGCGCACCGTGATCGCGGTGGGCAACTCCGCGGGTCGCCCCGGCTGCACCGAGGCGATCACTGTGGCCACCACCTACGCCACCACGATCGGTCCCTCCGACGCGATGGTCGTCGACGGCTGGCAGTGCAACGCCCAGCCCGACGCCGCCACCCCATCGGTGTGCTCGAAGGACGGCCTCGTGATCGCATTGCGGGCGAACTGAGCGCTCGGCCGCAATTCAGGAAGTCTTGTAGTCGCGGCCCGCCCGATTCTGGACTGACTGAAGGGTGCGACGAAGGAGTGCCCGTAGGGAGGGAAGAATCGGGGCCCGAAGGGCCGCGATCCGAGCGCGCCAGCGCTCCAACAATTCAGATCATGTCTTTCTTATCTAGCCAACGCATGACCGGCCAGCCTAAAGCGACTGGGATCCAACAGGTCAGCACTCGGTAGAGCAGTACCGCGGGGACCGCGATCTCGGCTGGAACGCCGAAGGCCGCGAGACCACCGATCAGCGCCGCCTCGACCGCGCCGACGCCACCGGGTGTCGGCGCGGCCGAGGCCAGCGTGCCGCCGATCATGGTGACGATGGTGACGGCCACGAAATCCGTGCCACCGCCGAAGGCTTCGACGGCCGTCCACAGCGCCAGCGCCTGCCCGAGGGTGATCGCGCCGCAGCCGCCGACGATGACCACGAATCGCCTCGGATCCTTCGCGAGGTCGGCGAGTTCGCCCAGCACTTCCTTGACCTGCGGGCGTATCGAGTGATTCACCCAGCGACGCAGCGTCGGCACGAACATGAACGCGCCGATCAACCCGACACCGACGCCCGCGATCAGGTACAGCACCGTCGCGTCGGGCACGATGTGGGCCAGGTTGCTCGATGTTCCGGCCACCACGCTGAACACCACGAGCAGCACCAGGTGGGTGAGCACCTGCATCGACTGCTGCATCGCCACCGCGGCCGTCGCGCGCAGCGTCGACATGCCCGCCTTCTGCAGGAACCGCACGCTCAGCGCCAACCCGCCGACGCCCGCGGGCGTGGTCGTCGCCACGAAGGTGTTGGCCAGCTGCTCCACGAGCAGATAGCGCAGTTTGATCAGCCCGTCCGCGCAAGCACCCAGCGCGGCGGCGGCGCCGACGTAGGTCAGCCCCGAGACGGCAAGACCCGCGAGCGCCCACCACCAGTTGAGCGTGCGCAACTGACTGAAGAACGTCGGAACCTGGCTGAAGAACGGATACGCCACATAGACCAGCGCCATGAGCAGGACGAGCTGGATGAGCTGGTTGCGCGTGAAGCGGGTGATCTGTTCGGACTGGATGCGGTCGTGGCCGGTTTGCCTGCGCACCTCCTCGTGGGCGGTGGCCATCACCTTGGTCCACTGCGGCACCGACTTCCGGATGCCGATCGACATGGCCGATTTCGTCAGGCGCCTGGCCGCGTAGGCGACCTTGTCCTCGCCGAGCGCCTCGATCGCCGCCGAGACCGCCTCATGTTTGCCGTAGAGCGAGGTCGTGGTCACCAGCAGCTGGGCGATATCGGTCTGGCACTGCGCCTGCGCCGTACCGAATTCGGCGGCGGCGAAACCGCCGAACAGGGTGTCGCCCTGGCTGACTCGCACGAAGTCGGGTTGCAGATCGCCGAGGCTGATCTGGTTCTCGTGCAGGCGAAGCAGCGAACGCCACACCCCGGGCAGTACCTGCGCGGACAATGTCGCGATCTGCGTACCGCGAGGCATGGTGTGCGCGTACAGCATCCAGCCGCGATTCAAGCCCGCCACCGCGACCTGATGACTGTCGGCCATCCGGAGGTCACCGATCGCGATGCCGAGCAGCGCCCGATGTTCCACCGCGCGGTGCATCGATCCGTGCAGCGGTGCGGTCTCGCTGGAGCGGAAGGTGATCCAGCGCCACACCTGCCGGATCGCGCCGAAGCTGCGCTGATTCTTGCCGTACAGCTCGACGACGATCTCGTCTTCTGGCCCGTCGACCTCGGTGGCCAGCAGCAGTGGTCCGCGCCCGGCAGGCCGGTCGACCCGGAAGGCTTTCACGGTGTATCCCCGCCCGGCCAGCACCCGGACCGCGGCGTCGAGGGGCACCTCGAGCGCGGGCGTACCGACCAGCCAGACGATCACCGCGCCGACCAGCCAGCCGACCGCCAAGCCGAGCATCGCCCGCGCGGGCACCACCGAGCTGACGAACAGGTGGATCGGCGCGAACATCAGCAACAGAAACCACATCCAGCGCCGTGGCCGCACCGGCAGCCACGGGCTCGACACGGTGAGCATGGCCGCGAGCATCGCGATCCAGCGTGGATCGTCGAGGAATTGCGACAGGAAGGTGTCGAAGCGGTCCGGGACCGGCAGGTGCCATTTCGGCGTGGAGATGCCGGCACCGGTGATCGACAGGGCGAGCGCGGCGAGCAGGCCCGCCGCCGCGTACCCGGCGAGCAGCTTCCACTGCGCGCGCAGCACGAGTTCGATGAGGATGGCGAACGGCAGTGCCAGGATGAGCATTCCGTAGATCAGGTAGACCATGGTCGACTGGTCCTGGCTGAGGAACCCGACGATATTGGCGACCGAGCGTTCCAGTGCCAGCCATTCCGGCCGGGTGATCAGCGAGCCCGCGACCACGACGGCAACGCCTATCCCCGCCAGCACTACCCGGACGATGTCACTGGTTCGCCGGATCAGCGGTTGCAGGAGTTTCCCCGTGACCGGGATCTCCCGACCGTCGACTCGCATGAGCCGCACGATACACACCGACACGCCGCAGACCCGCCGTGACATCACCCAATCAGCACGGTCGTTCCCGCATGGCGTGAAGCCGATCACAGGCCGTCACAAACACTGGCGATACCCCGTCCAGAGGGTAGGGAAACACCCACTCAGCCGGAAGGAACGATCATGCAGGTTCTGCTCGCAGGTGCCACCGGTGCCATCGGACGCCCGCTGATCCGCGCGTTGACCGCGAACGGACATACGGTGTCGGCGCTCGTCCGCGATCCGGGTGCCTTCCCGCTCGTGCGCGAGCTCGGCGCCACCCCGGTCACCGCCGATGTGCTCGACCGCGAGGGACTGCTGCGCGCTGTCGACGGTCTGCGCGCCGATGCCGTGATCCATCAGGCCACCGCCTTGCGCGATGCGAAGGTGCAGCGCCGGATTCCGGCCGACGATCCGACCGGGCTGCTGCGCACGGTCGGCACGGCCAACCTGCTCGACGCCGCGGCGGTGGTCGGTGCCGGTCGGTTCGTCACCCAGTCGCTGATCCTCGGCTACGGGTACCGCGATCACGGTGACCGGCTCGTCACCGAGCGCGATCGGTTCGGGGTGTACGACGGCGGGGTGGCCGACGAGGTGGTTCGCGCGTGCGTTTCCGGCGAGAGTCAAGTCTTCGACGCACCCGGTGTCGACGGAATCGCGTTGCGGTACGGACTCTTCTACGGTCCCGGTGCGTTCAGTGATCTGTTCGCGGACATGATGCGCGAGCACAGTCCGGTCGGGCCGTTGGGCGCCGGCGGAGTCAATACCTGGGTCCATGTCGATGACGCGGCCGCCGCGACCGTCGCCGCACTCGAACGCGGCGCACCCGGGCGCGCCTACAACATCGCCGACGACAACCCGATCACCTGGCGGGAGTTCTTCGCGGAGGTGTCCCGTAGCCAGCAGACCCCACGCCCGATCCGCTTGCCCGCGTGGATGATCCGACTGGCCGTCCCCTATATCGGCGCGCTCATGTCCGAGACCTCGATGCGAATCTCCAGCCGGCTCGCCCATGATGAATTGGATTGGCGGCCACGGTATTCCAGCGTCGCCGCCGGTCTCGCGGGCTGACGTTCCGGGCGGTGATCATGGTGCGGTTCGGGCAGTGACGGCGGCGCGGTCGTGGCCGGGGATCACTTCGATATCGGCGGGCAGGGCGTGCAGGCGGTGGATGGTTTCGAAGGCCCGGTCGCGGTCGGCGTCGAGTAGTTCGCCGAGCAGCGGCGCCTTTTCGCGGAGGAGGTCGATTTGCAGGGTGCTCCAGACCGCGTCGCCCGCGAGCAGGACGCGGGAGCCGTCGTCGACGGCGAGGAGGATGCCGACACTGCCGGGGGTGTGTCCGGCCAGGTCGACGATCAGGACGGAGCCGTCGCCGAACAGGTCGTGGCTGCGGGCGAAGGTGAGGACCGGCGGGCCGTCGAGTTCGTAGAGGTCGAAGGCGCGGCCGCGCAGTGGTCCGCGGGCGACGCCGAGCGGTGCGTGCGAACCGGCCATCGCCCAGCTGTATTCGGCGGCGGGCACCCGGATCGGGATCAGGCCGGGCAGCTCGTACAGCCCGGCGACGTGGTCCCAGTGCAGGTGCGTCGGGAGCACGAAGTCGATGTCGTTGCCGGTGAGGTCGTGCGCGGCCAGCACTTCGCTCAGACCCCGCACCGGACTGTCGGGACCCACCAGCAGCGGCACCGGAAACGGCAACTCGGGCAGTACCCGCTCGTGCACGCCCGCGCAGATCGCGGGGTCGACCAGGAAGGTGGCGTCCGGGTGGCGGATGAGGAACGTCGACATGGTGAGCTCCGTCGACCGCAGCGTCCACACCCCCTCGGCGACGATCGTCGTCGGCGCGGACAGCTCGGCCTGCGCCAGCGCGGTCAGACCAACGGTGTTACGCGCGGGAGGAACGGGAGCGACCGCTAGCCCGTCCAGAAATGCGGTATCGGCACCGCGTGGCCAGAGCAGCCGCGGCCCCGTGGCGACGGCAGCAACACAGCAGGCGAGAACAGTCGATAACATCGTCGTGCGCTCACCCATACGTGCCACCGTAGGCGATCGCCCACACCCCGACCACCGGACCAGGTCGAGCCGCCGCCGTTCGCGGCTAACGCCCGACAACATCCGAGGTCTAGTCGGTGCGGCCCATCAGCCGATCTGTTTCGCGCCGTTCGCGTTTCGTGGGGCGACCGGCACCCCGCTCACGCTGGGGCAGCGTGGCCAACACTTCCTTCGGAGGCGGCGGCGGGCTGCGATCGATCAGGCACTGGGCGGCCACCGGCGGGCCGACTCGCTTGTGAATGATTCGCTCGACGACGACGATGCGCTCGAGACCGGCATGGCGGACCCTGATCTCGTCACCGGGGCGGACGGTCAGCGCCGGTTTCGCGGTGACCCCATTAACGCGAACATGCCCGGCGCGACAAGCGACTGCCGCGGCCGAGCGTGTTTTGAATAGGCGCACCGCCCAGATCCACGCATCGACGCGGGCCTGGGTTTCGGAGCGCTGGGGGGTCACCCCTTAGACAATACGGCGAGCCGTGACGACGTCGTCGGCGCTGAGGTGGGTGTAGGACACCGGGGTGCCCGACTGCACGGCGTTGAGAAGCTGACCGTTGCCCGCGTAGATACCGACGTGGCCACCACCGTTGGTGATGACGATGTCACCGGCCTGGAGGTTGTCGAAGGAAACGGGAGCGCCGACATGCGACTGCTCGAAGCTGGTACGCGGCAGTTCGACACCGGCCTGGCGGTATGCCCACTGCACGAGACCGGAGCAGTCGAAGCTCGCCGGGCCAGCGGCACCCCAGTTGTACTGTGCGCCCAGCTTGCCGCGAGCGGCATCGAGGGCGATGTTGCCCGCGGACTGCTGCTGCGGCTGGGAGAACGGGTTGTCGAAGTTCACGCTCGGGAGCTGCGGTGCGGCCTGGCCCTGAGGGGCGACCATCGCCTGCAGCTGCTTCTCGACCTGCTGTGCCGGCTGCTCGAGCTCTGGCGGCAGATCGAAGTTACCGAGACCGGGGATGTTGATCGTGGCGGCCTGCGAAATCGCGGGCATCGCACCGGTTGTAGCGGCCACCGCACCCATGACGAGGGCACCCTTGACGGAATTCGGCAGTCGAGAATCCCGCTGCAAGCTGTGTTTACCCACCGAGACGAGTCTCCGATCTTGCTACTCTCCCGCCGCTTCGACGCGAATCGCTTGGCGATCACGACTATTCGGCGGTGACCCAATGGCGCCGCTTCTCTGACGAACCGACAGACTCCACTAAGTCACGAGAAGATTACGGCCTGTGATGAGCGCTGTCCAGCGAAGCACGCAAGTTGTTTTCTTCCGACCGGAAAAGCCCAGAACAGGGGCCATGACACCGGCGTGTCGGTGCGGGTAACGATTTCATCGTCGCGGTCGCACGGTGCGTTACCGATCGCGCAGCGCGCGCTCGAGTTGGTCGATGCGCGTTCGGGCGTCGGCCAGGTCGATCTCGAGCCTGCCCAGCATGATCAGCACCGGCCCCATCGCCAGGGCGGCGACCGTCTGCGGGTCCAGGTCGTCGAAGCCCGCGTCGAGCGTGGCCAGCAGGTCACGCCGGATCGTGTCGGCTAGGTGCGCGCCCTGCGGCAGCGGCCAGCTCGCGACGATCTCCGCGGTGGTCTGAGGTTGCTCGAACATCGGGCTCCATTCCGGCTTCGACAGCAATTCTCGGTTTCGCTAGCAGTATCTAGGACACAGCCGAGAGTTACCGAGATTCTCCAACGCACACGCGCTACGGTTATCCGGCATGGACCCCGTGCGCAATCCGTATGCACCCGGCGCCGGCCAGCGTCCGCCCGAATTGGCCGGGCGCGATAAACAACTCGCGGCGTTCGACATCGTCCTCGAGCGCATCGCCCGCGGCAGGCCGGAGCGCAGCGTGATGCTCACGGGCCTGCGCGGTGTCGGAAAGACCGTGCTGCTCAATCAACTTCGCTCCGCCGCCATCTCGCGCGGCTGGGGCACCGGCAAGATCGAGGCGCGGCCCGACCAGGATCTGCGCAGGCCGCTGTCCTCGGCGCTGCATATGGCGGTGCGCGCGATCGCGATGTCGGCCCGCAATTCCGAACAGGTCGACGATTTCCTCGGCATTCTCAAGGCCTTCGCCCTGCGCGCCACCGCGGACAAGGGCATGCGCGAACGGTGGCAGCCCGGCATCGACGTGCCCGCGGTGACCGGCCGCGCCGACTCGGGCGATATCGAGATCGATCTGATCGAGCTGTTCAAAGAGGCCGCGGCCCTTGCCTCCGACATCGGTGTCGGCATTGCCATCTTCATCGACGAAATGCAAGACCTCGGCCCCGCCGACGTGTCCGCGATCTGCGGCGCCTGTCACGAATTGAGTCAGGACGGCGCCCCGCTGATCGTCGTCGGCGCGGGCTTACCTCATCTGCCCGCGGTGCTCTCGGCCTCGAAAAGCTACTCCGAGCGACTGTTCAGTTATCACCGTATCGATCGACTTGACCGCGAGTCGGCCGACCTGGCACTGATCGCCCCCGCCGAACGCGAGGACGTGAAGTTCACCGAAACCGCGCTCGATTCGCTCTACCAAAGAGCCGACGGCTACCCGTATTTCGTACAGGCCTACGGCAAGGCCGCCTGGGATCAGGCACCCGAGAGCCCGATCACCGCCGAAGACGTCGCGGTGGCCTCCCCCGCGGCCGAAGAGGAACTGGCGGTCGGCTTCTTCGGCTCCCGCTACGAACGCGCGACCCCCGCCGAACGCGAGTACATGCGCGCCATGGCCGACCTGGCCGGCGACGATGCCCCGGTCGCCACGTCGGCGGTGGCCGCCGAGCTCGGCCGCAAACCCGCCTCGGTCTCCCCCGCGCGCGACGGCCTGATCAAGAAGGGCCTGATCTACTCGGCCGAACGCGGCACGATCGGCTTCACCGTCCCCCACTTCGGCCGCTACCTCCGGAGCGTATGAGCGTATTCAGGTTTCTAGGACATCACCTAGAGAGTCGAAGAAAGTCAGGTCGACGCACCATTCGGCAGCAATCTACAAATTTCTAGTACGAGCGCTAGATAGACGAAGATTTTCCTGGGTAACGGTGCGGGCCTGCCCGGGATCGTTTGCGCATCGGGTGGATAACGCGAGGGTTGACCGGTTAACACGCTGGAAACCTTCTCCGAAAAGCCCAGCAGGACGCTTCAGGTGCGTCCCGCCGGACCGGAGGAGGCCGCAATGTCGAAGACCTTCCCTTTCACCGACACCGATGGTCACCGCTACACCGTCGTCGCCGATGACGGTGTGCCGATCGCGGTGCGCAGCTTCGGCGCCACCGATGCGGCCCTGACCGTCGTTTTCGTCCACGGCCACTGCCTGCACACCGAATCCTGGTCATTCCTGCGCGAGCACCTGCTGCGCGACTGGGACGCCGGCACCCGCATGGTCTTCTACGACCACCGCGGCCACGGCGAATCCGGGCACGCCCACCACGCCACCTACACGATCGACCAGCTCGCCACCGATCTCGACGCGGTGCTGCGCGCGGTCGCACCGACCGGGCCCGTAGTGCTGGTCGGTCACTCGATGGGCGCGATGGTGGTGCTCGCCTACGCCCGCCACTATCCGGCGGCCATCGGTCACCGGGTCGCCGGGATCGGCCTGATCGCGGGCGCCGCCGGCGGTATCACCGAGGTCGGCCTCGGCCGACTCCTCAACCGGCACGCGGTGGCCTCGCTGCAGCGCGCCGTCGTGCACGCACCCCGGGTGATGCAGGCCTCGAAGCGTTTCTCCCGCTGGATCTTCGGACCGCTGATCCGCGAGGCGAGCACGGGCACCCGGCGGATGAATCCGCGCGTGACGGCCATCGCCACCGCGGTGCTCAACGAGACCGCGCTGCTGACCATGTCCGGCTTCCTGAGCTCGCTGCTCGACTTCGACGAGGCGAACACGCTCGCCCGCTTCGGCGACCTGCCCGCTCTCGTACTGGCGGGCTCGGCCGATCTCATGGTGCCGTTCGCGCACTCGGTGGTGCTGGCTTCACAGCTGGCGGGTGCGGAGCTGGTGCGGATCGAGGGCGCGGGTCACAGCGTCATCCTCGAACGCGCGGAGGAGGTCGCCGACTCGATCACCGCGCTGGTCGACCGGGCGAGGACCGGCGTCCGCGCCCGCTACGCCGTCGCGGGGTGAGCCCCAACAGCTACCGGACGGCAATTCAGCGGTCTCCCGCAACTTCGGGCGTAAACCGAAAAGATCCGTTATTGTGGTGGAGATCACGTTGTGTGGTGAGTCACATGGCTCGGTGCAGTGCGGCCCGGGGACTTTTCGGGCGTACCCGTGATCCGGCGAGTCGGTATGCCCGCCATATACACAGGAGGTAACGATGACACGCAGCGATATCGCGGAACTGCGCTACGCGGTCGGCCAACTCCGGCAATCGATCGGTGCACTGCGCTCCAACTACGGCGACGCGGCCACCATCCGTCGCCTGGAGAACGACCTCGAGCGGCTCGTCATCGACGCCGAGGATTTCGAGCAGGCACCACCGCCGGAACTCGCCATCCCCCGTAGGTCGGAGCCGATCTACGTTCCCGACAGCAAGTCCGACGAAGCAGCATGGATGGGCGCCCAGGACGAAGGCCTCGGCTTCCACTCCCGGCCGAGAACAAAGTAGAACCTGATCACCGGCGCGGCGGCCCTGCCAACAGGGTCGCCGCGCCGACCCATGCGCCACCTACGTCAGCGTCACAGACGTCATCGCTGTGATCGAGATCACCGGCGTGCGCGGGGACCGAGTGCGTGAGACCCACGGCGAGCGGCGCGAACACAGGCGTATGGTGCTCCACATCACAATCCATCGCGGTGGGTAATGATCACCGCCGCAGACCCGAAGATCAGCGAGGCATCCACCGTGAGTGCCGCACCGACCGCCTCCCCCGCTTCACACTCCGCGGGCACCGGCGTCTTCAGCAAAACGCGTGCCCGTATTTCCGCGCGCACCCTTCGCACCGACCGCTGGTGGCTACCGCCGCTGTTCACCGCGCTCGGACTATTCGCGTTCGTCGTCTACGCGACGATCAGATCCTTTGTCCGGACGGCCTATTGGGTGCCCGAGTTCCACTATCTGACCCCGTTCTACTCGCCGTGTCTGAGCGACTCGTGCGTACCGGGATCGGCGCATTTCGGTACCCCGTTCCCCGAGCTGCCGATGTGGATCCCACTGGGCTTCGTGGTGCTGCCGTTCCTGCTCGGCTTCCGGCTGACCTGCTACTACTACCGCAAGGCCTACTACCGCTCGGTGTGGTTCTCCCCGCCCGCCTGCGCGGTGGCCGAGCCGCACGCGCGCTACAGCGGTGAGTCGCGGCTGCCGTTGATCATCCAGAACGCGCACCGCTACTTCTTCTACGTCGCGCTGGTGGTCACGTTGATCAACACCTACGACGCGATCACCGCATTCCACGGCAGCAGTGGTGGTTTCGGCTTCGGTCTGGGCAATATCGTCCTGCTCGTCAACGTGATCGGGCTCTGGGCCTACACCCTGTCGTGTCACTCGTGCAGGCACATCGCGGGCGGGCGGCTCAAGAACTTCTCCGCCCACCCGGTGCGGTACTGGTACTGGACCCAGATCTCCAAGCTCAACACCCGCCACATGGCGCTGGCCTGGACCACCCTCGGCACCCTCGTGCTCACCGACTTCTACGTGATGTTGGTTGCGAGCCACACCATTTCGGACCTGCGGTTCGTCAACTGAGCCGCGACAACGCGAGGAGCTTGAATTTCAATGCCAGACGTGGAACGGCACGACTACGACGTCGTGGTGATCGGAGCGGGCGGCGCGGGTCTGCGAGCCGTGATCGAGGCACGCGAACAAGGGCTTTCGGTGGCGGTGGTGTGTAAGTCGTTGTTCGGCAAGGCACACACCGTGATGGCCGAGGGTGGTTGCGCGGCGTCGATGGGCAATGCCAACGAGAAGGACAACTGGCAGACGCACTTCAAAGACACCATGCGCGGGGGCAAGTTCCTCAACAACTGGCGCATGGCCGAACTCCATGCCCAGGAGGCACCCGATCGGGTGTGGGAGCTGGAAACCTATGGGGCGCTGTTCGATCGAACCGCCGATGGGCGAATCAGCCAGCGCAACTTCGGCGGCCACACCTATCCTCGGCTCGCGCACGTCGGCGACCGGACCGGCCTCGAACTGATCCGCACGATGCAGCAGAAGATCGTCTCGTTGCAGCAGGAGGACTACGCGGCGACCGGCGACTACGAGGCCAGGATCAAGGTCTTCGCCGAATGCACGATCACCGAATTGCTCACCGACGCAGGGGCGATCGCCGGTGCGTTCGGCTATTGGCGTGAATCCGGTGGTCTCGTGCTGTTCAAGGCACCCGCGATCGTGTTGGCCACCGGCGGAATCGGCAAGTCCTACACGGTGACCTCGAACTCATGGGAGTACACCGGCGACGGTCACGCGCTGGCCCTTCGCTCCGGCGCGACGCTGATCAATATGGAGTTCCTCCAGTTCCATCCCACCGGCATGGTCTGGCCGCCGAGCGTGAAGGGCATCCTCGTCACCGAGGGTGTGCGCGGCGACGGCGGCGTGCTGAAGAACTCCGAGGGCAAGCGGTTCATGTTCGACTACATCCCGCCGGTGTTCAAGGGCCAGTATGCCGAGACCGAGGAAGAAGCCGATCAGTGGTTGCGCGACAACGATTCCGCGCGCCGCACCCCTGACCTACTCCCCCGCGACGAGGTCGCCAGGGCGATCAACGAAGAGGTGAAGGCGGGCCGCGGCACCGAGCACGGCGGCGTCTATCTCGACATCGCCTCCCGGATGCCCGCCGACGAGATCGTGCGCAGGCTGCCGTCGATGCACCATCAGTTCAAGGAACTGGCCGATGTCGACATCACGGCCGAACCGATGGAAGTCGGCCCCACCTGCCACTACGTGATGGGCGGGATCGAGGTGAACCCCGATTCCGGCGCCGCGGTCGTACCCGGATTGTTCGCTGCCGGTGAGTGTTCCGGTGGCATGCACGGCTCGAACCGGCTCGGCGGCAACTCGCTGTCGGATCTGCTGGTGTTCGGCCGCAGGGCCGGGCTCGGCGCATCGGCGTACGTCCAGCAGCTGACCGACAAACCGACACCGTCCGAGACCGATATCGCGGCGGCGACGAAAATCGCACTGGCCCCGTTCGATTCACCCGCAGACGGCCCCGGCGAGAATCCGTACACCCTGCACTCCGAACTCCAGCAGACGATGAACGACCTGGTCGGCATCATCCGCAAGGAACACGAGGTACGCGCGGCGATCGACAAACTCACCGAGCTGCGCGCCCGCTACGCCAACGTGGCAGTGCAGGGCAAACGACCGTTCAACCCCGGCTGGCACCTGGCCCTCGACCTGGCCAACATGCTGATCGTCAGCGAATGCGTTGCCAAGGCAGCGCTGTTGCGCACCGAGAGCCGCGGCGGCCACACCCGCGACGATCACCCCGGCATGAACCCGGACTGGCGCAACACGCTGCTGGTCTGCGCCGTCGATCCGGCGTCGGAAGCCCAGATCCCCGACGTGACCGTCACCCCGGCCGATCAGACGCCGATGCGCGATGACCTACTCGCCCTGTTCGAACTGAGCGAGCTCGAAAAGTACTACACCGAGCAAGAATTGGCTGCGCACCCGGCAGCCGAGGGAAAGGCGTAACCATGGGATACGACGCCCGGTTCCGGGTCTGGCGCGGAGACATCGACGACGGCGGCCTCGAGGACTACACGGTGGCGGTGAACGAGGGCGAAGTGGTGCTCGACATCATCCATCGCCTCCAAGCCACCCAGACCCCCGACCTCGCCGTGCGCTGGAATTGCAAAGCGGGCAAGTGCGGTTCGTGTTCGGCGGAGGTGAACGGCCGCCCGCGCCTGCTGTGCATGACGCGCATGTCCACGTTCACGCCGGAGGAGGTCATCACCGTCACCCCGATGCGGACCTTCCCGATCATCAAGGATCTGGTCACCGACGTCTCGTTCAACTACGAGAAGGCCAGGGAGATACCGTCATTCGCGCCGCCGGCCGGTCTCGCGCCGGGCGACTACCGGATGAAGCAGGTCGACGTGGAGCGCTCGCAGGAGTTCCGCAAGTGCATCGAGTGCTTCCTGTGCCAGGACACCTGCCATGTGGTGCGCGATCACGAGGAGAACAAGCCGGCCTTCGCGGGCCCGCGCTACCTGATGCGCATCGCGGAGTTGGAGATGCACCCACTCGACACTCGCGATCGACGCGAAATGGCCCAGGAGGAAGCAGGTTTGGGCTATTGCAATATCACCAAGTGCTGCACCGATGTGTGCCCCGAACACATCAAGATCACCGACAACGCGTTGATTCCACTGAAAGAACGGGTGGTGGATCGTCGATATGACCCGATTGTCTGGCTCGGGAATAAATTGTTCAGGCGGTAGGAACTGATGACGCTGCGGGGTGCGAAACCCCGCAGCGTCTGCTGCCTACAAGACAGCTACAGTCCCCACAGCGACTAATCCGACCAGTAATCCGATGAACAGCGCCGACAGCAAAGAGCTGGTGAGTACGTAGATTCCGATCGCCGATACCGCGAACAGCAGTATCACGATCAGGCGTTCCACCCCGTCCTCAGGCGCTAGCCTCCGGTACCGGGGTGGCATTTTCTTCAACCCTCGGTCCATATACCTGGGCTACCCGACCCGGCTCCGCATCAAACCTCGGTCTATGCCGAATATCTATCGTTCTGTGATCTAGCGTGATCAAGGACGGTCGAACTCGCCGTCGTGCACGCCCGCGGTGAAGGCCGTCCATTCACTCGGGGTGAAGATCAGCACCGGACCCTCGGGATTCCTGCTGTCGCGCAGGGCAACGTACCCCTCGGGCAGCATGGCGACCTCCACGCTGCCGTCGGTGGTGCCCGCCCGCAGCCAGGTGGCATCGGTGGTGTCGATGTCGCGCTTGGTGTTCACGCGAACGCGCCGTTGTCGATGCCGCGGGTGAAGTCGTCCCAGCTCGCGCCGTCGAAGACCAGGGCGGGACCGGCGGGATTCTTGCTGTCGCGCACCCCTACGTGCCCGCCGAACAGGAAAGCAACTTCGACGCAATCCTTGCCCGCACCACTGCGTGTGCTCTTGAACCAGTGTGCGTCGACGAGATCGAAACTCATGCCACATACTCCTTCGCGACCTGCCGCAACAGGTCTCTACTCGGTGGGATATCCAGCGCATGACGCTGGAGGCATTCGTGAGCCTGGTCGTACCTTCGAACATCTGCGTGTCGTTCCAGGTAGAGGTCGCCGGTAAAGCCTTCGGCGTACACCACCGGTGGTTCGATCGGTTTCCCCTTGCTGTCGGTGCCGAACTCGAGAACCGTGAAAGGTCCGGTACAGACCCCGAGCGGAACACCGGCGGCAAACGGCAGGATGCGCAGTGACACGTTACTTCGAGTACTCGCGTCGGCAAGGTGTCGCAGCTGCGCAGCCATCACCTTTGCATCACCGACGACGGTACGCAATACCGATTCGTGCAGAACCACATCGATCTCGGCGGGCGAATGCTTGCGGGTGATCAAGGCCTGGCGTTGCAGCCGCAGCGCGACGCGGCGATCGAGCTCGTCGACCGAATCCTTGGGAAAGCCCAAATGATTCAGTGCCCGTGCGTATTCCGCGGTCTGCAGCAGACCGGGAACCAGCGCGGACTGATAGGCACGCAACCGATGCGCCGATGCCTCCAAACCCACATAGATATCGAAGTTTTCGGGAATCAGATCCCCGTAGGCGTGCCACCAGCTCTTGACAGCGGCCTGCTGCGCGAGACCGGCGAGACCGTCGGCGAGATCGTCGGGAATGCCGTAGATCCGGCACAGTTCGTGGATGTCGATGGTCCGGATGCGGTCGGCTTGGCCCTTCTCCAGTCGCTGGAGGGTGCTGGCGCCCCACTCCATCAGCCGGGCCGCCTCGGCGATGGTGAGCCCGGCCTGGGTGCGCCAGTCACGCAGGTAGCGGCCGAGCTGGCGGCGCGGCAGGGTCGAGGAGGCACCCGCGTGCCCGTACGTTCCGTTCGATGCCACAGCCCCGCTCCTTCTGTGTCGCACACCGCCACCCGCTCCAAGCCCCGCAGCGGCGGTAGAATTCGTCCACTGTGGGGAATCCTGCACTCCCCCTTGGATGTCGTGCTGGGAATTCGAGGTAAATCTATCCGATCGCGCGTGTACTCACCGTTAGCCGGGTGTTAGCGTGCTCTGCTTGGTTCATGCAATTGAGCGAAGTGAACATGCGCGTCGCCACAGCACTGCTGAGTTGCTCCACCGACCCGGGCCCGATGGAGCCCGAACAAGCCCATGCCGCAATGCAATTGCACCTCGACTGCACGGTCGAAGAGTGCCGGGTACGCCGACGGGCGCGCAACACCCTCGTCGAAGCGGGCCGCTGCGTACTGGACGCGCGCGCCACGCGGTAGGGCAGGCGCGCCTCAGTGGTGGCGATGATCGGTGATCGGGTCGCGCGGGCCGAACTTCGGTTTGCGCGCCTGCCCGCTGAGTCCGAGCAGGCGCACCGCGCGGTAGCGGTGGGGTTGTAGCGGTCGCAGGTATTCGATCATCGCGTCGTCGTCGATCGGGTGGCCGAGCAGGCTCCAGCCGACGACGGCGGCGAGGTGGTAGTCGCCGACCGAGAGGGCATCGGCGTCGCCGAAGGCGCGTTGCGCGGTCTCGGCCACCGTCCACACCCCGATGCCGGGCAGGCTGCGCAAACGTCGCGCGGCCTCGATCGGGTCGAGGGTGGCGGTGCGTTCGATCGAGTCGGCGACTCTGGCGGCGCGCACGATGGTCTGCGCGCGCTGCGGGCCGACATTGGCACGGTGGTATTTCCACGACGGGATCAGCCGCCAGGTGTCGGCGTCCGGTGCCACCATCAGGCCCGTCGGGGCCGGGCCAGGGGCCTTCGTCCCGAATTCGCGGACCAGGGTGCGCCACGCCGCGAACGAGGACTTCGTGTGCACCTTCTGTTCGAGGATGGCCGGGATCAGCGACTCCATCACCAGGCCGGTTCTCAGCATGCGCAGGCCGGGGACCGTGCGATGGGCTTCGACCAGCTTGGGGTGTTCGGGGGCGAAGTCGTCGAGGTTTTCCTCGAGGCAGAGCATGCGGTCGAGACCGGCCAGGAACTCCTCGGCTCCCGGGCCCCAGGCGCGGGCGGTGGCGCCGTCGCGGCCGTCCTGGGTCAGGCGGTAGGTGACCGCACCGGTCGGCATGCGCGAGGCGTGCCAGTGGGCGCCGTCGGGGCCGACGTGGTGGCAGGGGTCGCCGCCGCCGCGGCGCAGTGGTGACACGGTGATGCCGACGTCGAAGGGCCTGCTCGACCGGACGGTTCTGGACAGCCCGGCCGAGGCCAGGTCCGGGTCCAGGGTCTGATCACGCACCCGACCATTGTGCGCCTGTGATCGGCGTCAACCGATAGCCGGTCCGGTCTGGCAATCGAGCAGGTACCTGGCCAGATGCAGGCCGGGGGTGCCGGCGAGCTGGTCGGCTTGGGTTCGGCAGGAGAAGCCGTCGGCCAGGAAGATCGCGTTCGGTGGGGCATTTCTCAGCGCCGGGAGTAGGGCGTTCTCGGCTACCGCGACCGAGACGTCGTAGTGGCCGCGCTGCATGCCGAAGTTGCCTGCCAGGCCGCAGCACCCTGCTAGTTCCTCGACGGTGACGCCCATCGCGGCCAGGATTCGGCGTTCGGCGTCGAAGCCGCCTACGGCGTGCTGATGGCAGTGCGGTTGGACGACGACGGTGTCCTGCGGGCGCGGGGGTGGCTGCCAGGTGGGGTGCTCGAGCAGGAACTCGGCGAGGGTACGAATCGAGGCGGCGACCTGGTGTGCCCGCGGGTCGTCGGGGAGTAGTTCGGGGAGGTCCGCGCGGAGGGTGGCGGTGCAGGAGGGTTCGAGGCCGATGATCAACCCGCCTGCTGCTACGTGCTCGGACAGTGCGTCGAGGGTGGCGCGCAGGCGGGTGCGGGCGCCGTCGAGTTGGCCGGTGCTGATCCAGGTGAGGCCGCAGCAGACGCGATCTTTCGGGATGCTGACCTGGTAGCCGAGCTGTTCGATCAGTTGGGTCGCGGCTATGGCATTTTCGGGGTCGAACGTGTCGGTGAAGGTGTCGATCCAGAGCATCACTTCACCTGCGCGCAGATCGTCGGCTGTCGCCGGTGTGCGGGCCGACCCCGTCTCGACAGGCGCGTCGGCTCCGTTGCGGCCCAGGACTTTCGATAGCTCCTCGGCACGTTCAGCACCGCCGAGCTCGGCCCAGATCCGGCGCAGCGGCTTCGGGGCGAGCCGCGGTGCCGCGCGCCTCGGGTCGATTCCGGCTAGTCGCATGCCTGTTCGACGGAGGCGGGGACGGGTGGCCAACGCGTTGGCAAGGCGGGGGAAGTGTTGGGCGATGGCGAGCCAGCGTGGGAGTCGGCCGAGGACATAGTGATCCAGGGGGCGTAGGCGGCCTTCGTAGCGGCGGTACAGCGCCTCGGATTTGTAGGTGGCCATGTCGACGCCAGCTGGGCAGTCGGAGGCGCAGGCCTTGCAGGACAGGCAGAGGTCGAGCGATTCTTCGACTGCTGGTGCGCGCCAGTCGAGTTCGCCGCGGACGACCTCCTGGAGCACTCTGGCACGGGCCCGCGTGGTGTCCTTCTCGTCGGCGGTGGCCAGATACGAGGGGCACATGAAGCCGCCGGAACCACGAGTGTCCGCGCGGCACTTGCCGATTCCTACACATCTGTGCACAGCTGTGGATAAATCGCCGGAGTCTGTGGACAGGGCGAAACCTCGTGACGGGACCGGCGCCAGTGCGGCTACTCGCAGGTCGGCGTCGACGGGGTTCGGGGCGACGAGGACGCCGGGGTTGAGGATGTTGCCGGGGTCGAACAGGGACTTGAAGCCCGCGAAGGCCGCACGCGCGGCCGGTGAGTACATGACTTCGAGCAGTTCGGATCTGGCGCGGCCGTCACCGTGTTCGCCCGACAACGATCCACCATGCCGCACAACGAGTTCGGCGGCGTCGAAGAGGAAGGTGCGGAATCGCTGGGGTGCGTCGGCGATCGGGAAGTCGAGGCGGACGTGGATGCAGCCGTCGCCGAGGTGCCCATACAGCAGCCCACTCACATCGTATTCGCTGGTGAGCGTGGCGAATTCGCGGAGATATGCCCCGAGATTCGCCGGTGGAACTGCGGCATCCTCCCAACCGGGCCACGCCGGTTTCCCGTCGGGGGTTCTCCCGGCCAGACCGGCGCCGTCGGCACGGATGCGCCAGAGTGCTGCTGTGACAACGGGATCGGTGACAATCCGGTGGTCATCGGCGTTGCTCACCGTGCACAGTCGCCGGGCCACGGCCAGCGCCTCGGCCGGGGTCGCTCCCGCGGTTTCGACGAACAGCCATCCGCGACCCCGCGGCAACTCTGGCACTGTCCCTCGGTGTGCGCGGACCACGTCGACGAGGCCGGCATCGATACCCTCCACCGCGATCGGCGCGCACCCGGCCACCGCCGCGATATCGTCTGCGGCCGAGGCGATATCGGGGTAGCCGAGCACCGTGAGCACGGTCGCGGCGGGCACCGGCGTGAGCGCGACCTCCGCTTCCAGGAGTAGTCCACAGGTACCTTCGGAGCCAACGAATGCCTTCGCGGCCGACGAACCACGTTCCGGCAGCAAGTGTTCCAGGCCGTAGCCGGATGCCTGACGATCGAACCGCCCCAGTTCGGTGCGCAGCACAGCCAGGTTCGCGGTGGTGAACTTCGCCAGGCCGGGCACCGCCGTCAGGTCGGCACCCAGCGTTCGCCGCGCCCCCGTGCCGTCGAGAATGCGCAGCTCACGCACGGTATCGGCGGTGCGCCCCCAGGCCAGCGCGTGCGGTCCGCACGCATTGTTGCCGATCATCCCGCCCAGCGTGCAGCGGTCCTGCGTCGACGGATCCGGCCCGAACCGCAACCCATGCGGCCGTAGCCGCCGTTGCAGATCCGACAGCACCACCCCCGGCTGCACAATCGCCGTTCGCGCCTCGACGTCCACCGCGCGCACCGCGTTCATGTGCCTGCTGAAATCCAGCACGATGCCGGGTCCGATGGCATTGCCCGCGACCGAGGTGCCAGCGCCGCGAGCGGTGATCGACAGCCCGTTCTCGCGCGCGAAGGTCACCGCGGCGGCGACGTCGTCATCGGCGCGCGCGAACACCACCATGGCGGGCCGGACGCGGTAGTTGGACGCGTCGGCGGAGTACTCGACGCGCCTGCGCACCGACGCGTCGACCGTGCAGCCGACCTGCCTGCGCAGTGCGTCCGCCAGCAGTTCCGCGCTCCGGTCGTCGTCCACGGAAACCAGCCTATTCGCGTCACCGAGCAGATCGCCTCAGCCGTCCGCGCGACTGCCGTTGGGTGTGATTCGGCGGCTGGTTTCGCTGTGCGCGTAAAGCGGGGTCAGCGGAAAGCATTTGCGATCAACCTTTGTTGAGGTTTTAGTGTCGGTGGGCAGGAGTTCAATGGGCTCCGAAGCCTTGAGGAGAGTGCAGTGAGTATCGAATCCGTGGCCTACAGCCAGATGTACCGGCGTGCGAACGCGCCGGAAGAGCAGCGCCCGTTCAGCACGGTGACAGCGCGGCGGATCCTGCGGTTCGCGCAGCATCATCGGCGCCGGATCGGCGGGTTCCTGATGCTCAGCGTGGTGGCCGCGGTGCTCGGGGTGGCTACCCCGGTGCTGGCGGGGCGCGTTGTCAACGGGATCGTCGAAGGTTCGGCGGCGCGGACCGTGGTGCTGCTCGCGCTCGCCATCGCCGGTCTCGCGGTGCTCGATGCCGCCCTCGGCATCGCCATTCGCTGGCTGTCGGCGCGGATCGGTGAGGGTCTGATCCTGGATCTGCGCACCGCCGTGTTCGATCACGTCCAGAAGATGCCGGTCGCGTTCTTCACCCGCACCAGGACAGGTGCACTGGTGAGTCGGCTCAACAGCGATGTGATCGGCGCGCAGCGCGCGTTCAGCGACACCCTCTCCGGCGTGATCACCAACCTCGTCACCCTGCTGCTCACGCTCGCCGTGATGCTCAGCATCTCCTGGCAGATCACCCTGCTCGCCCTCGTACTGCTGCCGGTGTTCGTCATCCCGGCCCAGCGAGCAGGCAACAAGCTCGCCGCCATGCAGCGCGAAGCCGCCCAGCTCAATGCCGCCATGAGCACCCAGATGACCGAGCGCTTCTCCGCGCCGGGCGCCACCCTGGTGAAGCTGTTCGGCAGGCCGAAGCAGGAGTCGTCGGAGTTCGCGGTGCGCGCCACCCGCGTGCGTGACATCGGCGTGCGTACCGCCATGCTGCAGACCACCTTCGTCACCTCGCTCACCTTGGTCTCCGCGCTCGCGCTCGCCTTGGTCTACGGCCTCGGCGGCTGGTACGCGCTGCGGGGCAGTCTCGACGCGGGCTCGGTGGTCGCGCTCTCGCTGCTGCTCACCCGCCTGTACACCCCGCTCACCGCGCTGGCCAGCGCCCGCCTGGAGATCATGTCGGCGCTGGTGAGTTTCGAGCGCGTCTTCGAGGTGCTCGACCTGAAGCCGCTGATCGAGGACGCGCCGCACGCCACCCCGGTGCCCGACGGCCCGGTCGCGGTGGAACTGGACGCGGTGAACTTCGGTTACCCGTCGGCCGACAAGGTCTCGCTCGCCTCGCTGGAAGACGTCGCGACCTTGGACCGCCGTGGCGGCGTCGAGGTGCTGCACGAGGTATCGCTACGCGCCGAACCCGGCCAGCTCATCGCCTTGGTCGGCTCCTCAGGTGCGGGCAAATCCACTATCGCCCAGCTGGTTTCACGTCTCTACGATGTCGACTCCGGCGCGGTCCGTCTCAACGGCTCCGACGTGCGCGACCTGACCACCGAATCCATCCAGCGCACCGTCGGCCTGGTCACCCAGGACGGCCACCTGTTCCACGACACCATCCGCGCGAACCTCCTGCTGGCCCGGCCGGAGGCCACCGAGGAACAACTGTGGGACGCCCTCGGCCGTGCCCGCCTCGGCGACCTGGTCGACTCGCTCTCCGACGGTCTGGACACCGTCGTCGGCGAACGCGGCTACCGCCTCTCCGGCGGCGAACGCCAACGCCTCACCATCGCCCGCCTGCTCCTCAAGCAACCACGGGTGGTCATCCTCGACGAGGCGACCGCCTCGCTCGACTCCACCTCCGAAGCCGCCGTCCAGGAGGCCCTCACCGAAGCCCTGACCGGCCGCACCGCCCTGGTCATCGCACACCGTCTCTCCACGATTCGCGCCGCCGACCAAATCCTGGTCCTCGAAGACGGCCGCATCATCGAGCGCGGCACCCACGCCACCCTCCTCAACGCCGACGGCCGCTACGCCGAGCTCTACCGAACCCAGTTCGCCGACGACCCGGTGGTCCCGGCGGTCGTATGAACAAAGAACCTGGTCAAGCCGCTTCCCAACTGCTAGCATTGCTGTCATTGCTAGCAGTTGGGGAACTGATTCGGGGGGTGCGTTATGGAGGTTTCGACCGTGGCAACAGTGACCGTGCGGGGATTGGACGACGAACTACACGCCAGACTTCGCTTGCGTGCGGCCCACAACGGCCGCTCGATGGAGGCCGAGGTGCGGGCGATTCTGCAGGAGCAACTCGCCGAACCGGACGAATACGGGTGGGGGAGTCGGATCCACGCACGATTCGCCGACATCGGCGGCGCGGAACTCGATATTCCGCCACGTACCGACCATCCGCGAGCGGTCGAGTTCGGCGAATGATCGTCCTCGACACCAACGTCCTGTCGGAACTGGCACGTCCGAAACCAGAACCCAGGGTTCTCGCCTGGCTTGATCGGCTCCGAGCGAGCGAGATCGCAACCACTGCTGTCACCGCCGCGGAAATGTGGGTAGGCGTCAGCCTGCTGCCCGACGGACGCCGCAAAACCGAGCTGGCCGTCCTGGTCGACGAAATCCTCAACCAGGACCTGCGAGCGCGGGTCCACCCCTTCGACCTACCCGCAGCAGCTCGCTACGCCCACATCGCGTCGACCTGCCACCGAGCCGGCCGCCCCATCGGCTTGGCCGACGGTCAGATCGCCGCGATCTGCTTAGCCCGCGGCGCTACCCTGGCCACCCGCAATACCAAGGATTTCCTCGATACCGGGGTCGACCTCATCGATCCGTGGGAACAGAGCTAGCCGCTGCATCCGCGGACTACTTTTCCTGTTCGGGGCCCTTCCTGTCGAAGTAGGTCGTTCTCGGCGCGCCTCCGCCGATGGACTGACCGAAGGGTGCGACGAAGGAGTGCCCGTAGGGAGGGAAGAGGCGGAGTTAAGCGCCGAGAACCGCGGCGCCAGCCGCAAAAAACTCAGAACTCGTTGGCTATGCCGATCACGGTGCGGCCGGAGTGGGTGCCGGCCTTGATGGACTGTAGGACGGTGCCGACCTCGGTGATCGGGGTGAAGGACTCGATGGTCGAGAGGTGTTGTGGGCGAAGCTCTTTGCCCAGGGAGGTCCACAGGGAGCGGCGCTTCTCGATCGGGAGCTGGACCGAGTCGATGCCGAGCAGGCTGACGCCGCGCAGGATGAACGGGAGCACGGTGGTGGGGAGTTCGGCGCCGCCGGTGAGGCCGCTCGCCGCTACCGCGCCGCCGTAGCCGATGGCGCTGAGGACGTGGGCCAGCGAGGCGCCGCCGACGCTGTCGACCGCGGACGCCCAGTTCGCCTTGTTGAGCGGGCGGGGCTTGGCGTCGGGGTCGAGGGGGAGCCGGCCGATGACCTCGTTGGCGCCGAGTTCGGCGAGCAGGTCGCTCGCGTCGGTTTTGCCGGTGGAGGCGATGACCTCGAAGCCGAGGCCGGAGAGGATGTCGATGGCGACGGTACCGACACCACCGGTCGCGCCGGTGACCAGAACGGCGCCGTCGTCGGGGGTCAGGCCGTGATCGAGCAGGGCCCGCACGCTCATCGCGGCAGTGAAGCCCGCGGTGCCGATGGTGGCGGCGTCACGGGTGTCGAGGCCATCGAGCTTCACCACCCATTCAGCGGGCACCCTGGTGTATTCGGCGAAGCCACCGTTGCGGGAAACACCCAGGTCGTAACCGTGCGCAATGACCTGATCGCCGGGGGCGAAGTCATCGGAATCCGAGAAGACCACCTCGCCGGTGAGGTCGATACCGGGCACGATGGGATAGTTGCGCACCACCCCACCGCGCGGCGTAATCGCCAGCAGGTCTTTGTAATTCGCGCTCGAATAGTGGACCTTGATCGTCACGTCGCCGGTACCGAGGAAATCATCCCCCACCGTTTCGCGGGCGAGAACGATCCCGCCGTCAGCTTCCCGGGCCACCATCGCTGAGAACTCCATGCCCTGAGCATACGAGCCACCCCGGCCACGACAACCCAGACACAGACAGCCGTCCACGTGCCCGCAGGTCATCGCACCAGAAGCTGCCGCAACCCGAAACCGGGTGATCAAGTGTCCAGTAGCTCCAGGCGGACGCCGAGGAGGCGGACCGGGCGGTCGAGCTCGAAGCGGGCGATGATCGCGAGGGCGGTGTCGACGATGGTGGTGATGTCGTCGGTGGGGGTGGGGAGTTTTTGCTGTTTGCTGCGGGTGTAGAAGGTTTTGGTGCGGACGGTGACCGAGACTCGGGTGCTGATGCGGTGGTGGTCGCGCATTTCCTCGGCGACCTCGGTGGCGATGCGGGCGACCTCGCGGTGGATTTCTTCGGGGTCGGTGAGGTCGTGGGGGAAGGTTTCGGATTTGCTGCGGCCCACCGGGATTCGTGGGGTGGTCGAGAGTTCGGTGTCGCCTTTGCCGTGGCCGAGAACCCACAGGTAGGGGCCGGTGTTCGGGCCGAATTCGGCGGCCAGGCGCTGGCGATCGGCGGACATGAGGTCGGCGATCGTGGTGATGTCGAGGTCGGCCAGGCGTTTGGCGATGCGGGCTCCGACGCCCCAGAGCGCGTCGGTGGGGCGGTGGCCCATGAGTTCGGTCCAGTTGGCGGCGGTCAGTTCGAAAATCCCAGCGGCCGCGCCCTCGTCGTGTTCGGGTTCGGCGGAGGTCTTGCCGGTGGACTTGGCGAAACCGGTGGCGAGTTTCGCGGTGAGCTTGTTGTCGCCGATGCCGACCGCACAGGTGAGCCCGAGTTCGCTGATGGCGGTACGGATTTCGGCGGCGAGTGGCCACGGATCGGCATCGGTGGCGACGAAGGCCTCGTCCATCCCCCAGACCTCGACCGCACCCGCCACCCGGCCCAGTGTCGCCATGATCTCCTCGGAGGCCACCTCGTAGGCGGCCATGTCGACCGGCAGGAAAACGCCCTCCGGACACTTGCGCTGCGCCATCTTCAACGCCATCCCCGCATGCACACCGAAGGCCCTCGCGGGATAAGAAGCACAGGTCACGACCTTGCGAGGCTGTTCGGGATCGCCTTCTCCGCCGACGATAACCGGCTGACCGCGCAGCTCAGGGCGACGCCGGAATTCCACCGCCGCCTGGAATTGGTCGAGATCGACATGCAGGAGCCACCGAGGCACTGTTCCGTCATACCGCATGGCACCGACAATCCGGCGTAACCGGGCGTGGCAATATCCGTAGCGCGCCAACCGATCACGACTGAGCTCGAAGAACGGAACACCCGATGCCGACCGAAGCCACCACCCTCGACCTCGACCTGGCGCGCCAGGTGCTCGCCGCGCAGCCTTTCGCCCGTCTGGTCGGCACCGAGCTCACCGAATTCGGTGATGGCGCAGCCACTCTCGTCATCGATATCCAGCCGGAACACGGCCAGCAGTTCGGCTTCGTGCACGGCGGGGTGCTGGCCTACGCCGCCGACAACGCCCTCACCTTCGCCGCGGGCACAGTCCTCGGCCCCAACGTCCTCACCGGCGGCTTCACCATCACCTACCTGCGCCCCGCCCAGGGCGAGCGCCTGCGCGTGCACGCCACCGTCCTCGGCGCCACCCGCCGCCAGGCCGTCACCCACTGCGACGTCTACGCCGAAACCGAGGGCGAGGAACCCATCCTCTGCGCGGTCGCCCAGGGCACCACCCGCCGCGTCGAAAAGGACCTCGCCCCCTCCAACGAGGAAGACGCGGACGTCGAATTCGACGACGATGCCGAATTCGACGACGACCAGGACAACTACGACACCGACCAACTGGCCGTCATCACCGTCGACGGGCCGGTACTACCGCCGACCGTCAGCCGCTAGACCGGCGATCCCGCGCTACGACGAACGGGCCGCGCTCGGTGCGCGGCCCGTTCCCGGTACCTGTCAGGCGCTGACGGCGAAGGTCTTGCTGTCGGCGGCGGGTTCGGCGATGGGTTCGATGGCGTAAGCCAGGATGTCTGCCACGTCACCGACGGGGCGGACTTCCAGGGCAGCCAGGACCTCGGCCGGGACCTCGTCCAGATCTGGTTCGTTGCGGGCCGGGATGAAGACGGTCTTCAGGCCGGCTCGCTGGGCGGCGAGGAGCTTCTGTTTCACGCCGCCGATCGGCAGGACGCTGCCGTTGAGGGTGACCTCGCCGGTCATGCCGACATCGCCGCGGACCGGGCGGCCGAGCGCCAGCGAGACCAGGGCGGTGACCATGGTGACGCCTGCCGAGGGGCCGTCCTTGGGGACTGCGCCCGCGGGGAAGTGGATGTGGATATTGCGGTCAAGGACCTTGGGTTCGATGCCGATTTCCTCCAGGTGCGAGCGCACGTAGGTGAGGGCGATCTGGGCGGACTCCTTCATGACGTCGCCGAGTTGGCCGGTGAGCGTGAGGGAGCGCTCACCCTCGGCGCCGTTGGCCTCGATGTAGAGGACATCGCCGCCTGCTCCGGTTACCGCGAGGCCCGTAGCCACACCGGGGACGGAGGTGCGTTCCATCGAGTCCGGGGTGAAGCGGGGGCGGCCGAGGTAGTCGGCGAGGTTGTCGATGTCGACGGTCAAGTTCGTCACCTGACCGGCCGGTTGTGGGCCGGACTCGATGTCGATGACGTTGTCGTACCCGAGTTCCGGGTCGTAGCCGAGCACCGCACCCTCGCCGAGCGAGCCGTTGTCGACCAGCGCCGTGTCCTTGTCGAGCGCCGCAGCGTTGCCGAGCTCAGCGCCGTTGCCGAGCCCAGCAGCGCTGCCCAGCCCGGCGCCGTTGCCGGGCGCAGCATCCTTGTCGACACGGGCGGAGTCGCCCGCCACCAGGCGAGTTGCCGCCTTACGCAAGGCTTTTGCCACCAGGCGCTCCATCTGACGAACCCCGGCCTCGCGGGTGTAGTTGGCGGCGATCTCGCGCAGTGCCGCGTCGGTGATCGAAACCTCTTCCGCGGTCAGCGCATTGCGTTCCAGCTGGCGGGGGACCAGGAAGTCGCGGGCGATGGCCACCTTGTCGGCCTCGGTGTAACCGTCGACGGTGATGAGCTCCATGCGGTCGAGCAGGGGACCGGGGATGGTGTCCATGACATTGGCGGTCGCGATGAACAGCACATTCGACAGATCGAGGTCCAGGTCGAGGTAGTGGTCGCGGAAGGTGTGGTTCTGCGCGGGGTCGAGGACCTCGAGCAATGCCGCCGCCGGATCACCACGGAAGTCGGAACCGACCTTATCGATCTCGTCCAGCAGGACAACGGGATTCATCGAACCCGCCTCCTTCACCGCGCGCACGATCCGGCCCGGCAACGCGCCGACGTAGGTGCGGCGGTGGCCACGGATCTCGGCCTCGTCGCGCACGCCGCCGAGGGCGACGCGAACGAACTTGCGGCCCAAAGCCTTTGCGACCGACTCACCCAGCGAGGTTTTACCGACACCAGGCGGACCGACTAGTACGAGCACCGCACCGGAACCGCGTCCACCGACGACCTCGAGACCACGCGCGGCCCGACGCGAACGCACGGCCAGGTACTCGACCATGCGGTCCTTCACCTCGTCGAGACCGTGATGATCGGCGTCGAGCACCGCGCGAGCGGCCGAAACATCGGTGCTGTCTTCGGTTTTCACCGACCACGGCAGATCGAGCACGGTGTCGAGCCAGGTGCGGATCCAGCCCGATTCCGGGCTCTGATCGCTGGCGCGCTCCAACCGGCCGACCTCGCGCAGCGCCTCGGCGCGGACGTTCTCTGGCAGGTCAGCGTTCTCCACGCGGGTGCGGTAATCGTCGGCACCGTCGGGTTCGTCCTCGCCGAGTTCCTTGCGAATGGCGTTGAGCTGCTGGCGCAGCAGGAACTCGCGCTGGCTCTTCTCCATGCCGTCGCGGACGTCTTCGGAGATCTTGTCGGTGACCTCGACCTCGGCGATGTGGTCTTTGATCCACTCGAGCTGACGGGTCAGCCGCACGACGACGTCGGGGGTCTCGAGCAGCTCGCGCTTCTGCTCATCGGACAGGTACGGCGCGTAGCCCGCGGTGTCGGCGATGGCCTCCACGTCGTCGAGCTGGTTGACGATGTCGATGATCTGCCAGGCCTCGCGCCGCTGCAGGACGGCGACGACCAGCTTCTTGTACTCGGCGGCGAGTTCGGTGGTGTGCTGGTCGGGTTCGACCGACTCGACGAGTTCGGCCTCCACCCACAGCGCGGCGCCGGGCCCGGTGACCCCGTGCCCGATCCGCGCCCTGCGCTCGGCCTTCAACACGGCCGCCGGCGCGCCACCGCGCATCCGGCCGACCTGTTCGATGGTGGCGACGACGCCGTAGGACGCGTACCCCTCGTCGAGGCGCGGCGCGACCAGCACCGAGCCGGTTTTGGCGGCCTGCGCGGCGTCGATGGCGGCCTGCGCGGATTCGTCCAGTTCGATGGGCACGACCATGCCCGGCAGCACGATCGGATCGGTCAGGAACAGCACCGGCAGGTTCTGAGCTGAAGTCATGTCGACCCTTCCAAAGTTGAGCTTTGTTGACTCAACATGGACCCCCCACTGTTTGTTCCTGCAGGTAGCGCCGTTCACTCACGGCGAAAAAATTCTCCGAAATTCTTTCGCCGCGGATGTCGAGAACGCGCGAACGGCTCCGTCCCAGGGGTACAACCCACGAAGAACACGAACCGAGGAGAACATCATGGCCAAGTACCTGCTGCTCAAGCACTACCGTGGCGCGCCCGCATCGGTCAACGACGCGCCGATGGATCAGTGGACGCCGGATGAGGTGTCCGCGCATGTGCAGTACATGGTGGATTTCGCCGATCGACTGCGCTCGACCGGCGAGTTCGTCGACGGTCAGGCACTGTCCACCCAGGGCACGTGGGTCCGCTCGGACGGCGAGGGGCGCCCGCCGGTCACCGACGGGCCGTTCGCGGAGACCAAGGACCTGATCGCCGGGTGGATGGTCATCGACGTCGAGACCTATGACCGGGCGCTCGAACTGGCCGGGGAGCTGTCGGCGGCACCAGGCGCAGGGGGCAAGCCGGTGCAGGAATGGCTCGAACTGCGGCCGTTCTACGCGGAATTGCCCACGGTGACCGAATGAACGACGCGCTACTGCGCGAACTCGTCCCCGCGGTGATCGCGATTCTCGTCCGCCGCGGGGCCGAGTTCGCCGCGGCCGAGGACGCGGTGCAGGAGGCGCTGATCCGAGCGCTGGAAACCTGGCCCGAGGATCCACCGCGCGATGCGAAGGGCTGGCTCGTCTCCGTCGCCTGGCGAAGGTTCATCGATGCGGCACGGGCCGAAACATCCAGGCGAGGCAGGGAATTCGCCGTCGATGCCGAGCCCGAAGCCGGCCCCGTACCCGCCATGGACGACACCCTGTGGCTGTATTTCCTGTGCGCGCACCCCTCGCTGTCTCCCGGCTCGGCGGTCGCGTTGACGTTGCGCGCGGTCGGCGGCCTGACGACCCGGCAGATAGCGACGGCGTACCTTGTTCCGGAATCGACTATGGCGCAACGGATCAGCCGAGCCAAGAAGCGCATCACCGGCTTACCGCTCGATCGGCCCAGCGAGCCGACGACCGTGCTGCGCGTGCTCTATCTCGTCTTCAACGAGGGCTACAGCGGTGACGTAGACCTGGCCGCCGAAGCCATCCGGCTCACCCGCCAGCTCGCCGCCTGGACCGACGAACCCGAGGTGTCGGGGCTGCTCGCGCTGATGCTGTTGCACCACGCTCGCCGTGCGTCGCGCACCGAGGACGGTCGTCTGGTACCGCTCGCGAAACAAGACCGCTCCCGGTGGGACACAACACTTATCGCCGAAGGGGTGACGATCCTGCAGGCCGCGCTGACTCGCGACCGGCTGGGCGAATACCAGGCCCAAGCCGCGATCGCCGCCCTGCACGCAGACGCCCCGAGCACCGCCGAAACGGACTGGATACAGATCGTGGAGTGGTACGACGAACTACTGCGACTCACCGACAGCCCGATCGTGCGCCTCAACCGCGCGGTCGCGGTCGGCGAGGCCGACGGCCCCCGAGCCGGCCTGGCCGCACTGGCCGACCTGGACCCAGAACTGCCTCGCCACACCGCATCCCGCGCCTACCTACTCGAACGCGCGGGCGACCTCGAGCAGGCTGCCACCCTGTACGCCGAGGCGTCACACGCCGCCACCACCGTGCCAGAGCGCGACCACCTCACCCGCGAGGCGGCCCGAGTACGGCAATCCCATCAGGGCTCCAGATAGTCGCCCTCACCCACGCGCGATGGGAATCATGCCGCCGATGTGTTCCTGCGACTCGATCAGACCCTCGTCCGAAGGCTTGGCGCCTGCCTCGAAAACGCGCTGGTGCTGCTTGGCGCGCAGATCCTGGTGGGCCTGCTCCGGAATGTCGTAGCCGTAGCGGGCCTGGGCCTCGCGCGGAGTCATGGTGGTCTGCTCGACGGCGGGGATGCCGAGGGCGACCGGCGCGAGCACCGCGGTGGTCGTGGGCGCCATCAACCCGATGAACCAGAACTTCAGGGCCGGAACACGGTCGAGCAGGGTGTGCAGCACCGTCAGCGGGGCATTGATCGCCATGTCGGTGCCGCGGCCCTGGGTCAGGCCGAACATCTTTCGCACGTAGGCGGGGTAGGTCGAGATAACACCCTTGCGCAGCAGCCAGATGACGGGCGCCATGGCCAGCCGGGTCCGGCGCGGCAGGTCCGGCGGCAGCGCCACGTCGAGCTGAAGGATGTAGTCGACCATGTCCTGAGCATCCTCGGAGGCGGCCAGGCGCGGACGCCACGACTCGAAGAACTCGATCACCTCAGCGCGCGAACGCGGGACGGTGGCCGGGTCGATCGTCTGGAGCTCGGCGGCCAGCGCGCAGTCGGCCCAGAACTGGTTCTCCTCGGCCTCGCTCAACCGGCCGGGACCGAACTTCTCGTAGCAGTACAGGATCGAGTGCCACGCGGTGACATGGATCCACAGTTGCGAGTCGGGCCGGTTCGCGTCGTAGGTGCCGCCGGTGACCGGGTCGTTGCCGATTGCCTTGGTGTGGATCTTCACCAGCACATCGGCCGCCTTGGCGGTTGGCTCGGTGGCGCCGAACGCCACGAGCGCGAAGTAGTGGATGGTGCGTGCGTATCGCGTATGGGTGCGGGTACGAACGCCGCCGGACTGCACCACAGCGGCGGCGAGATTGGGGTCGAGGTGCTCGATGGTGACCGCCCGTGCGAACCCGAGGACATAGGAGGTCGGGTAGCTCCACACCTTCCACGTCACCGACCCGGGCCCGAAGAATCCGTTGTCGGCTGGGGCCTCGAACTGATTGGCGATCTGATCCCGAGATTTGATGCCGAACATGAGCCAGCTCCGTCCTACAACGATGTAGATTCTGCCCCCTTAGTGTAACTCCAAGTTGCAGGAAGGGCACCGACTCCACGCATCGATGTTTCGAAGACCTGCCCGGAAAACAGCTCGGCCTCCCCGGGTTGAGGACCGGGGAGGCCGAGTGCGTTGGGACAGTTGGTCTACAGGTTCGAGGAACGAATCCGCTCCGTCGGGGGATCGAACGGGCGGCCCGAGGTGGAGCCGGCGCTCATGAATCCCAGGACAGCGCCGCCGATCAGGAAGAGAGCGGCGAGGATGCCCAGGATGATCGGCAGGGTCTTGCCGAACAGGTCGAGCTTGTCGAGGCTCTCCTGAGTGATAGCGAGCTGGGCCTCGATGGTCTCTTCGTCGAAGACGAGGTTCGACTTCAGCACAGAGACGTCGACCTGCTCGGCGCTACGGCCGTAGTACATGTGGATCTTCTCGCCACC
The DNA here is from genome assembly GCF_042720495.1 of Nocardia sp. NPDC058480. Classification (NCBI taxonomy): domain Bacteria; kingdom Bacillati; phylum Actinomycetota; class Actinomycetes; order Mycobacteriales; family Nocardiaceae; genus Nocardia; species Nocardia sp. NPDC058480. The sequence continues at coordinate 359,388 of NZ_JBHXMN010000003.1, read as the reverse complement.
CTTGAGGACCGCGCCGGTCCTCGGCTCCACCCACACGTCGCGGGTGTTGGTGTAGAAGCGGGTCATGGTGACCGGCTCGGTGCCCTCGAGGCCCCACTTGGCGGCGGGCAGGGCGAGCTGATAGGACGGGTGCTTGACGACGTCCCACATGTTCGTCACCGGGATGTCCTGGCGGAAGTGGTAGACCGGCACGCCGTTGATCTCCGACTCCTCGATGAAATCGATGTCGTAGGTGGCGCGGGCGTTGAGGTCGAAGTACGGGTACGACTTCTTCTCGGTGCCGATCGGGAAGCGGTACTGCAGGCCGCGCCGCTGCGACTCGGTGGGGATCGCGGCGCCCGACTTGGGATCCTGAGCCACGGCGATCGAACCGTTGGGCGAGGCGTCGATCGGCTCGCCGGTGACGCGGTCGATGGTGACGCGGTCGACCGAGGCGGTGAGCAGGCCTTCCTTGGGATCCATGTCGGCGCGAAGCAGGGTCTGGCCGGCCTGGATGGTCATCTCATCGGCGTCCGAGGGCTCTTCGACCGTCAGGAAACGCTGCGAAACGAGCGGCACATTGGTGTTCACCGTGGCCGAGCCCTCGGGCGAGGTGAGCGACTTCGCGTCGAGCACAAGGCTTTCCTCGCCGGGCACGCTCTTGGCGATGGTGGTGACGCGCAGATCGAGCGGGGTCTTGCCGACCTTGCCGACCGTGTAGGTGGGGATCATGATGGCGGCCGCGAGCAGCAGCGCGCCGAGACCGACGAGGATGCAGGCGATGAGCCTGCGCACGTTGCTCATCGCGAGCCGTACTGCACGTCGCCGAGCAGCGACGAGCCCGGGTCACCGGACTCCTCGGGCGCCGGGATCGAATTCTGTTGCGCGCCCGCGGTGATGCCGAGTACGGCAATCACCCCGAGGACCGCGCCGGTCAGGCCGCTGACCAGGCCGGGGACGACAAACTTCATAGATCGAACTCCAATTGCGTGGTGCGAGACTCAGCCGACAGTGAAGAACCCGAGGGTCGGGGCGAACGAGCAGGTGCGGTCACCATCGGCGGTGGCCGTGGTGAGCGAACCGGTGATCACGGCAGCGACCCGGCCGGGACCGGTGTCGGCGATAGCGGTGAGGGTGGCCGGGCCGTCGGCGTTGATACCCGCCTCCGTGGTGAGCGGCTGGGTGCCGGTGCGGCGGTTGTCGAGGTTGACCCACTGCACCGTCATCGGCGGATTCTGCACGACCGTAGCGGTTTTCGTGCCGAGCGCGGTGAAGACGAAGCCGGTCTGGCCCGCGGCCGGTCCGGGCGGCGGCAGCTCGGCGGGGCCGGGTACGGCCAGCGCGGTGCCGACGGAATCCGACGTCGGGCCGATGCAGCCCTTGCCGATGGTCGGGTACAGGAACTGCGCGATGCGCGGACCGTCCGAAGGCGGCAGTTCGGGACCGCCGCCGCCACTGCCGTCGAGGAAGGTGATGACCTTTTCGAGGGTGGCCTTGACCTGCGCGGGGATGCCGGGCGTGGCCAGCAGCACACGAGCCTGGGCCAGGATCGCGGCCTGTCCGCTGTCGGCGATGGGGGCGGGAGCGGAGATGGCGCCTACGATCGTCGGTGCCAGCGCGGCCAGCGTCCCGGAGGGGACGTTCTCCGCGATGGCGGGGACACTCGGCTGCGTCGCGGCGGACTGCGGGGCAGCCATCACCTGCGTGGGTGCCACGAGTGCCGCACCCGCCGCTAGTACGAGGGCGGACAATGCGGTCCGCGATGCTCGGGTGCTCAGCACTGGTCGGCCGTCCTTTGTTCGGTGGATAGATGAAGCGACCCGAAAAGGTACATGTTATTTCGGGTTTCGGATACTTTGGAGAGGTGACTACAGCGGACAGGCGGTATGGGGGTCGTACGGTCGTCGCGCGAAAAGCCGAGCGACGACTGCGATTCCTGGAAGCAGCGACGCGAATTTTCGCGGAACGCGGGTACGCCACGTGCTCGCTCGCCGAGGTGTGCGCGGCGGCCGGGCTGTCCAAGCGGCAGTTCTACGAGGAGTTCGAGACCCGCGAAGACGTGCTGGTAGCGGCCTACGACCGGATCCAGGACGACGCGGCGGCCGCGGTGGGCACCGCGCTGATCGCGCTCGGCTCGACCGATCCACAGCTCGCGCTGCGGGCTGGTTTCGGCGCCTACCTGGAGTCGCTCGGCTCGGACCCCTATCGCGCGCAGGTGGCGCTGATCGAGGTCGTCGGAGTGAGCGATCGGATGGAGAACCATCGCCGGACTCGCAGGCACGCCTGGTCGGCGCTGATCGAGGGGGGCTTGGAGCAGGTCGGCGTGCGGTTGCGTGGCGATGCCGAGCTGACCACCGGGTTGATCACGGGCGCGGTCAACGGCGTGGCGCACGAGTGGCTGCTGCGCGAGTCGCGCCCGCCCGTCGACGAGCTGGTCGATCTGCTCACCGGCGCGGCCCTGGCGCTGGTCACTTTCGACTGACATCAGGGCAGCCTTCGGGAGGGTGGCAACCACGCGCACCTGCCGCCTGCTCAATCGACTCCCTTTCCCGACATTGTGAGACCGATCGGCTTCACAGTGTGGGCGAGAGTTTGACATATTAGTGACCCAGATCGCAATGCGAGAATTTCTGAGACCGGTGTCACCTGGGGTGATGCGGTATCGGCGGCCATTCCCCAGTTCCTCTCCACGGGCTGACGCGGGCGATCAATCCTGGACAAATGACCGGCTGCGTCCGTACCAGGGTAACCATAGGCAATCCGGCGGCAACCTGTTCCAGTTCGGTCGGAGTGCATGTCAGCCTTTACGCAGGGAGCCGGCGATGGTGCCACCGAGGTAGCCGGGAGTTCGATAGGCGAGCGTGCCGTCGGATTGCAGGGTGACCGTCGAGGTGGCGCCCTGGTCGATGCAGCCGCTCCCCGCGGTGAGCCTGGCTCGGAAGGTGAGGTGGTTGGTGGTGGCCTCGGTCAGGGTTTCCGCACGGTCGCAGCGGTCGCGGGAGAAGGTGCCGGTATTGGCGGAGGTAGCGACTTCCTGACCGACGGCGCCGGGGGTGATGGTGAGCTCGATGTCGAACTGGACGGGGCCGTCGTTGGCACGCCCCTGCCACGTGCCGACGAACTCCGACGGGACCGTCGCGCTGGCGGGAGCCTCGGTGGTCGAGGTGGTGGCGGAGGGGACGGTGGCCGAGTCGGTTCCGGCGAGAGTGGTCGTCGCAGTGGACTCCGTGCCCAGTTGGGTGCCGATGAGATAGGCACCGCAGGCCACCGCCACCGCGACCGTCGCGGATGCGGCGATCAGGAGGGTGCGGGTGCGCCGCGATGCGCCGGCGGGCTGCGGGCGGCCGGTGGACGCGGGCTTGTGCGCGACCACAAAGGGCGGCGGAGTGAACTCGCTGCCCATCGCGGCGGAATTCTGTCCCGCGTGGGTGGCGACTTGCCAGGGCAGCTCGGTGGGACCGGGGGTGAATCCGCCGGACTGTATATAGGGACTCGGCACCGATCCACTGGCCGCGGTCGGCCGGCTCGGTGTCGAGGAGCCGGTCCGAGCGGTTTGCGTCGGGCTCGTGCTGGGCAGGTTCGGTGCCGAGACGGCTGTCGACCAGCCTGGTGCTGAGGTAACCGCAGCGTCGGGATACGAGGCACCGGGCGGGTCGGCGGGGCCGGAATCCAGATCGAGCAGGCGGACGGCACCGGCACTGATGTGCGCGACTACTTGTGGTGGTAGCCAACCGGAGCGTTCGGGAGCACCGATGCTCGCCAGCTCCGAAAGGACTTGTTGCGGTGTCGGTCTGGCGGCAGGATCCTTGGCCAGGCAGGAGGAGACGAGTGGTCGCAGGGACGGGGGGATGGCCTCGATGCGGGGTTCCTCGTAGACGATGCGCCACAGCATCTGCATGACCTCGGCGGTGCCGAAGGGGCCGTGGCCCGCGGCGGCGAAGGTGAGGACGCCGCCGAGAGCGAAGACATCGCATGCGGGACTCAGGGTTTCGCCGCTCACCTGCTCGGGGCACATGAAACCCGGTGAACCGAGGAACTTTCCGGTGGTGGTGAGTGCGGAATCCGCGATCACTCGGGCGATGCCGAAATCGATCACCTTCGGTCCGTCGATCGCGAGCATCACGTTCGACGGCTTCAGGTCGCGGTGCACGATGCCTGCCGCGTGCACCGCGACGAGCGCTTCGGCGAGCCCGTACGCCAACGCTGACAGCGCGGGCTCGCCGAACGGTCCGAACTCGGTCACCGCGTCCGTCAACGAGATCCCGGCGACGTAACCGGTGGCCAGCCACGGCGCTTCGGCATCGACATCGGCGTCGAGAACCGGCGCGGTGAACGCACCGCCGACGCGCTGGGCGGCCGCGACCTCCCGACGGAACCTCGCGCGAAACTCACGATCGATCAGATCGGGGCGGATCACCTTCACCGCGACGGTGCGCCCACCCGGATTCCGGCCCAGATACACCTTGCCCATGCCCCCGGCACCGAGGACGCCCAGCAGTCGGTAGTCGCCGATCCGCCGAGGATCGTTCGGGTCGAGCGGTCGCATCGCGGGTGGTTCCTTCGGATCAGGTGAGCTGAGCTCGGGTTTCGGCCAGTAGCTCCGACAGCATCGGTCCGGCGGCGTGATCGTCGGCCAGTTCGGCGACGGCCTCGGCGAGGATCTTCTCGGCGTCGGCGGGGCGGTTCAGCTCGATCAGGAGGACGGCGCGCTCGTAGTCGGCCCGGGTGGCCTGGTCGGTGGCATCGATGGCGCGGAAGCCGTCGGCAGCGGCGTCGGCGCGCGGGAGAGCGTCGGCGGGGCGTTCGGCTCGACGCAGGATTCGGGCGGCGTTGTGGTTGTGCCGGGCTGTGTGCCAGGTCAGCAGTTCTGGGTCGGGGTCGGTGGCGGCGAGCTGCGTGATCGCGTCGTCGGCTACCGCGATGGCGGCTACCGCGGCGGCGGTGTCGCCGGTCCAGTGCAGCGACAGCGCGGCGCTGTAGCGGCAGTAGGTGACGCGAATCGGGTCATCACCGAATTTCTCGGCGGCCTCGGCGGCCAGCGCGTAGCGCTCGGCGGCCTCGGCGTCGCGATCGAGTCGGTCCAGCAGATCGGCGGTTTCGGCGAGGGCATAGGCCTCGCCGCCGAAATTTCCGGTGGCGCGGTCGAATTCGATGATCTCGTCGAGAACGGTGAGAGCCTGTTCGTCCTCGTCGAGCTCGCGGTGCAGATCGACCAGCAGGAAGCGGCAGCTCTGGGCCTGCGCTCCGGCACCGGCGCGTTCCAAACCAGCGATCGCCTCTTCGGCCTGTTCTGCGGCGTCGAGGAATTGGCCGTTGGCGCGGTAGGCGACGGCCAGATCCCACTGCACGTACGGCACCTGCGCACTGCCCGCCGCAGTGGCGATCGCGATCGCGGTCAACAGCTCGCTGACCGCCTCCTCCTCTCTGTTCAGGTGGATGAGCAAGGACCCGCGCCTGGCGTGCAGAACAATCCGCAGGCCCTCGGGGAGGTCGGCGTCAGCCTGGCCCACCGCCTCATCGATCATCGTCAGCGCCGCTGCCGCATCGCCTGCGTCGCTGTGAATTCCGGCGAGGTACTGGGCCGTGTCGGCCAACCGCCACCCACGACCGGCCCGTCGATACGCCGCGACGGCTGCCTCTCCGGCGGTCACGGCTTCGGCGAATTCAGCGTTGTTCTGGTGCAGATACATTCGGTGCCTCGCGGCATCGCCGAGCAGGGCGTCGTCGCCCGCTTCGGCGGCGTCGACCGCGGCCCGATCGAGCAAGGCCGGCAGCTCGGCCGCGTCGTCATCCAACAGCAGGCCGCGATCGAGCAGTGCGAACAATCCGCCGGAAAGGTGCAGCGTCGCAGTAGCTCTGATGTGCGGATCGGCGGACTTCGCCAGGTGCGACACAGAATCACGCAGCAGGCCAAGGGCTTCCGTCGCGTCACCATGCCTGCAGAACAAAAGGCCGAGGCGACTTAGATCCGTCTGGCGGCGATCTTCCTCGCCTGCCGCGGCGAAATACTCTGCCGCCCGGCGCAAGAGCGACTCGGCACGATCGTGATCGGTCGCCAGCAAGGCGGCTCCCGCCAGGACGGAGGCGTGTCGACCCGCCAGGCCCGGATCCGTCGGCTCCGGCTCGGACTCCAGCCGCTGCGCCAAGGCTCGCAGCTCGGCCAGCGCGTGCTGCTTGTTCGCGTGCTCGGCGCGTTCGATCAGTTCGGTGGTGGTGAGCTCGGGGATCTCGACGACCGTCATGGTCGGACCCGGCTCGACCGGCACCCAGTGCGCGGTGGCCGCGGACAAGGGCAAGTAGTCGACGATCGGCCGGCTCGTCAGCTTCGCCTCGACCAGCGCGGTCTGGTGATCGGTGCCGTTGCGCTGGTCGAAGCGGGCGGCGATGGCGAGTGCTTCGTCAGTGAGCTCTGCTCGCAGTGCGCGCGCGGTGGATTCGGCGGCGGGGCGGTCGGCGTCGGCCGGGCGGCGGATCGCGGTATCGCCGTTACCGGTGTCTACGAGGGTGCGCAGGAGTAGCGCCGCGGAGCCGAGGAAGGTGAGCGCGTCTCTCGGGCTCGGTGCGCGATCGAGCCAGGAGAAGTGACGATCCAGCAGTTCCAGGCCGCGCACCTGATTGCCCGACAGCGCGCAGAACTCCAGGTGGTCGCCGATCGCGGCGAGGTCTTGGGGTTTGGTGCGTAGGACACGGTAGGAGCGGCGATGCGCGCTGCGCGCCTCATCGAGTTGCCCGGTGCGCAGGTAGGGCAGCAGTAGTGCGGTCAGGATCAGCTGCGGTTGCTCGGAACAGCCGAGTTCACCAGCGAGGACCGGGGCGGCCAGCTCGACGGCTTCGATGTCGCGGCCCTGGCTCGCCAGCCAGGCGACGCGGTTGGTCGGATCGCAGCCTTCGCAGTCGGAATTCTCGTCACGCGGTGTGGTGCACCATCTTTCGTACCACTCGGTGGCAGCGGCGAGGTCGCCGACGTGGACGGCCACGCGGTGCCTGCGGCCGTAGACCGCGTTCAGGCTCTGCCCCTCGACCCGGTAGCGCCGTTCCATCTGATCGAGGGCGGCCAGCGCCCGATCCATCGGCACCTCCGGGAATTTCGTCATCGCGCCCACCGCGGTCTTGAACTTCCACCGCAGCGAGGGCGCCACCCACGACTCATGGGTGCCGGGGTCGCGATCGTATTCGGCCAGGCAACGGGCGAACGGCACGAACAACTTGGCCGGGCTCATCCCGTGGCCGTACGCGTCGACCATCGCCATCCGAACGTGGAACGCGAGCGCGGTGTGCGCACCCGCCTCCGCATGCCGCAGAACCTGTTCCAGCAGTGCGTCTTTAGCGTCGCCGTAGGGCATGTCGTACGCCTGGAAGAGCAGCCTTTGCAGGTCGTCGGGCGTGTTGGCGGCGTCCGGCATCAGAGCTCTCCCCGCGGATCGTGAACCGCCCAGTCGAGCAACCCGACAAACGATTTGTTCAGCAGCGCGGTGTCGACCGGCCGCATCGGATGCTGACCGAGCAGCAGCGCCTGGCTGTAGAGGGCCTCGACCGCCGTCGTCACCAAGCGGGCATCGGCGAGCCCGGTGATACGGCGTACCAACGGGTTCCGGTAGTTGAGTACCAGCTGCGGACGGTCGCCGGCCTGGTCGGTATCGAAAGCGCCGAGAACGTCGGCCCACAGTTCGTCGGCGACCTCGCGGGTGGCGCGCAGTTCGGCGCGGTGCTGGGCGTCGCGGTCGAGCAGATACAGCGCGGCCAGCGACGGCGGATCGAAAGTACGCAGCACGACTTCGCATTCCAGGCGGTCGAGCACGCGCTGGGCGGTGCTCAGGAATGGACGAAGCGCGAGCTCGGTGGCCGGATCGACGAGGTCGAAATGGGTGGCCAGTTCGGCGGGATCCAAACGGAGCACCCGAATTTCGGGATCGATCGCGGGCAGGCGCTCGAGAATGTCGGTGATGTAGGAGTAGCCGCCGTTCACCAGGCCGATGCCCGCGGCGCTCGCCACCGCGGCGAGCTGGCGGAACTCCTCCACCGACGGGGTGTAGCGCACGGCGCCGAAGCGGCGGCGGAATTCGGCGAGCGGGATCTGGCCCGCGTTGGTTTCCACCGGCAGCCAGCGGTCGACCAGGCGCAGCATGTCGTCGTCGTGCAGGGCGAGGGCCTTCACGCCGAGATCATGGATGCGCAGGAAGCGGTGCAGCGCGGACGGATCGGAGGTGGACAGTTCCACCAGCCAGTCCCTGATCCGGTTGCCGAGCGCTTCCCTCGTGCTCTCCAGCAGGTCGTCCTCGTAGAGGGCTTCGCGGCTCGCGGTGGGGCGCAGCTCGGTGGTGTCGACCACGCAGCGGACGAAGAATGCCCATTCCGGCAGCAGTCCGGTGACGCTCTCCGCCAATAGCATTCGCTTCAGATACACCCGATGCCCGGCCTTGGCCGCCGGGTTGACCGGCTGCGGAAGCACGAAAGCCACACCGGTGACGCCGGATTCGGCACAGGCGAGATCGAAGGTGGCGAACGGGGTGAACCCGAAGGTGTCCTCGGCGTACGCGGCGAGCGCGTTCGTGCGATCCGAAGGAGTGGGATGGGTTGCGCGCCAAGGTACTTCCGGCTCGGTGATCGACTGTCCGTCGACGGTGACCTCGAAGGGCAGCAGGCTACCGAACAGCCGCGCCAGTTCGACCACGGTCGTCGGCGTGAGCCACTGCTCGGCGCCGCGGCGGGGTGCGAGGATCACGGTGGTGCCGGGTTCGTCGCGTTCGGATGCGGCAGGCTCGACGCGGTAGCGGCCGTCGGCGAAACCGGTCCAGCGCACGGTCGCGCCACCGCGTGCCGACCGGGTGAGAACCTGGGCCTCATCGGCGACCAGGAAGCACGACAGCAGGCCGATGCCGAACTGGCCGAGGAACTCGTGCCGGGCGAAGCCGAGATCGTCGCGCTTGCCGCTGCGGCCGATGGTGGCGAGGAAGGTGTGCACTTCGGCTTCGGTCAGGCCGACACCGCTGTCATGGACGCGGATGGTGCCGTCACCGGTGCTCGCGGGTGTCTCGATCCGCACCTGCGCGCGAGCCTGCGGGTCGATGGCGCGGCGGGCGGTGATCGCGTCGACCGCGTTCTGCAGCAACTCGCGGACGTAGACCCGTGGACTGCCGTACAGGTGATGACTGAGCAGGTCGACGATGCCGCGTAAGTCGACCTGGAATACCTGCTCCACCGGGTTCCCTCCCCAAAACACTGACCACCTGCCTGGTCACTGTAACTGGATCTCCGCCGGCTGGCGCCGCAGTTCGCGGGCACTCGACTCCAAGGCCGAAAGGCGGCGCGTTTCAGGGCTCAGCCCTGACCCGGCCCCTGGTAGTCGTCATAGAATCCCTCGCCGGTCTTCACCCCGAGCTTGCCCGCGTCGACATATTTCCGCAGCAGCTCGACCGGGCCCTTCGGCAGGTTCGGGTTCTCCTGCTCGTAGTGCTGCTCGATATCGAGCACCACATCCAGACCCACCTGGTCCATCATCCGGAACGGACCCGCCTCGGTGCCGAAATTCCGCGAGAACATCTCATCGATGTCAGTCGGTGTCGATACACCCTCGTAGACCACCTCGAGCGACTCGCGCTTGATGGCGGCCCAGATGCGGTTGAAGATGAAGCCGGTCGATTCCTTACGCACCAGGAACGGGTGCAGGCCGTACTCCGGGAAGGTCTTCATGACGAAGTCGAGGGTTTCCTCGGACGTGTTGCCGTCCGACATCACGTCGAGCGCCGTCGACTGCGGCGGCATGTAGAAGTGGGTGTTGAGCATCCGGTCGTTGGTCTTCAGGCCCTCGGTGAACAACCGGCTCGCGTACGACGACGAGTTCGAGGCGACGATCGCGTCGGCGTCGGTGTCATTGTCGAGCTGGGCGAAGACCTTCTTCTTCAGATCGAGGACCTCAGGGACTGCCTCGACCACCAGCCACGCGCCCTTCACACCGATGGCTTGGTCGGGCACATACTCGGCGGTGCCCAACGTGCCGTTCGGCACCGTGGCGGCCACCTCGGGCAGCTGATTCTCCACGAAGCCAACGGCCGCGTTGCCGACCTCGCCGTTGGGATCGATGATGCGGACCTCGCCACCCCTGGTGGCGAACATCAGCGCGATACGTCTGCCCAACGTGCCACCGCCGAGCACAGCGACCGGACGCTCGAAGTGATTTTTCGGAACAATGCTCACAGCGACTCCCTTTGCACAGGCGACGGGGAAGAATTCGGTGACGCATACAACAGCCTTGCCAGCGTAGCGCCGACGGCGGATCACCAGGCCCCCGGACGCCCCGACTTGCGTTGACACCCCGTCACGACCGGGCAGAATATGGTTGCCTTATCCTCACGTTCTGCACATTCTTCGCGCGTCAGCACTAGGGGGCTCCTCGATGACCACACTGGCCTCCGGACTGTTCATCGACTGGGAACAGCTGACGGGGCAGTCGAAATTCGTCGTCGAGCTGGTCAGTTTTCCGATCTTCAGCGCGCTCGCAGGCTGGCTCACCAACTGGACCGGCGTGCTGATGCTGTTCTGGCCGTTGTACTTCAAGGGCTTCCGCGTTCCGCTGCTGCACGTGCTGTATCCCTATCTACCGCGACGCGTCCAGGTGCTGCCGACGTTCTCCGGCGACGGGCGCATGCTCGGCTTCCAGGGCTTCATCCCGGCACGCGCGGAGAAGATGGCGAGCATCTGCGTCGACTCGGCGCTGCTGCGGATCGGCAGCCCGCGCGACTTCATCCACGAACTCGACCTCGACGGGATCGGCGACTATCTCGCCGAACGGGCGCGCGACCAGGTGCAGCCGATCGTCGACGAGATCATGTACCGGGAAAATCCCGACCTGTGGCGCTCGCTCCCTCGGCAGGTGAAACAGGCCGTCTACCAGCGGGTGGACCGGAACTTACCCTCGCTGTGCCGGCGCGCGTTCGAGAGCCTGGGCGACAATATCGACCAACTGCTCGACGTGAAGAACTTCGTGATCAGGTACCTGGAGAAGAACCCGGCCATCCTCAAGGACCTGACCACCACCATCGCCGCGCCCGAGCTCAAGTTCATGGCGCGAATCGGCCTGCTCGGTGCGCCGTTCGGCCTGATCCTGGCGCTGTACCTGCACGTGCACTCGCAGATTCCCTACTTCGGCGCGATTCCGGCCTGGGTGATCGTGCTGTTCTCCTCGGCGATGATCGGTGTGACGGTGAACGTCATCGCGATCAAGATGGTGTTCGAACCCGGCGACCCGCAGCCGCGCTACAAATATCTGTGGCGCCAGGCGCTGCTGGCCAAGCGTCAGCCCCAGGCCGCCACCGACCTCGCGCATATCCTGGCCTACCAGGTACTCACCGTGGAGAACCTGTCCATCGAGCTCTTGGAAGGACCGAACGGGGACAAGACCCGCCAGCTCATCGAACGGGTGGTGGCGGAGGAGATCCACAAGCAACTCGGTGCGACCGCGTTCATGGTGCGAGCCGCGCTGGGCAAGAAGCAGTTCGAGAATCTGGCGGTCTCGGGCGCCGGTGCCGGGCTGGTTTCGGCGCGCACGATGATCTCCGACCAGCAGTTCGTGCTGGAACAGGCGAAGAAGATCGACGACTTCGCCGCGCGCAAGCTACGGACACTCACGCCCGGCGAGTTCATGGAGATGTTCTACGCGTCGGTTGAACAGGACGCGTGGTTGCTGTACCTGCACGGTGGGGCGCTCGGTATCGGCGTGGGCGCACTCCACCTACTGACCTTCGGCTGGTAGCAGTATCTTTTCGCGCTGGCGCGCGGTTCTCGGCCTATTAACCTCAAGAACAAATAACAAGCACGCGTGCTTGCATTTTTTGACGGTCGCTGCGACTCTTGGTGACGACGGCGCACCGCTACCGGGTCGCGCCATGATCGGCAAGGGAACTCCATGGCTGACCTCGCAGCGCTGCTCGACGATTTCGCCGCCGAATGCGCGGATCTGGAAAACCTGGTCGCACCGCTGACCCCCGAGCAGTGGAAGACGCCGACGCCCGCGCCACGCTGGGATATCGCCACCCAGATCGCCCACCTGACCTGGACCGACGAGGTATCGGTGATCGCCGCGACCGACGGCGATGCCTTCACCGCGTTCCTCACCGAGGCCGCGTCGCGGGCATTCACCCTCGTCGACGACGGTGCCGAGGAAATCGCTCAGACACCCCCCGCCGACCTGCTGGTGCGCTGGCGCGCAGGCCGCGAGCAGCTCATCGCCGGACTGGCCGCCGTCCCCGCGGGCACCAAACTGCCGTGGTTCGGCCCGCCGATGAGCGCCGCGTCGATGATCTCGGCCCGCATCATGGAAACCTGGGCCCACGGCCAAGACGTCGCCGACGCGCTCGGCGTCACCCGCGTCCCCACGGCCCGCCTGCGCACCGTCGCCCACATCAGCGTCCGCGCCAGGAACTACGCCTACCTGGTCAACGGCGAATCCGGCCCCGCCGAGGAATTCCGCGTAGAACTCACCGCCCCCGACGGCACCCCCTGGACCTGGGGCCCCGAAGACGCTCCCCAGCGCGTCACCGGCCCCGCCATCGACTTCTGCCTGGTAGCCACCCAACGCCGCCACCGCGAAGACACCGCCCTGACAACCACGGGCCCCGACGCCGACCACTGGCTCGCCATCGCCCAAGCCTTCGCAGGCCCGCCCGGCTCCGGCCGCACAGTGGGCCAGTTCGCCTGAGCCGGGGGTACGAACAGGCGAGCGTCAGTCTCAGAGCGCCATTCGTGCCGACTGCCCCGGACTTCATTGGCCGGGGTTGACCGCCGTGGCAGTCGTGAATGACGCTCGCCTGCTCCCTTCAGGTACCCGCTGGGCGGTGTGAGAAACACTTACCCATGCGAAAACCCGCCCCGACTAGGAGTGATACAGCATCGTTTCGGATGTGGCTCTGATCTCACGACGGTGGAGCGGTTACTGTGCGGCCTACCACGTAACGTGGAAACAGCACGTGGCTTTCAACGATGCGGGCCCGTTCAACTCGGGTATACCCACAGCCACAGGAGGGAACCGCATCGTGACCGCACATCGACCCGCTCAGCTCGTGCGCCTGTCCGCGATCGTCTTCTCCGGCGCCGCCAGCCTATGCCTCACCGTGGCCGCGGGCGCCTACATCGTCAATCACATGCCACCGCCGCCCGCGCGGGAATACGCGGGACCGGTCGCGACGCCGAACCCCGGCCTGCACCGGCCCTTCTCGGTCGAGGACTCCGCCCCACGCGCCTACGGCGTCGAGTTGGCGATGTCCTCCGGGCCGACGCTGGCCACCGAGCGCTCGGCATCCGCCGCCACGCGCACGCCGATCACCACGCTGCAGTCCGGAGTCGGTGTGCGACCGGGCAATTCGCCGCTGGCCGGGCGGGTGGGGATCGGCGGCACCTATGTCGGCGCGCAGGTGGCACCGCCGCGCAACGAAGGCTTGGCGTTCACCGTCGACACGAACCTCGTGACGGTGGCGGCGAAATACCTCGGCCTGACCGTGGATCCGGCCGCGGTGACCGCACTGCACACCGAGTTCGACGCGCGCCGTGGAGAATTGGTGTTCGTGCTGTCGGACCCCGGCCTCGGCAACCACACGCTGCGGGTCGAGGGAGCACCGTCGGACACCGAGACTCCGGCACCGGCCGAGGTCGATAATGAAGCCGAGGCACCGCGGTCGTCCACCGAGGAACTGCCGACTACCGTCGGCGTGTGACTCCTCGCGACACCCCCAGCGGTGCGTACGACTTCTGTGTGGTCGGCGGCGGCATCGTCGGCGTGGCCACCGCGCATCGACTGCTGACCGAGTATCCCGAGGCGAGCCTGGTACTCATCGAGAAGGAAGCCTCGCTCGGCACCCATCAGACCGGGCACAACAGCGGCGTCATCCATTCCGGGATCTATTACCCCCCGGACAGTTTGAAGGCACGGCTGTGCCGGGCCGGTGCCGAGTGGACCAAGGAATTCGCCGCGGCCCATGATATTCCGTTCCGCGAATGCGGAAAGTTGCTGGTAGCCACCGATTCCGCGGAACACGAACGAATGCTCGCGCTGTACGAGCGCTCGATCGCCAACGGCGTGGAGGTCGAGGCGATCGACGCGGCCGAGCTGCGGCGACGCGAACCCCGGATCACCGGTGTCGGCGCACTGTTCGTGCCCGCCACCGGCATCATCGATTACACGAAGATCACCGCCGCACTCGCCGCTCAGGTCGAGGCGATGGGCGGGGAGATCCTGCTCGACACCCCTGTCGACGCGATCACCGAGAACGTCTCAGCTGTCACGGTTTCGGGCCCGACGGGCTCGGTCACCGCGGGCACGCTGATCGTCTGCGCGGGTTTGCAAGCCGACCGGATGGCACGAAAGGCAGGGATACACACCGACTTTCGCATCGTCCCGTTCCGTGGGGAGTACTATCGGCTCCCCGCCGAACGGTCGGATCTGGTGCGCACGCTGATCTACCCGGTGCCCGACCCCGCGCTGCCGTTCCTCGGCGTTCACCTCAGTCCCACCATCGACGGCGAACTCACCGTCGGCCCGAACGCGGTGCTCGGACTGTCGAGAGAGGGTTACCGCAAGGGCAGCGTGAACCGGCGGGACGCTATCGACGTGCTGAGCTTCGCCGGCGTGCGGCGGGTGGCCCGCGACCACCTCGCCACCGGGGTGCGCGAGCTCCGTAATTCGGTGTTCAAGCGCGGCTATCTCGCCGAATGCCGCAAATACTGCCCCGAACTCACCACCGGCGACCTGCTACCGCACCGGGCGGGCATCAGGGCCCAGGCGGTGCTGCGCGACGGGACGCTGGTGCACGATTTCCTCATCGAACGCACGCCGCGCTCGATCCATGTGCTCAACGCACCCTCCCCGGCCGCCACGTCGGCGATGCCGATCGCGGAATACCTGGTCGAACAACTCTATTCCGCCAATTAAATAGGAGATTTGTAGTACTTTTGACTCCTGTACGCGTTGGGTGACAACCCATCCGGAGCAGGGAGGGCCGATGGGCCACATCAGGTTTGCGTGTGACGTCGGCGCACCGGTCGACGCCGCCTTCGCCTACGCCGAGGATTTCCGCCACGGGCCGCAGTGGATGTTCGGTGTCACCGGTGTCGAGCCGCTCGGCGAGCCGGACCAGGGATTGGGCGCCGCCTTCGCGGTGAAAGTCCGGTTGTTCGGACTGATTCCGCTGCGATCATCGGTGGAGATCACCGAATACCGGCGCAATGCCGTTATCGGGTATACCCTGCGTGGGCGGGTATACGGAACCGTTACCCTGCGATTCGATCCACTCGGCTACGAACGGTCGGTGCTGACCTCCGAAGCCGACTATCCACCACCACGCGGCATGTTCGGCCGCCTGTGCCACGGCCTCGTCGACGCGGCCGCGAAATCGGCACTGCGCCGAACGGAATCGCGGTTGCGAAGGGAGATAGAGGCATTCCACGGTACCGATCTTGTCGGCCGCATCGCCTAGGGTGGCGGTCATGATCATCGTGAGCACCGACGGGTCCTGCCTGCGCAATCCCGGTGGTGCCATCGGCTGGGCATGGGTGAATCATTCCGGGCCCGCCGACAGCGGCGGCGCGGCCAGCGGCACCAACCAGATCGCCGAACTCCGCGGCGTACTGGAAGCCATCCTGGCCCACCCCGGCGCCGAACCGATGCTCATCGAGAGCGACTCCCAGTACGCCATCAAGTGCGCCTCGGAATGGATCACCAGCTGGCGACGCAACGGCTGGCGCACCTCCACCGGCGGCGCGGTGAAGAACGTGGAGATCATCAAACAGATCGACCGAGCCATCACCGGCCGCGAAGGACCGGTGCGTTTCCGCTGGGTGCGCGGTCACGTGGGCAACTACTTCAACGAACAAGCCGACAAACTGGCAGGCGAGGCCGCGCGGGCAGTCCGCGACAACCCGGCTCTCGGCCGCGAGGCGGCGCCCATCGAGCAGGAACAAGCGAGGCTTCGGCGCCGCGAACCCGTGGCGCCCGCCCTCACGAACACGGTCTCCACAGGGAAGTCGGTCGCAGAGCACGCGCCGGTGGCAGGGACTCTCACCCTGTTCTAGGTGCGGTGCGACCGGAGTGGGACCGCACAACGAAACGCCGCGGGCGATGAATCTGCCCGCGGCGTTTCGGTTTGCTCGGTTCCCGGTACTCAGTTCCCTGGTGTCGGGGCAGGGGCCGGGGCAGGCGCGGGGGCCGGAACCGCCGCACCGGGTGCCGTACCGCCCGCGGCGCCGCCGCCGTTCTTGAGCAGCGGCGAGTCCAGCTTGCTGACCAGCCACTTGTCGCCGGAACGCTCGAGGCTCATCTCGATCGCGAACATCATCCGGTCGGGCTCGGTCTGGGTGAAGTTGGTCCGGTACTGGGTCATGGTGACCATGGCCTTGACGTCGTCGGTGCTGCCCGACATGTACGCGCACTGCACGTCTTCGCCGGTCGACTTGACCTGGGCCTGCACCATGGCGCCCTTGAGCGCCTCGCTGGCATCGGTGAACTCCTTGAGGTAGTCGCCCGTGGCGCCCGCCTTCATCGACTCGATGTAGCCGTCGAGGTCCTTGGAGTAGTCGTAGTTGGCCAGGATGGCGCCGTAGTCGCAGGCGGCCTTGGTCGACTCGGCGATGGCGTCGAGCTTCTCGGCCTTGTTGTTGTTCTGCAGGAAGAACACCACACCCGCGGTGATCGCGCCGACCGCGACCACACCGGCCACACCTGCGGCGATCCAGCCCGTCGAGCTCGATGCCGCGCTCGGGGCAGCGGCCGGCGCCGGCGCCTCGGTCACGGTCTGTGCTGTGACAGTCGGCTGATCGACCTCGGGAGTCGCCGCCGCACCCTTCACGGTGTCGTCGGCCTTGGCCAGATCGGGCTTGTCTGCCGCGGCAGCATCGGACTTGCTCTGGGCATCGTCGCTGGTCATCGAATCAATCCTGCTCTTTCCCGGCGCACATATCGCACCGATTTTCCGATTGTGGTCCGTGAGCCGGGCCACACGTCTTCCCCGCGAGTATGCCCGGTCGAGCTGTGAACAGCCTGGCCGGGCATCACCTCACTTGGCGGGAATCGGCGTCCGTTCCTTCGGGTCGACACCCGGAGGCATCTGCGCGCCGTTATTGGGCACGTTCGGGCGCGGGGCGTTGGCCGAACCACGGATCTGCAGGTCGGAGGTCGGGTTGGTGCAGTAATTCCACTTCGGAATGCTGCCGTCCTGGACCTCTTCGTTGCGCCGGTACTCGGTGTCGTAGTTACACGTCGGACGTGGCCAGACGTCGAGGATGGTGTGGAATTCGCCGTCGTGCGCCGGGGCGCCGATGGACCCGAGACCCAGCGCCAGCGACGGGAACAGCAGCCGCATGGCAGGCGTACGCAACTGCGCCGCCCTGGTGATGGCCACGAAGTTGGCCGCCAGCGAACTGATCGGATCGGCCGTCGAATCCAGCACCGCGCCAAGGGTTTCGAACTGAGCGGGCGCGTTGTCGAGCACGCTCTGCAGCTCGGCGTTGGCATTGTTGAACTGCGTGAGCAGTGCACCCGAATTGCTGGTGAGCGTCTGCAGATCCGGCTGGGCGTTCGAGGTGGTCTCGGCGATCACCCGCAGGTTGGCGATGAGGTTCACCGTCTGCGGAAGCAGATTGTCCAGACCCGCGACCACCAGGCTGACGCCGTTGATCAGGCCGCGCAGCTGGTCGGGACCGGCACCGAGCGCGATGTCGAGCTCGTCGAGGATGACGCTGAACTGCTTCGGATCCACCGAGCCGATCAGCGCGCTCGTGTCGTCGAGCACGGCCCACACGGGAACCGGCGTCTGGATCTGCTCCGGGTTGAATTTGATCACCGCACCGTCACTGAGGAACGGGCCGACATCGCTGCGGGGACGGAAGTCGATGTACTGCTCACCCGCCGCCGACAGCGCCGCCACCTGGATCATGGTGTCGACCGGGATCTTGAAGTCCTTGTCGATCTGCGCCTTGGCGGCGATGGCCTCGCCGTCGTTGATCAGTTCGATCGAGGTGACCTTGCCGATCCGGAATCCGCGCATGGTCACGTCGTTGCCCGGCTGCAGACCGCCGGAGCGGTCCAGGTTGACGGTGACGTCGTACTCGGACCGCAGCGGATTGACCCGCATCACGTTGACCAGCAGGTACGTCCCGCCGAGCAACAACACGACTACCAGCGCGCAGTTCGCCAGCAAGATCTTGCTGCCCGCGAACTTCTTCAGCCTGCTCATCGGTGGCCTCCCACTCGGCCCTGAACGACCTGCAGCACCTGAATGAAGCTGCCGACGAAATCGTTCACATCTTTCATGTCCCAGAGCTTGCTGTTCGCCGGGTCGGTCAGCAGACCCACGTCGAGGTTGGTCAGCGTCGCGTACGGCGCCAGACCCTTACCCTGGAAGGTCTGGTTGGCGCCGGGCCGGATCGCGTGCAACTGGTCCATCACATAACCGAAGTCGCCGCCGGTCGCGGCCAGCGCGTTCATCAGGTTGTCGAGATTGGTGAGCAGTTCGGACAGCTGATCACCGGTGGTGTTGGAGTAGTCACCGATGGCAGCGGTGGCCGTGGCCAGCTTGGTGAGCAGATCACCGATCGCCCGGTTGTTCTCGGCGATCGCGCCGATGGCCTGGGGGAGTGTGTCGGCCACCTGGCCGAGCTGACCCTTGTTGGTCTCGATGGTGTTGGCGAGGGTGTTGAACTCGGTGAGCACCGAGTCGACCTTGGCGCTGTTGGCGTTGAGTTCGCCGATGACGCCGGTCATCTCGTAGATCAGATGCCCCAGCTCACCGCCGTGCCCGTTGAGGATCGAGCCGAGTTCGGTACCGAGCCTGCTCAAGCTGGCGACACCGCCACCGTTGAACAGCATCGACACCGAAATCAGCAGCTCTTCCACCGTGGCGCCGGCCGAGGTGGCGTCCAGCCCGAGGGTCGCGCCCGCGGGCAGGGTCTCCGCGCTGGTGATGTTCTTCGGCTGGTTCAGCGAGATGAAGACGTCACCGAGCGGGGTGGCCTGGCGCAGCTCCGCGGTACTGCCCTTCGGCAGCTTGAAATCGGTGCTGATCTCCATATCGACCAAGGCGGTGAAGTCCTTGGTCTTGATCGACGACACCACGCCGACATCAGAACCACCAACCTTCACCTTGGCCTGGTCGGGCAGGTTCAGCGCGTTGTCGAACTTCGCGTGCAGGGTGTAGGTCTCGCCGCCGGTGCCCGGCTTGGGCAGCGGCAGATCCTCTACGGTGAAGCCACAGCCGGTCGTGATCGTGACCGTGGCCAATGCGGCCGCGGAGAGCAGCGCGCGGCGGGCCTTCATCGTCATTCGCTGGTTCATTTCGTCAGTCCGAGCAGTGCGGCGGTGAGCCCGTAGTCGGGGCCGAAATCCTGGACGTTTCCGGAGCGGCAACCATCGGCCCGCATCTGGATCCGCTCACAGAACACGCTGACGATCTCGCCCGAGAGAGCGGTACCGATCAGCGCGTGCAGGCGGACGAAGCCCTTTTCCTTGTTGATGGCGCCGTCGATGTTCTGCATGAGCAGCGGCACCACGTCGACGATCTCGACCAATGCGCCCGAGTTGGCCCGCAACTGGTTGGTGACGGTGGTCAAGCCGGTGAGCGAGGCGGCCAGTTCTTCCTGATGTCCGGCGAAGGTCGTCGAGGTGTTGTTCAGGAACTGGTTGAGCTGGTCGAGCGTGGCCTGCAGACCGGGTGCCTGCTCGGCGAGCAGGCCCGACATGGCGGTCATCCGGTCGCTGAAGTCGCGCACCGACTGATCGTTGTCGGCCAGCATCGTCGTCAGCTCGTTGAGCTTGATGATGATGTTGGAGATGGCGTCCTTGTTGTCGACACCGACCTTCAACGCACCCGAGAGCGCGTCGAGGGTTTCCCTGATCTTCTGGCCGTTGCCGTTGAGCACCGGGTAGAGCACCCGGCCCGACAGCGGGCCGAGACCCTCCTGGCCGGGTTCGGGCTTCAGGGCGGCGGCGAACTGGTCGATGGTCTTGATCATCGTGTCCAGCTCGACCGGTGTCCTGGTCCGCGCCTTGGGCAGGTGATCGCCGGACTTCAGTGTCTCACCGCCGGTGAAAGGCGGGCTGATCTCGATGTGCCGGTTGGTGACGATCGACGGCGAGATGATCGCGGCGATCGCTTCCTTCGGAATCTTCGTGCCCGCGTCGATGGTCATGTGGACCTCGACGTAGGTGCCCTTCGGCACGATCTTGTCGACCTCGCCCACCGCGAGGCCGAGGACCATGACCTCGTTGCCCTCGAACATGCCCGCGATGTTCTCGAAGTCGGCGGTGATCTTGGTCGAGCGGCCGAGCGCGTCGTCGAACTGGCTCGGCAGCAGCGAGCAGCTACCGAGGGCCAGCGCGGTGGTGGCGATCATCATCGTCCGCGCGATGCGGAGCTTGTTGGTCAGTTTCATCCTTGGCACCCCTGGATCACCTGAACGAAGCACAGCCAGTTGTCCGGGAACAACCACGGCAGTGCGACCGAACCGTAGTTACCGTTGCCGAGCGCGTTGTTGAAGTAGCGCGCGGTGGGCTGACCGATCTGCAGCAGCTTGTCGAGATTGTCCTTGTTCTTCTGCAGGCCCTCGGCCATGGTGTTGAGCTGGCTGATGGTGCCGCCGAACTGGTCGCCGTTCTGGGCGCCGATCTCCTCCAGCTGACGGGTCAGCGTGGCGACGTTGTCCAGCAGCTGGCGCAGCAGACTCTGCCGTTCCATCACCCGGTTGGCGATGGCCTCGCCCTGGGTGATGACGAGCAGGATCGAGTTGCGGTTGTCGGCGAGCAGCTGCGTGACCCGGTTGAGGTCCTTGAGCAGGCTGTCGACCTCGCCCTTGCGCTGGTCGACGACCTTGGCGACCGCGCCGACGCTGTCGAGCGCCTGGGCAACCAGCTCCGGCGAATCGCCGAGCTGGGAGTTGATGGTGTTGAGTGAGGCGGCGAGCTTCTTGGTGTCGAGCGCCTCGAACTTCGGCGTACCGACCTGCACCACATCGGCGATGTCGTACGGCACGTCGGTGTTGCTGCGCGGGATCGTCTTGTCCTTCAGGCCCGATCCGTCGCCGGGCGTCAGGTCGACGTAGCGCGCGCCGAGCAGGGTCGCCATCTTGATCGCGGCGTGCGCGTCGGGACCGAGCTTCACCGAGCTGTCCACGTCGAGGGTGATCACCACGTGATCGCCCGCGAGCTTCGCACCGGAGACCGTACCGACCTGCACACCGGAGACCGCGACCTTGTCACCGGTCTTGATGCCCGCGGCCTGCACGAATTCGGCGTCGATGGACTGCTTTCCGAGCCCGATCAACCCGAAGATGCTCGAACCGACCAGCAGCAGCACGATGCACAGCGCACCGACCACACCCAGCCAGAAGTTGCGGTTACCGACGAAGGCTGACTTGATCTTGCTCATCTGCACACCTCGGAGTGGCCGTTGCCACCGATCTGGCTGAACAGACCGCGCGGGAACAGAACCCCGTACAGCGAGATGTCCAGACCACACAGGTAGGCGTTGGCGTGGGTGCCTTCCGATGTCATCCGGCCGAGGTCGGCGAGCATCGAAGGCATGTCGATCGCGACCTGGTCGAGCTTGGCGCCGTTGGCCAGCAGCAGATTCAGCGCCGCGGTGGTCGAGTTCTGGGTCGCCGCCAGCTTCGGCTGGATCTTGGTCATCATCCCGACCAGGGCGGTCGTCGAATCGGCGAGGGTAACCGTGGACGCCTGCAGCGACTGCCCCTGGTCGTAGAGTCCGCCGATCAACGCCCTCGTCTGGGTAACCAGGGTCTCCAATTCATCCCCTCGCTTTGCCAACCCGGCCATCACACCGGACAGGTTGGTGATCACGTCGGACAAGATCGCGTCGCGACGCTGGAAATCGGTGGCCAGCTGGGCCGCCTGAATGATGAACGCCGACAGCGAAACCCCGTCGCCCTGCAGCGCCTGGATCAGGGTCTCCGACATCGCGTTGACCTCGGCGGGCTCGAGCGCCTGGAACAGCGGCTGGAAACCGTTGAGCAGGGCCGAGATATCGAACGAGGGCTCGGTGCGCTCGAGCGGAATGGTGGAACCGCTCTTGAGCGCCTCCGGGCTCGGTGCCGCGCCCGGGGTCAGCGCGACATAGCGCTGACCGATCAGGTTCTGGTACCTGACCAGGGCCTTGGTGTCGTTGAACAGTGTCTGGTCGCTCTGCACGATGAACGACACCTTGGCGTCGTTCTTGCCGTCGAGCTCGATGTTCTCGACCTTGCCGACGCGCACGCCGGCCATCCGGACATCGTCACCGGGCCGCAGCCCGAGGACGTCAGTGAAGATCGCGGTGTACTTGCGGGTGTCACCGTCGACCGTGCGGGCCAGTGTGTTCCACACGACCACGGTGACCAGCAGTGAGACGAGCGCGAAGATACTGAACCCGATCAGTGGCTTGCGGATACTCATGCGCCACCCCCGTTTTCGGACACTTGCAGGGTTCCGCCCTTCAAAATCGGACCGAGCAGCAGATATTCGGACGCGTTCGGCTTGCGACCGAGCAGCTGAGTCATCGCCGCGTCACCGGTGTAGGAGATCGGTGTGGCGGCAGGCACCGTCGCCGGAGCGGGCGCCGCGGCCGGAGCGGCCGCGGGAGCGGGCGCACCACCCAGCCCGGGCAGACCCGGAATCTGGATCGACGGGACGAGGCCCTCGAGCGGCGTGCCTTGGAACGGCTTGATCTCGGTGCCGTCGGCCGTATGCATCGGCGCGACACCGGGACTGGTCAGACCCGGAATATCGGGCATGCCGGGCAGCGAGACCAGCGGCGGTAGGCCGGCGGCCGCGTCGAGCTTGCGCGGACGCAGGTTGTCCGGAATCGGCGGCAGGGAGACCTCAGCCGGTGCGGTGAAGCAGCTCGGGCCGAGCAGGTCGCCGTAGCGCGGGCAGTCGGCGGCGGTGTTGGGCTTGTACGGCGTCAGCGTGATGCCGGCGTTCCACACCATCTGCTTACCGCTCGGGCCACCGTGGAAGGTGGTGTTGAGCTGAGCCAGCGAGGGACCGAAGACCTGGAAGGTCCTGGTGATCGACGCGGGGTCGGCGGCCAGCGCACCCAGGGTGGCGTTCATGCCGACCGTAGCTTCCTTGCCCACATCGGGATTCGATGCGAACAGGTCGTTCACCCGGTCAGTGGTGGCGCTCGCACCGGCCAGCAGCGCGATCAGCTGTTCACGCTTGGTGGCGATGGTGTTCGCGGTCTGCACCGAGGAGCCGAGCACGTTGAGCAGTTCCGGCGCCGACTGGTTGAGCGCGTGCGCCGAGTTGGCGAAGTTGTCGAGCATGCCGCCCAGGTTCGGGCCCGCGTCAGCGACCGTGGTGAGCCAGTGGTCGAGGCGCTGGATGGTCGAGCCGGGGACCCGGCCGCTGCCGTCGAGTGCCTGGGTGAGCGTGCCGAGCACGCGTCCCAGCTGCACCGGGTCGACCTCGTTGAGGATGTCGCGCACCGTGGTGAGCGTGTCCTGCAGCGCGATCGTGCCCTGGCTGCGGTCCTCGGCGATCTGCGAACCTTCCTTCAGGTGCTGGCTGTTCGCGCCGTTGTAGACCAGCTCGACGGAGGTGACCGCGAACAGGTTGGACGGCACCACGCGTGCGGTGACGGTGTTCGGGATGCCGTCGGCGAACTCGGGCTTGAGCTCGATGTTCACCTTCTGCTCGCCGCTCTTGCGGATATCGACGTTCTTCACGACGCCGACGAGCAGGCCGCGGAACTTCACGTCGGCATTGGACGGTAGGCCGTCACCGGTGGTCGACAGGTTCGCGACCACATTGACCTTCGGGACGAAATATCCCTGGTACCTGGCGGTGAGGAAGCCGAGGATGATCGCGAAGACGATCAGACCGGAGATACCCGCCACGTACAGCTGTTTCATGGTGGGCCCGCGCCCACTCGGATCGATGATCATCGCGCCCCTACCCCGAGATCCTGATGCCGGGGTCGATGCCCCAGATCGCCAATGTCATGACGAGGTCGGCGAACACGACCAGGATGATGCACATCTTGATCGCGCGGCCGGCCGCAACGCCGACGCCTTCGGGACCACCCGAGGCGAAGAAGCCGTAGTAGCACTGGATGAACGTCGTGATCATGACGAAGATAATCGCCTTGAGCAGCGAGTAGAGCACGTCCACCGGTACCAGGAATTGGTAGAAGTAGTGCGAGTAGGTGCCCGATGCGGTACCGCCGATCAACTGCACGGTGACCGAGCAGGACAGGTATGCCATCGCCAAGCCGAGGCAGTACAGCGGCACGATCGCCATCACCGCGGCCATCATCCTGGTGCTGACCAGGTAGGGCAGCGGGCGGATGGCGATCGATTCGAGCGCGTCGATCTCCTCGGAGATGCGCATGGCGCCCAGCTGAGCGGTGAATCGACAGCCTGCCTGGGTGGCGAAGGCCAGTGCCGCCAGCAGCGGGCCGATCTCACGGGTGGTGGCGAAGGCCGAGATCGCGCCCGTGAGGGGGCTCAACCCGAGCAGGTTCAGCGAGGTGTGGCCCTGAATAGCAACCAGCATGCCGCCGAAGGCACTGATGATCAGGATGACGCCGATGGTGCCACCACCGACGACGATATTGCCGTTACCCCAGGAGACGTCGGAAAGCAGACGCCAGATCTCCTTCGGGTACTGCTTGAAGGCCAGCGGGATGGAGCCGACCGAACGCAGGAAGAAGAAGACTTGGTGGCCCAGGCGCGCGAGCAGGCCGCCGGGCGCCTTGCCCGCCTTCTTGAGCGTGTTCAGCGGCCGCAATAGCGGCGGTACGTAAGTAGATGACATGGCTCAGACCACCTGGGGAGGGAAGACGACGGCGTAGATCTGGGTGATCACCACGTTGACACCGAGCAGCATGACGGTGGAGCTGACCACCGCGGAGTTCACCGCGTTGGCGACGCCGCCGGGGCCACCGCGCGCGTTGAGGCCGCAGTCGCAGGCGATGATCGAGGCGATCAGACCGAAGATGACCGACTTCAGCAGCGCCACCGCCAGGTCGCGGGTGACCGCGAACGAAGCGAAGGTGCTCATGTAGGAGCCGGGCGTACCGCCCTGGGCGAAGATGTTGAACATGTAGCCGGTGAGGAAGCCGACGAAGACAACGAAGCCGCAGAGCAGGAAGCTGACCAGCATCGCGGCGCCGAGGCGGGGAGCCACCAGGCGGCGCAGCGGGTCGACACCCATGACCTTCATCGCGTCGATCTCTTCACGGATGGTGCGCGAGCCGAGGTCGGCGCAGATGGCCGAACCGACGGCACCCGCGATCATCAGCGCGGTAACCAGTGGGGCGCCCTGCTGAATGATGCCGAGGCCGTTGGCCGCGCCGATGAACGAAGTGGCACCGACCTGACCCGCGACCGCGCCGACCTGGATGGAAACGATCACCGCGATCGGGATGGCGACCAGCAGTGTCGGCGCCGCGGCGACACTGGACATGAACGCGGACTGCCGAACGAACTCATCGAAAGGAAAACGCCGACGGAAGATCGCGACGAACAACTCCGTGATCGCTTCGATACCCATCGTGATCTGTCGACCGAAGGTTTCCAGCGACTTCTTCGGATGGTCGTCCCAAAGGCCCTTCGTCCAGTCGGCAGCCTCACTGACTCGTGAACGTGTGGGCGGACTCTCGGTCGACTGCACTGCATAACCCCTCTCGACGCCGGACCCTCAACGCCCCGGCGACTTGTTTGCTTGACGCACCTTACTACGGAGTAGCCCAGAACACATCACCGACATGTGAGCGCAGTCATAGATAGAGGTCACTGTCCGAAACGGCTATGAAACCGGCCATAGCGGACCCTACAGTCCGTAATTCCGGGATTCCAGGGATTACGCGCGAAGGCCTATTCCCGCACGGTTTCCCCGTACCAGCGGTCGCGGTAAAGGAATATTGCGGAAGTTTGTCATTCATAACGAAACCCTCTTCGAATTATCCGAACACATCACGCGAGAAACACGAACGACGCGCTGCGGCAAGATTGCAATAGGGAATCGCTATGACAGCGCCTGCTCGGCGGCGCGCGCGACTCGCCCAGCAAACGCACCGGTCCGGAGGCGCGCCCGGGACCGAATACAGGCACGATAGACAGACCGTATTGATATCGTCCGAACTTCCGACATCTGGAGGGACATGTTCAGCAAACTCGCCAAGGTGGCCAACACCGCCTTCGCTCTAGCCCTCGGTGCAGCTCTGCTCGGCACCGGTGCGGCACACGCGCAAGCAGGCCCCCCGGTGATCGGCGGCGGCTCCGGCATCGTGATCGACAACGCGTTCGAGTGCACCGTCACCACGGTCGGACACGACGGCGCAGGCAGGCTGGTCGGCCTGACAGCGGGTCACTGCGGCGACGCCGGGGCCACCGTCAGCGCGGAGGTGGATCGCGGCTACGGCGAGATCGGCCGGTTCGTACACAGCGATGCCGAACTCGACTACGCGGTCATCGAGTTCACGCCCGGCCGGATCACCCCGGTCAACCGGATCGGCAACGTCACCATCACCGGTATCGGCGGGCCAGCGCAGTTCCCGACGATCGTCTGCAAGGAAGGCCGGACCACCGGCAACACCTGCGGCATCACCTGGGGCGACGTCTTCGCGACCAACACCGAGACCTGGTCGCAGATGTGCGTGGTCGAGGGCGATTCCGGCGCGCCGGTCGTGGTCGGCTCCACCCTGGTCGGCATGGTCAACGCCTACCTGGCCCTGGCCTGTGTCGGGCCAGAGGTCGGGACGAACATGAACTCGATCATGGACGACATCAACGCCCGCGGCGGTGTCGGTACGGGTTTCCACCCGATCTAGCGCCTTTCAACTCCCCGGATGTCGAGCGGGTCGCGTGGTTGTCCACGCGGCCCGATTTTGTTATGTGGCAAGTGATTTCGGCGCGATCGCGGGTCCGTCGGCGCCCGCGCAGTGCGGCAGGCAGTCGACACGTTCGGGCTGTGGCGGCTGACGCGGCACGCGAAGCAGAACCGCGGCGATCCCCGCGCCGATCAGGAGCAGCAGCGCGCACCAGCGCATCGCGGTGTCGAAGCCGGCGGCGAAGGCCACCGGATTGTCGAACGCACCGGACAACCCGGCCAGCCCGGGCAACGCCGCCACGGCGAGTAGCTGTGCCGTTCGCGCGACGGCGTTGTTCACCCCGGACGCGATGCCTGCCTCGCCCGCGCGCACCGCGGCGAGCACCGCGCCGGTCAACGGCGCTACCAGCACCGACAGCCCGAGCCCGAAGACGAATACGCCGGGCAGCACATCGGTGAGATAGACCGCGCCGGGTCCGATCCGCTGCAGCGCGAACACCCCGCCCGCGGCCAGCAGCGGACCGATCGTCATCGGAATCCGCGGCCCGTGCCGCTGCGCCCACCGTCCCGCCGGTGCCGAGAGCACCAGCATCAGCAGCGTGACGGGCAGTCCCGCGGCGCCCGACGCCATCGGCGAGTACCCGGCGACCAGCTGCAATTGCAGGACCAGCAGGAAGAAGACGCCACCGAGCGCGGCATACACGAGCAACGTCACCAGATTCGCCGCCGTGAACACCCGCGACCGGAACAGCGACGGCGGTACCAGCGGATTCCGGCTGCGCAGTTCCACCAGCACGAAACACACCAGCGCGGCCACCCCGACCGCGACCAGCACGACCCGGGAATCGATGAGCCCCAGCGTGAGGGCGCCGAGCCCGAGGGCGACGATCACCGCGCCGGGCACGTCGATCCGCGCGGGCGCCTCCGGATCACGACTCTCCGGCACGTATTTGAGCGTGACGACGGCGACGACCAGCGCGAGCGGCACATTGAGCAGGAAGATCGCCCGCCAGCCGACCAGATCGATCAGCCCACCACCGAGCAACGGCCCGAACGCACCGGCCACCCCGCCGAGACCGGACCACAGTCCGATCGCACTGCCCTGATCGCCTCGATCGATCGACGCCGAGATCAGCGCCAGACTCCCCGGTGTGAGCAGCGCGCCTGCCACGCCCTGCAGCAACCGCGCGCCGACGAGCATCTCGATGTTCACCGCGACCGCGCACAACAGCGAGGTGATCGCGAATCCGATGATCCCCCAGATGAATACCCGGCGCCGGCCGAGCCGGTCGCCGAGCGAACCGCCGAGCAGGATGAACGAGGCGAGGGTGAGGGTGTAGCCGTTGACGGTCCACTGCAACCCGGCGACATCGGTGTGCAGTGATTCGCCGATGCGTGGCAGCGCCACGGAGACGACGGTGGCGTCCAGCGACGCCATCGAGGAGCCGAGGATGGTGGCGAGCAGAATCCACCGGCCCGTGGCCGAGTTCAGCCGAACCGTCTGGGGCACCACCCCAAACTAGCCGCCACCGGCGTCTTTCGTCGGACTACAGGCTCTCCACGCAGACGACGACACGGCGCTCGGCGTATTTGAAGCCCGAATCGGCGGCGTCGGGGCAGTCGTCGACGCTGTCGGAGTCCTTGTTGATCGTGATCACCTTGACCGGTTCGGTCCCGCCCTCGCTGCACTCGATGCGCTTGGGTTCGTCGCCGCCCACGTCGATGCAGCCGCCGATGACCCAGTCGATGTCGAGGCACAGCGCGCCGGTCTCGATGCCGTTGAGCGTCTCGGCGTAGAAGTTGTCGCGGTCGCCGACGCAGCCGTTGCTGGTCTTGGCCTTGGCGATGACCTTGTAGTTCGACGAGCGGCTACCGCACGCGGCCTTCTCGATGGTCGCGTCGTTGACCGTGCCGCCGAGCGACACGCAGTCCCCGATATTGGCCTGGAAGTCGGTCTTGCCGCCCTTGCTCGACGTCGGCGCCGGCTTGGTGGTGGTCGACTTGCCCGGCTTGGTGGTCGGCGTCGCGGTGCTGGTGGCGGGGACGACGTCGATCGCGGGCTGGGCGTAGCCGTCGATCTTGCCACCGCAGGCGGTCGCGACCAGCGCGGTTACCGTGATGGCGAGCGCGCCGACGAACCGTCCCACTACCTTGCGCCGACCCGATCGAGCATGCGACCGCGACGGTGCGGAGGGTCGGCTCTGGTGCAAATCTGCGAACACCCATTGTGAATACACCACCGGAGCCACCCCCGTCGACTCGAGTCCGATCGCCGGGTCACTGCGATACCCTTGGGATTCCGGTCGCCACGTGCGGCGCAGGCCCCCGATCGTGTATCAGGAGGTCACCGTGAGTAGTACTCCAGCACCAGTACCGACCGGCGATTTCGCGGCGCCACGGCAGATGGTGGTCGATCCGCGCTTCATCCGTCTCGCCGATCATTTCTTCGGGATGTTCGCCCAGCCCAATCGCGGTGGCGGTGCGCTGGCCATCTATCTGGACGGCAGCCCGGTCGTCGATATCTGGGCCGGCTGGGCGGCCAAGGATCAGCGCTGGACCGGCGAGAACGTCGCGCTCACCTTCTCCACCGGCAAGGGCGTCGCCGCCACCGTGCTGCATCGGGTGGCCGAGCGCGGGCTCATCGATTACGAGGAGCCGGTGGCCACCTACTGGCCGGAGTTCGGGGCGCACGGCAAGGACGACATCACCGTGCGTGACGTGCTGTCCCATCGCGCGGGCCTGCACCGGGTGCGCGGGCTGGTGCCCGGTCGCGAGGGCATTCTCGACTACGACGCGGTGGTGACCGCCCTCGCCGAGAGTCCCGCCGACCCGCGCCGTCTCCGTACCTCGGGCTATCACGCGATCACCTTCGGCTGGCTGGTGGCCGAGATCGTGCAGCGGGTCACCGGCGATCCGTTCACCGAGGTACTGCGTCGAGAAGTGGCGCGGCCCTTGGGAATCGACGAGTTCTGGTTCCAGGTGCCGCCGGGCGAGCGGTATCGGATCGCGAAGATCTTTCCGCATCTGGCGCCACCGGGAATCCGCTGGAACACCGCGTCGTCGGTGCTGTCGTGGGTGCGGCCCGCGCGCGGGCTGGCCGAGGCGGGCATGCCGGAGGGTTTCGACGAACTCGTCCGCGATCCACGGGTGCACGATGCGGTGATGCCCGGCTGGAACGGGGTGTTCTCGGCGCGGGCGCTGGCCAGGATGTACGGCGCACTCGCCAACGACGGGCAGGTGGGCGAGGTGCGGTTCCTGCGGCCTGAGACGATCGAGACGATCAACCGGACCCAGCAGACCAGCAGCCGCGACTATGTCCTCGGACTACCGCTGCGATTCACCCTCGGCTATCACCGGCCGGTGCTGATGACCAAGCAGCAACCGCGCAATGCCTTCGGTCACTACGGTGTCGGCGGTTCCGGTGCGTACGCCGATCCCGATCTGGGAATGTCGATCGCGTTCGTCACCAACCGGCTGGGCGGGGCCCTCACCGCGCTCGGTGACGCACGCTTGGCCAAGTTGGCGGCGATCGCGCAGGGGACCGTGCGCACGGCCCGTTCCTGATCGAACCACCGGGAGGAGCCCGCCGTAGTAAAGGACATGAGTTCGCTGAACCCCGCGCCCGCCGCGCCGCGCTTGTCGTTGCTGCACGGCCTCGCCGCTGGGCGGGATTTCGGCGGTTACCTGCGACGACGCGCTGCCCGCAGTGATCCGTTCGCGGTCGGGTTCCCCGGGTTTCCGGCGGTGCTGTTCACCGGAACGGCCGAGGGGGCGCGCGAATTGTTCCGGGCGCCGGTCGCTCTGCTCGAGCCGCCGCTGCCCAATCCGATCGAGCCGATGGTCGGGGCAGCGTCGCTGATTCTCAGTTCCGGGACACGGCATCGCACGGATCGCGCGCTGCTGGCGCCCGCGTTGCACGGTGCGCGGGTGCGGTCGATGGAGAAGGTGATCCGGGATGTGACGCTGAACGAGATCCATTGTGGCGCAGATGGTCCCTGGCGAATCGGCACTCGGATCGATGCGCTCATGGCCGCGCGCACGATCACTCTGCGGGTCATCCTCGCCACGGTGTTCGGGTCCGATTCCGATCGTGAGGCCGAATACGGCGGTGTGGTAACCGATTTCCTCGCCGCGTTCACCACCCCACTCATGGTGGCGCCCGTATTACGCCGTGGCATAGGTGGTTTCGGTCCGTGGGAGCGGTTCACCGCAGCGCGGGCGCGGCTGGACGAGCTGCTCCTGGCCGACATCACCCGCCGACGCCGCACCGGCCCCGCCGGCGGCGACCTGCTCGACCTCCTGCTCACCACCCGCTACGACGACGGCAGCACCCCCACCGACACCGAACTGTGCGAACAGCTACGCACGCTGCTCGTCGCGGGTCACGAAACCACCGCGACCACCCTGACCTGGGCGCTCTACCACCTGCACCGCGAACCCGGCCTGCTCACCCGCCTGCTCGCCGAGCTACCCACCGCAGGCGACGACCCCGCCGAACAGGCCCGGCTACCACTGCTCGACGCCGTCTGCCAGGAAACCCTGCGCCTGCACCCCCCGGTACCGATCGTGTTGCGCACACTGACGGAGCCGCTGCGCTGGCGCGGAGTCGACGTGGCGGCGGGCGCCACCATCGGCCTTGCCGTCGGCGTACTCCACCGCCAGCCCGCCACCTGGCCCGCACCGCACCTGTTCCACCCCGACCGATTCCTCGATCGCACCGTCACCCCGTTCGAGTTCGCGCCGTTCGGCGGTGGTCACCGGCGATGCATCGGCTCGACGCTGGCCGACCACGAGTTGCGGATCGTGCTCGCGACGCTGCTGACCGAGGTCCGGTTGACCCTCGAGCCCGCACTGGCACTCGGTCGCCGACCCCGCACGGTGCCCCGCAATATCGCGACCGCGCCGGATCGGGCGATCCACTTCACACGGACCGGGTGATCTGCCTCACGTGACGTTTGAGAGTCACACCCCTGTGCTTCCCGGCTGTTCGTGCGCACCGCTATCGACTCGCCGCTGTGAGCGCGGCGTTTGACGAAAGCCGATGAATAACACCGCGTTATGTGACGCGCGGCACATAGTTGCCGCTCTGTTATCACCGCGCAACGCGGCTGGCACCTGTCACCTGGTGCGGGTAGTAATGGAGGGTCAGGGTCGGGGAAGTCGTTACCCCGTAGAGACCCGTTGCGGCCTCTGCGTCAAAGAGAACGAGCGTCACTGAGTAGATCTCGCGCGCCGCACGCGGAACGAGAGATGGAATGGACGAGAAACCTATGCACTACCAGGCAAATATGCGGCAATCGCACTGGCTTCGCCGGGGTCTGCTGCTGTCGGCAGCGATCGCAGCGACCGGCGCGTTGATCGCCGTGCCCGCGCAGGCTCAGCCGAATCTGCCGTTCTTCGACGGCGGTTCCAGCCAGCCCGCGGTGAACGAGCCCGCGCAGCAGGCGCCCTTCGCGCCGCCGAACATCAACATCGCCGACGGCGAGACCGTCGGCGTCGCGCAGCCGATCATCATCACCTTCAAGGAGCCGGTCGAGGACCGCGCCGCCGCCGAGCGGGCCATCAAGGTCACCTCGAGCACGAACGCGCCGGGCTACTTCTACTGGACCTCCAGCAAGCAGGTCCGCTGGAAGCCCGCCGAGTTCTGGCCCGCCAACACCAACGTGACCGTGGTCGCGGGTGGCACCACCAGCGCGTTCCACATCGGTGACGCGTTCGTCGCCACCGTCGACGACGCCACCAAGATGATCGTCGTGACGATCAACGGTGAGGTCGTGCGCGAGATGCCGACCTCGCTCGGCAAGCCCGGCTACGAGACCCCCAACGGCACCTACATCGTGGGTGAGCGGCTCGAGAAGATGACGATGGACTCGTCGACGTACGGCGTGCCGGTCACCGATCCCGAGGGCTACAAGCTCGAGGTCGAATACGCGACCCGCCTGTCCAACAGCGGCATCTTCGTGCACGCCGCCCCGTGGTCGGTCGGTCAGCAGGGCTACTCCAACGCCAGCCACGGCTGCCTCAATGTGAGCACCGAGGACGGAAAGTGGTTCCTGGAGAACACCCGTCGCGGTGACGCGGTCGTCATCACCGGCACCAAGGGCGGAACCCTCAGTGCGGGCGACGGTCTCGGCGACTGGAACTGAGCAAAACCCGCTGAACAAAACCCGAACAATACGATCAATCCCGGTCGTGTTGTTCGGGTTTTTGCTGTAATCGGTGCTGTGTGCCCGATGTTCAGGAAATCGGCGGGCAGGGTTAACCAACGGTTCGCCATGCGCCGTAAAGCTGCCGCGGTGCGAAAGAGTCCAGAGCGGGTGCTCCCCGGGAGAAACCGTCGGTGGCAGGACTACGCACTGTTCGCCGTACTCGTGGTGCCGAACCTGGCGCTGCTCACCCTGTTCGTTTACCGGCCGCTTGCCGATAACATCCGGCTATCGTTCACCGACTGGAACATCGCCGATCCGGTGGCGAAATCGGTCGGGTTCGACAACTACATCGAATGGTGGCAGCGCGACGACTCATGGAAGGTCGTCAGCAATACGGTGATCTTCACCGTGTCGGCTGTCGTGGTGAGCATGGCGCTCGGTCTCGCACTCGCCATGTTGCTCGATCGAAAACTGTTCGGACGCAATGTAGTCCGCTCGGCTATTTTCGCGCCATTCGTGATTTCGGGCGCGGCGATCGGCGTAGCTTTTCAATTCATCTTCGATCCGAGTTTCGGTCTGGTACAAGATGTTCTGCACCGGCTCGGCGTCGACAATGTTCCGGATTTCTACCAGGACCCGGAGTGGGCCCTGTTCATGGTGACGCTCACCTACATCTGGAAGAACCTGGGCTATGCCTTCGTGATCTATCTGGCCGCGTTGCAAGGTGTGCGCGCCGAATTGCTCGAGGCGGCCGAAATGGATGGTGCGAGCAGCTGGACTCGATTCACGAAAGTTCTTCTGCCCCAACTTCGTCCGACTACCTTCTTCCTGTCGATCACAGTGTTGCTCAACTCCCTGCAGGTCTTCGACATCATCAATGTGATGACGCGCGGCGGACCGCTCGGCAACGGCACGACGACGATGGTGTTCCAGGTGTACGAGGAGTCGTTCCGCAATTTCCGGGCCGGCTACGGCGCCACCGTGGCCACGATCATGTTCGTGGTGCTGCTGGTGGTCACCTTGGTCCAGGTGCGTGTGATGGATCGAGGCGAGCGATGAAACATGTAGGGCCCGAGACGCTTTCGTACAGGCGACGCGAACGCGCCGTCACCCTGCTCGGCTACGCGGCGATGGTGTGCGTGTTGATCATCGTCGGGGTCCCGCTGTTCTGGATCCTGATCACCTCGCTCAAGGACCGCTCCGACATCTACACCCAGCCCGCGGTCTACTGGCCGCACAGCTGGCATCCGGAGAACTACACCCACGCCACCACCACGGTGCCCTTCTGGACGTTCCTGCGGAACTCGCTGATCGTCACCGGCGTGGTGTCGGCGGTGAAGTTCGCGCTCGGTGTGTTCAGCGCGTACGGGCTGGTGTTCCTGCGCTTCCCCGGCAAGAACATCGTGTTCCTGGTGATCATCGCGGCGCTGATGGTGCCCAACCAGATCACAGTGATCTCCAACTACGCGTTCATCGCGCAGCTGGGCTGGCGAAACACCTTCCAGGGCATCATCATTCCGCTCTGCGGCGTCGCCTTCGGCACCTTCCTGATGCGCAACCACTTCCTGTCGCTGCCCGGTGAGGTCATCGAGGCGGCGCGGATGGACGGCGCGAACTGGTGGCGGCTGCTCACCAAGGTGGTATTGCCGATGTCGGGGCCGACGATGGTGGCGTTCGCGGTGGTGACGCTGGTCAACGAGTGGAACGAGTACCTCTGGCCGTTCCTGATGGCCGATTCCGCCGACGTCGCGACACTGCCGGTCGGCCTGACCCTGCTGCAGAACACCGAGAACCCCAGCGTCACCAACTGGGGGCCGGTGATGGCGGGCACCGTGCTCACGATGCTGCCGATCCTCATCGTCTTCCTTGCCCTGCAACGTCACATGATCAAGGGCCTCACCTCCGGTGCGGTCAAGGGCTAAATCTCGAACAGGAGTTCGCCAGTGTCCAACTCACGATTCCCGGCGCTGAGTCGCCGTGGCTTCCTCGGCCTGACCGGCGGCGTTGCCGCTGCCGCAGCCCTGACCGCGTGCGCGGGCACCGGCGGCGGGTCCGGCGATTCCGGCGACGCCAACACCATCACCTTCTGGTCCAATCACCCCGGCACCTCCAAGGAGCTGGAGCTGGAGCTGATCAACCGCTTCCAGGCCAAATACCCGGATCTGACGGTGAACCTGGTCGACGCGGGCAAGAACTACGAGGAGGTGGCGCAGAAGTTCAACGCCGCGCTCACCGGTGGTGAACTGCCCGATGTTGTTGTGCTGTCGGATGTCTGGTGGTTCAACTACGCGCTGAGCAAGGCCATCGAGCCGCTCGACGGGCACTTCGGTGCCGCCGGTGTGCAGCTGGGCGACTACGTCGACTCGCTCGCCGCCGACTACCTGTTCGACGGCAAGCACTACGCGCTGCCGTACGCCCGCTCGACGCCGCTGTTCTACTACAACAAGGACGTCTGGGCGAAGGCCGGTCTGCCCGACCGCGGCCCGAACTCCTGGCAGGAATTCGATGAGTGGGGCCCGAAGCTGCAGTCCCTCGTCGGCGCCGACAAGTTCGCGCACGCCTGGGGTGACGCCAAGAACTACCTCGGCTGGACCTTCCAGGGCCCGAACTGGACCTTCGGCGGCGCCTACTCCGATCAGTGGAAGCTGAAGTTCACCGATCCGGGTTCGATCGCCGCGGCCACCTACCTGCGCGACTCGATCAACGTCAAGAAGTACGCCGCGATCCGCCCGCAGATCGCGGTCGACTTCGGCACCGGCGTCGCCGCCTCGACCATCGCCTCCACCGGCGATCTCAAGGGCATCAAGAAGAACGCCGACGGCAAGTTCGAGGTCGGCACCGCGTTCCTGCCGCACCCGAACGGTCCCGGCGTCACCACCGGCGGTGCTGGCCTCGCCGTGCCGTCGCGCATCTCGGATGCCCGAAAGGTGAACGCGCTCAAGTTCATCGAGTTCATCACCAACGCGGCCAACACCGCGTACTTCACGCAGAACACGGGCTACATGCCGGTGCGCAAGTCGGCCGTGACCGACCCCAGCGAGATCGACTTCCTGGCGAAGAACCCGAACTCCAAGGTCGCGATCGACCAGCTGTCGGTGGCGAAGTCGCAGGACTACGCCCGCGTGTTCGTGCCCGGCGCCGACCAGATCATCGGCACCGGTTACGAGCAGATCGGCCTCCAGAATGCCGATCCGGCAACGGTTCTCGCGAAGGTCGCCGCCGACGTGCAGGCGATCATCGACCGGCAGATCACGCCCAAGCTGCCCAAGTAGATCCCCGCGGGCCGGTGGTCGCTTGTGATCGCCAGCCCGTTTCGCTTTCCCTCGTAGGAGAATTCGCCATGGCGACAGTGCAGTTCGACGGTGTGACCCATCGCTATCCCGGCGCCGACGCCCCCGCCGTCGACGCACTCGACATCGACATCGCCGATGGTGAATTCCTCGTGCTGGTCGGCCCTTCCGGCTGTGGCAAATCGACGAGCCTGCGCATGCTGGCCGGGCTGGAATCCGTCGAGGCGGGCACGATTCGGATCGGGGAGCGCGATGTCACCGACCTGCCGCCGCGCGCCCGCGACGTGGCGATGGTGTTCCAGAGCTACGCGCTGTATCCGAATATGACCGTCGCCGAGAACATGGGGTTCGCGCTGCGCAATGCGGGAATGTCCAAGTCCGACACCCTGGTTCGGGTGAAGGATGCCGCGGCGATGCTCGAACTCGAGCCGCTGCTCGACCGCAAACCGGCCAAGCTCTCCGGCGGCCAGCGTCAGCGCGTCGCCATGGGCCGCGCCATCGTGCGCCGCCCGCAGGTGTTCTGTATGGACGAGCCGCTGTCCAACCTGGACGCGAAGTTGCGGGTGAGTACCCGTTCCCAGATCGCCGCGTTGCAGCAGCGTCTCGGCACGACCACGGTCTACGTGACGCACGACCAGGTCGAGGCGATGACGATGGGTCACCGTGTCGCGGTGCTTCGCGAGGGCACCTTGCAGCAGATCGCGTCTCCGCGTGAGCTTTACGACAACCCGTTGAACACGTTCGTCGCCGGGTTCATCGGTTCGCCCGGCATGAATCTGCTCGAAGCGCCCGTGGTCGACGGCGAGGCTGTCCTCGACGGGCTGCGAATCCCCTTGCCCCGCATCATTTCCGGCGCTCGCGTAGTTCTCGGCATCCGACCCGAATCGTGGGAGGTCACTACCGATCCCGCCGGGATCACCGTCGTCGCCGAACTGCTGGAGGAACTGGGCGCCGAATCGTTCGTCTACACCCACGGCGCGGGCACCGACTGGTCCACCCGCTCCGGCAAGATCGTCGTCCGGGTGGACCGGCGCTTCCAGACCACCCTCGGCGAAACCCTGCACCTACGGCCGAAGCCCGAAGAGGTGTTCTTCTTCGATGCGGACACCGAACTGCGCTTGCGCTGAGCTATCAGGACACCGCCTCGGCGGAGCGGCGGCCGATGGCCGCACTGAGTGCGTCGAGTTCAGCGAGCACGTCGGTGGCCGCCCAGACGCGGTTTCGTTTGGACTCCGAGAGCACCTCGAGAATTCCAGCCTCGACGAGCCGGTCGAGGGCGCGATAAGTGGCGGACTCGGTGGTGCCGGTCAGGCTGTTTGCGATGTCGATGTTGAGAATCGGATAGTCGAGCAGGTGCATGATCAGCATTTCATCCGAGGACTTTGCCCGCGGCCTGGCGACATCACGCCAACGAGCAGGCAAGTCGGCCAACGAAAGTGCTGAGTCGGAGGCCGCCGCGCTCGAGTGCACCGCCGCCAGCGCGACGTACTCGACGAACTGGTCGACCTCGCCCGCGCGATACGCGGTCAGTTCTGCGAAATAGCGCCGGGTGTCGGCGAGCATGACCGAGGCGAGTGGGACCGTGACCCGGTCGGTCAGGCCGCGACGCCGAAGAATCGCACTGATCAGGGCACGGCCGATCCGGCCGTTGCCGTCGTCGAACGGGTGGATCGACTCGAACTGTGCGTGCGCGATCGCGGCCTGGGCGACGATCGGCAAGTCGCTGCGTGCGGCGAAGATCAGCAGGTCGTCCATCAGTTCGGCGACAAGCTCCGGCGGTGGTGGCACGTACAGCGCGTTGAGCGGGGTGTAGTCGCTGCCGCCGATCCAGTTCTGAACCTGCCGGAACCGGCCCGACTCGCGGGCCGCGTAGTAGTCCGGGCTCATGAGGAGGCGGTGAGCATTGAGCAGACCGGCCTTTGTGATCGGCCCCGCGCCTGCTGCATCGACCAAGGCGACCAAGGCCTGCACCGCCGCGAGCTGCGATTTTGCCTCGTCGCTCGCCTTCGCGCCGCCGACCGCCCGCCCGAACGCACGCCAGCCGGCGTCGATGTGCTCGATCTTTGATGACGCCACAGATTCACTGCGCAGCAGGAAATCCGCGAGCGGTGCCAGGTAGTGACCGTGCCCAGCTTCCAGCGTGGTGACGGCGATCAGCGCGGCCTCGTTTGCGCTGGCTACCTGGCCGCTCACGTGGTATTCGAGATCGGCGATGCGCGGTGGGATCGAGACGTCGACGTGCTCTAGCATTCGGTCGTCTCGGGAACCCTGTCGACGCTGCGGAGTCCACGTACGTTTTTCGACGCGATGCGGCGGCCATGTCATCTGCGGCCGCGACCAAAAAGTACAGCAACCATGCCCATACTATACTTTAGATACAACAAACGCGACTACGGTTCTCTCTTTTTACGTTTTAGGGCTTGAAGTACAGCAACCACTCGCTTACTGCATCTAGCCGCCAGCTCAACGCAGAAGGGTCGCGGCATGCTCGCGGGCCTGTGCGACTGCCTCGGCGATGCCTTCGGTGAAGGGGTCGCCGTGGCCGGGGAGAACCGGGTCCGCGGCGAGGGACTCTAGAACTTCGAGGGCTGCCAGGGTTTCCGGGGTCGAGTGGTTGAAGAAGTCGGGAAGTAGCTGGGGGCCTTGGATTTTCGAGGTGGGGTGGGCGGTAACCAGGGTGTCGCCGGTGGCCACCGCGCCTGCCGCTGGGAGATAGAAGGCGGAATGTCCCGAGGTGTGTCCCGGAGTCGGGATCGGCGTGGGGTGGCCGGGGAGATCCAGCGCGCCTTCAGTAGGGAAGGGCTGGATGTGGGGGACCGGATTTTTGCGGAGGCCGCCCGCGCGGGTGATGCGCAGAGCCCAGCCGCAGGTGGAGACGTCGGTGAGGCGTTTGATGACGTCGAGCGGCGTGGCCGACTCGTGGACCTCACCTTTGGCGTGGGCCACCTCGAGCCCGCTGGTGTAGGCGGGGATGCCGTACTTCGCCTGGAGGTGGTTGAGGGCGCCGACGTGGTCGAGGTGAGCGTGGGTCAGCAGGACCGCTCGGATGTCCTCGGGGCGGTGCCCGAGGGCCGCGATGGTGGCTTCGATCAGCCCCGCGTCGCCGTACCAACCCGCGTCGACCAGCGTCAGATCACGCCCTTCGCGGAGCAGGACCATGTTCACATCTGTGCCTGCGATGGTGAAGACATCGTCGGCTACCTGCTGATAACGCACTGATCGAACCCCTTCTCGAGCAACGGGTTCCGACCCTACCGGCGATCGGCTCGCCGGCAGGGACGAGCACGTCACCAGATCGTCACGCGCTCCGCGGGATCGAGGTACAGGGCGTCGGCGGGGGTCACGTCGAAAGCCTCATAGAAGCTGTCGATATTGCGGATCACCGCGTTGCAGCGGAACTCCGGCGGAGAGTGCGGGTCGACGGCGAGGCGGCGGATGGCCTCCTCGGTACGTGCCTTGGTGCGCCAGACCTGCGCCCAGCCGTAGAACACGCGCTGCAGGCCGGACAGTCCGTCGATGACCGGTGCTTGCCCGCCGTCGAGCGAGATCTTGTAGGCGGCGAGGGCGATCGAGAGGCCGCCGAGGTCGCCGATGTTCTCACCGATGGTGAACTCGCCGTTCACGGTGTGCTCGTCGTCCAGGTCGGCGGGGGAGAGCACGTTGTACTGGTCGATCAGCGCCTTGGTGCGCTTGCCGAACTCGGCGCGGTCCTCGTCGGTCCACCAGTCCTGCATGTTGCCGTCGCCGTCGTACTTCGCGCCCTGGTCGTCGAAGCCGTGGCCGATCTCGTGGCCGATCACCGCGCCGATCCCGCCGTAATTGGCGGCATCGTCGGCGTTCATGTCGAAGAACGGCGGGTGCAGAATCGCCGCGGGGAACACGATCTCGTTCATGCCGGGGTTGTAGTAGGCATTCACGGTCTGCGGGGTCATGAACCATTCGCCGCGATCTACCTCGCCACCCAGTTTGCCCAGGTCGCGATCGTGGTCGGCGGCGTGGCCACGGCGGTAGTTGCCGACGAGGTCTCCGGCGTCGATCTCGACCGCGGAGTAGTCACGCCACTTGTCGGGGTAGCCGATCTTGGGGGTGAACTTCTCCAGCTTGGTCAGCGCGGCGGCGCGGGTGTCGGGGCCCATCCACTCGAGGTCGGCGATATTGCGCCGGTAGGCCTCCTGGAGGTTGGCCACCAGTTCCACCATGCGGGCCTTGGCCTGCGGCGGGAAGTGCCGGGCCACATACAGTTTGCCGACCGCTTCGCCGAGCAGTTCCTGCACCAGTGACACACCGCGCTTCCAGCGCTCGCGGTTCTCCTCGGCGCCGGTGAGGGTGCGGCCGTAGAAGTCGAAATACTCCTCGACGATCTCGTCGGTGAGGAACCCGGCGCGCGCGTGCAGCACCTGCCACGCCGTCCACGTCCGCCAATCCGCTTGCGGTACTTCGGCCCACGCGGTGGCGAAGGCGCGCAGGTAGTCGGGCTGACGGACGACGAGCTCGGCGAACAGGTCCTCGCCGTCACGGTCGAGACCCGCGGCGACACCGTCTACCCAAGCCGCCCAGTCGAATTCCGGGTTCTCGGCGACCAGGTCGGCGAAAGTCGTGAGGTTGTAGCTCTTCTCGGCATCACGGCGCCGCACGACATCCCAATGGCCTGCGGCGAGTTTGCGTTCCAGTTCGAAGATGCGACGGGCGGCCTCGGCCGGGTCCGCGGGGAGCAGTCCATCCAGGGACGCGTCCCCGGCGGCGATGGTGAACATCTTGGTGATGTGGGCGATGTAGGCGTCGCGGATCCCCGCGAATTCCTCGGAGCGGTAGTAGGACTCGTCGGGCAGCCCGATGCCCGACTGGGTCGCGTGCACGAGGTAGCGGGTGGAGTTCTTGTCGTCGGTGTCGACGTAGTAGGCGAGCGCGCCACGCACTCCCGTGCGCTGCAAGCGGCCGAGCAGCGCGGCGAACGCGCTCGGGTCGGTCACCTCGGCGATCGCGCGCAGCTCATCGGCGATGGGGGTGAACCCGGCCGCCGCGACCACGTCGGTGGCCATGAAGCTCGAGAACAGATCCCCGATCTTGCGGGCATCGGCATCGTCGGCCGCACCGGACGCGCTGTCGGTGATGATCGCCTGCACATCGAGCTCGGCCTGGTCGTACAACGTGCGAAACGCACCGTCGACGGCCCGGTCGGCCGGGATCTCGTACCCGGCCAACCACTGCCCGTTGACATGCGTGAACAGATCGTCCTGCACCCGCACATCTTGATCGCGGAAGGACAGATCAATACCGGAGGGAGCACTCAGATCAGAAGTCACGCGGTCCAGTATGCCGAAACACCGGCGGCTGTCGACGTCATCTCACACGCAGGCGAACTCGTTGTCTCGGGCGCCGGCTACGAAGGCTTGCCATTCGGCGGCGGTGAAACGCAACTGCACGTCTTGGTGGCGGAGGGTGGTCGAGCCGTCGGGGGAGATGTCGGTGATGAGGTCGGGGTGGTGGTTTTCGGTCAGGAGGGAGTACAGGAAGGCTGTCCACACGGGGGCGTCGACGGTGATGATGGGCTCGGCCGAGCCGGTGTTCATCGGGTTGCGGCGGAATTTGCTGTCTCGTACCTGGACAACGTTTCCATCGAAACGAACCTCGACACATTGGTTGCCGTTATTGGAGCGTGACGAGGTGAACCAGCCGTGTTCGGCCGGGCGGCGGCGAGCGGTGGTGGACATACCCCGAATCTTACACGCTCACATACTCCCTGATCAGGGCGAGAGATTCGGTGCGGGAAAGGGATTGCTCGCGAGCACGCACGTAGGCGAAGCCGAGATCGCGGACCTGTTCAGCGTCGTCGACATGTCCACCGAACACCGCGCTCTCGGCCCAGGCGAAGGTTGGTAGCTGATCGCTTGCGAAGTCGAGCAGATGGAAGCTGGAACCGCCGAGCACGGCACCTTCGGGCGCGCTGAACGGGATGACGCGCACATCGACGGTGTCGAGCTCGCGCACCAGCGCGACCAGGTGCCGCAACTGCTCGCGCAGCACCTCGCCGCCGCCGGTTTGCTGACGGAGCGTGGCCTCGCCGAGCACCGCGGTGAGTTCGAGCGGATCGGGTTCACGCAGCCGTCGCTGACGGCGCAGCCGGATGGCGACTAATTGGTCTACTTGAACCGGCCGGATCATCACATCGGCGCTGATCAAGGCCCGCGCGTAAGCCTCGGTTTGCAACAATCCGGGCACTATCATGCTGTCGTAGCTGCGGATGCTCTGCGCGCCCGCCTCCATCCCGTACAGCCGCTGCAACTCGGGGCCGATCAGGGCCGAGGAGGCCGTCGCCCACCAGCCACGCTGCTTGCTCGCCTCGAGCAGGGCGAGCAGTTCGTGGCGTTCGTCGGGCGTGACATCGAGGACATCGAGAACCGGTTCGATGGTGGTGCGGGTGAGCACCCGCCTGCCCTTCTCGACGTGGGACCAGTTGGCGGGCGTGAACCCGACGCGGCGGGCGAAACCGGCCGAATCGAACCCGCGCTGCTCGCGGAGTTCACGCAAACGCAGGACGAGTTCCCACCGCGCGACGGTCGGCGAAACGGGAGCCATGGGCAAATATCGTACGCCGATCGACACGCCAGCTACTGACTATTGTCAGCATGGTTGTGCGGCTATAGGCTGTGCAGAACGGTCTTTTTCTCTCACGTCCTGCCGTTATGAAAAAGTTTCCCGCGCCACCGGGTCGTGATGCTTCAACTCTCACCGAGATTCGCCCGGATCGAGCGAACTCACAGCTACATCGAACCAGCGTCGACAGAGACGAGGTCGTGATGAGCACGTTGCGCACTGACGAGGACAAGGGCGGGTATACGGCGGCCGAGGAATACTCGGCCATCCAGGACGCTTTGGCGCGCTGTCGCCAGTACCGCAAGCACCATGGCCTCTACGGCGTCGTCGATGCGGCGCTGGGACGGATCGTGCTCGAGATCGGCGCGGTCGGCGCGGTGGTGATGCCATCCACGCTGGGCGAACGGGTCCGCGGGCTGCTCGTCACGCGCGGAATGCGCTGCGGGCCGATCATCGCCCATCCACGCTCCGGTCGCTGGACCTTCCTCACGGGGCCGGTCGACAACTCCTACCTCGACACCGTGCTGTTCGCCGAGCTGTTCCGGGTGTGCGCCTCGGTCGCCTTACCCGGCAGCGATATCGTGCTGCCGTCGCCGGCCGACGAGCGCAGCGGGTATCGCACCTGGATGCAGGCGCCCGACGGTGATTTCCGGCCGGATTTCGCGCAGATCGTCGCCGCTACCCGGTCCAATGCCAAGTCGGCGACCCTCTTGCGTCAGCCGGGTTCGGCCTGAGGTCACTGTCCGCCGAGACGCGCGTGCATCTCCCAGACGAGCACCTCGGCATCGCCGTGCGGACGGATCAGCTGGCCGCCGGAGCGGGTCAGCCGGACCGCGTCGCCCTGGGACAAGGTGCCGAGTCCCTCGACGTCGATCTCGCCGCGCGCGACGAAAACATGCAGGTAGGGCGCATCTGGGATAGTCACGCCGGGGCTGTCGGCCGTCA
Source organism: Nocardia sp. NPDC058480 (assembly GCF_042720495.1). Classification (NCBI taxonomy): domain Bacteria; kingdom Bacillati; phylum Actinomycetota; class Actinomycetes; order Mycobacteriales; family Nocardiaceae; genus Nocardia; species Nocardia sp. NPDC058480. The sequence continues at coordinate 315,625 of NZ_JBHXMN010000003.1, read as the reverse complement.
TCCTGGCGACGTGCATGGCCGCGTGCGAGGAATTGATCGCGATGGCGGTGCGGTCGCGATAGCGGGGTAGGCCGGAGGCGACCGTCACCAGATCGCCGCGCGCTAGTTCGTCATCGATCTCTAGCTGCTGGTAGCCGGGGTCGACACCGGGCTCGTCGGGGACCACCCACATCTGCACGAAATGCACCGGCTCGTCATGGGACTTGCCGTCGAGGCGCCACGAATCGTTCTTCTCCGAGTGCTGGATGCCGGTGCCCGCGCTCATCCGCTGGGCCAGACCCGGATAGATGACACCGTTGTGGCCGAGCGAATCCTGATGCACGAGGCTGCCGCCGAGCACCCAGGTGACGATTTCCATGTCCCGATGCGGATGGGTGTCGAAGCCCTCGCCGGGCAGCACCACGTCCTCGTTGTTCACCAGCAGCAGCCCGTGATGGGTGTTGTCGGGATCGTAGTGCTCACCGAAGGAGAACGAATGCTTCGAGTCGAGCCACGGGATCCGCGTCTTCATCCGGTCGCCACCGCGGTGCAGTTCGATCCGCGGGGGTGTCGTCGATGTGGGCGTCACCGTTCAATTCTGGCACCAATAGTGAAGGTGTACAGCCCACGGGTGTGCGGCGGTTCGCCTCGGCGCCGGTGATGGTGTACTGCTCACGGGTATGAGTGCTCACCTGGACGGTTCTCCTTGGCACTATGGTCATGGCGTGTCGACTCATCCCTCTGACGGCTCGAATACGGCGGATGAGCAGCCGATCTCGATGAGACATCTGCTTCGCGACACCCGCGCGGTGATCCGCCGTAACCCGCGGATGCCGCGCTTGGCCCTGCTGCGGCTGGCCGCGCAGTTCGGTGACGGGATGTTCCAGGCTGCCCTGTCGGGCGCGATCCTGTTCAACCCGGAACGCGAGACCGATCCACTGGCCATCGCCGCCGGTTTCGCGGTGCTGCTGCTGCCGTATTCGATGCTCGGGCCGTACGCGGGCGCGCTGCTGGATCGGTGGGATCGGCGCAATGTGCTGTTGGTCGCGAGTGTGGCGCGGGCCGTCTTGATCGGCGTGGCCGCGATCGGATTGTTCGTGGGCGTGGGGGAGACGCCGCTGCTGGTGCTGGCCTTGGCGACGGTGGGGATCAGCAGGTTCGTCCTGGCCGGTGTGTCGGCGGCGCTGCCTCGGGTGCTCGAACAGCGCTGGCTGGTGCCGATGAATTCGGTGCTGGCGACGGTGGCCTCGGTGTGTGCCGGGATCGGCGCGGCGGCATCGGTGGCGGTGATCGCGCTGATCGGCGCGGGTGACGCGGCCTCGGCGGTGGCGGTGGCACTCAGCGGGATCGGCTCGCTGGTCGGTGCGGTGCTGGCACTCGGGTTCCGCCCGCAGGTGCTCGGGCCCGATCGCGGTTCGGCCGGGAGCGAGAGCACCGTGCACGCCATCGCGACCGGTCTGCGCACCGGCGCGCGGGCGGTGTGGCATTCGGTTCAGGTGACTACGGCGATGATCGGAATCGGCGCGCATCGGATCGTGTTCGGGATGAACACGCTGATCATGGTGCTGGTGCTGCGTCAGCCCACCGACGGCGCGCAGATGAGCGGCGGGTTGGTCGGCTTCGGGGTGGCGATCGGGTTCGCGGCGGCGGGCATGCTGGTGGCCGCGATCGGAACGCCGATCCTGATTCCCCGTCTCGGCAGGCCGCGCACCGTGCTGCTCGGCCTCACGACCGCGGTGATCGTGCAGCTCACGCTCGTGACACCGATCGCGCTGGCGACCGGCTCGGCGATCGACAACGCGCACCGGCTCCTGCTGATCGGCGCGTTCGGGCTCGGCCTCGCCGGTCAGACGATCAAGCTGACCGGCGACGCGAGCATGCAGATCGACATCGACGACGACCAGCGCGGACAGGTATTCGCCCTGCAGGACACGGTTTTCAACGTCTGTTTCGTGTTGGCGATCGCGGTGGCCGCGCTGGTGATTCCGGCCGACGGACGCTCCATCGCAGTGGTATTGGCCGGTGCCGGGGTCTACGCGCTCGGCATCGTGGCCATCGCGCTCAACTCCCGTCGAGCCAGGGTGGCCTGCTGAGGGTGCCCGCGGGTTCCTGCGCCAGGACCGTCCGATGGTCGACGGTGGCCAGCGGGATGTCGGGGAGGAAAGTGTCGTCGATGCCGGAGTCGTAGTCGATCCATAGGGCGTCGAAGGCGCTCGTGTCGGCCAATTCGTCGTGGCTCGACCAGTGGTGCACGACCGCGTCGCCGGTTCCGAAGACGTACTCGATTTCGTTCACATCTGTTTGGACGCACGGCAACAGCGATCGGTTCCGGTAAGTTCACACAGATCACAGGTGTTCCTCGCCGACACCGATTCCAGGGAGCCAGATGCGCGCAAGACCGGTATCGCACGGAACTGCCGTCATGGGTGTGGCGCTGTCTGCCATCCTCGCTGTGCCCGCGCAGGCGGGTCCGCTGCCGTGGCTGCCGCCGCCGGTAAACATGTGTGGGGAAACGGGATTCGACCCGGTCAACCGGCTGCCGGATCCCGCCGCGCCGCCCGCGCCGCCCGCCCCGGTCGTGCCGCCGAGCATCGATATCCCGGTCTGGGTGCCGGAGCTGACGCCGGTGCCGATTCCCGACCCGCCGCACGACAACACCCGCGTCGCGCAGGTTCCGCTGCCCTCGGATCCGTGCCGCAATCCGTGCCCGGAGGTGCGAGACACGCCGGAACCGGAACCGGAAAATACCCACGAGACAACGTCGACCGGTTCGGCGACCGGTTCAGGGACCGGTTCGGCCACCCCGTTGCCCCGGATCAGGATCAAACCGGAGATCGAGCCGATCCCGATCCCGGTACCCGGAGGCGAGGGCGAGCCGGCCCAGGAAGCGCCCGCGCCGCTGGTCCGGCCGATCGAGCGTGGCCCGCTGGCGGCGCCCGTCGTGCCCGCGAAGGTGGAATCCGTGCGGCTCGTCGAACAGGTCACCGGGCACGGCTCGGCCAACCGCACCGATATGCGCTGGCAGGTCGACGGCACCGACCTCGGGCTGTTCTGGGAAACCGAACCGGGCAAGGTCGCCATGGTTTTCGGCGACACCTTCGGCGAGGGCTGGGCCTACGGCGGCGCGGGCGCCGATACCGCCGACTGGCGGTCGAATGTGCTCGCCTACAGCACCGACACAGACCTGAGCGACGGGATCACCATCGACTCGATGGTGCAGGACAGCCCCTGCCATGCCGCCGAACTCCTCGGCAGCCGCAAGATCAAGAACTGGGAGACCACCACGATCCCGACCTCGGGGTTCGCGCTCGGGAAAAGGCAGTTCCTGAGCTACATGTCGGTGAACCACTGGTCGAAGATCCCCGGCATGTGGCTGACGAACTACGGCGGGCTCGCCTACTCCGACGACGGCGGCCAGACCTGGACCAAAGATCAGCATGCCCGCTGGGAGAACATGTTCGGGCTCGGGCAATTCCAGGTGGCCGCGATGGTGCCGCACGGGGATTACGTCTACATGTTCGGCACGCCCAACGGCCGGATCGGGATGATCGGGCTGGCCAGGGTGCGCAAGAACGACGTGCTCAACAAGACGGCCTACCAGTATTGGGTGGACGGCAGTTGGGCACCCGCGGCGCAGAACTCGGCGACACCGCTCGTGCACGGCACCGCCAGTGAGCTGTCGGTGCGGTTCGACGAGGAGAGCCAGCAGTGGCAGATGGTCTACCTCGATTCGATCGCGAGCCAGATCGTGTTGCGGACCGCGAGTCAGCCGCAGGGCGCGTGGACGTCGACGGTGCCGCTGGTGTCCACCGAGATGTATCCGAAGGGGTACGGCGGTTTCATCCATCCGTGGTCGACCGCGCAGGATCTGTACTTCACGATATCGGCGTGGGACAGCTACAACGTGTACCTCATGCACGCACGATTGAATCCGCCGCGCTGATCGCCGGAGCTGCCACGAACAGCAGTTTGTCGCCCGGACGAGCCTGCGCGACACGGTCGACATCGGCATCGAGGACGACGGCGATCACCGGGTAACCGCCGGTGATCGGGTGATCGGCCAGGAAAATGACCGGCTGACCGCTCGGTGGCACCTGCACCGATCCCAACGCCACGCCCTCCGAGGGCAATTCGCGCGTGACCGAACGCACCAGCGGCGGTCCGTCAGCGCGATCCAGGCGGGCGCCGACGCGGTCCGTATCGGCGGAAACGACCCAGGACCCGCGAAACAGCTGGTCCGGATCGGCGAACCAGTCGGCGCGTGGGCCCGGACACGCGCGGACCGTCAGAATTTCCGGCGGCTGCGGAACCGGCGCGAATTCCACGGTCGGCAAGGTGCGCGGCGGGGGACCGACGGGTAGGTACATGCCGACGAGCAATGGGTCCGGTCCGATGCCCGACAGCGTGTCGCGGCTGCGCGACCCCAGCACTTTGGCCACATCGATGCCGCCACGCACCGCCACATAACTGCGCAGACCGGTGCTCGCCAAGCCCAGTCGCAGCACCTGACCCTCGTCGAGTTCGAGCACGCTGGCATGGCCGACCGGGGTGCCGTCGACGGTGGCGGGAGCGGGGGCGCCGGTGACCGCGACGGTGAGGTGACCGTCGGCGCGCAGCGCCAGCCCCCCGAGTAGCACCTCGATGGCGGCGAATTCCTCCGGATTGCCGACCAGCCGGTTCGCCAGCCGTAGTGACCCGCGGTCGGCCGCGCCCGCCTGGCCGACGCCGGAGTCGAACCAGCCCTGTCTGCCCAGGTCCTGCACCGTCGCGAGCGGCCCCACCCGCTCTATCAAGATCAACATGCGATCTCTCCCCGATTGGTGAGTCGAGGCGGCGCACCGTTGAGCAGCCATTGATTTTCCCCGAAGCAGCTATTCCTCGGAAGCGACGAACCTGATCGCCGAACCCGCCCGCACCAGCGCGGGTGGATCGCGGTCCACCGCCCACATTCGCAGATCGGTGGTGCCGATCAATTGCCATCCGCCCGGTGTGCCGCGCGGATAGACCGCCGAATACCCGCCCGCGAGTGCCACCGCGCCCGCCGGGATCGCCGTGCGGGCACGAGTGCGCCGGGGCACCGTGAGCCTGCCGTCGGGCGAGGTTAGATAGCCGAAACCGGGCGCGAAACCGACGAACGCGCAGCGCCAGACGGTGCCGGTGTGCGCCGCGATCACCGCCGGGATCGACAGGTCGAGCAACCGGGCCACCTCGGGCAGATCCGCGCCGTCGTAGCGAACGGGAATCTCCACGACAGGCTCGGTATCAGGCACTGTTCCACGGGAAACATCCGGCGAATCCGCTTGCGGCGGCTCGTGATCCAGCCGGTCGAGCAGCGCGACGAGCTCGCGGCGGACCTGCACGCCGTAGCTCACCGAATGCATGGTGACCAGCACGGTTTCCGCCGCGGGCAGCACATCCTCGACACCGGCGATCGCGTGCACACGCAGCGCGGAGGCCAAGCGCTGCACCGGGCGCGGGTCGTCGAGGGTGATGAGCATGGCGCGGTCACCCGCGGGTCGGATCCGCGCGTTCCAATCGATGTCCATCCTGCCTCCCGCCCCTCAGCTGAACGGCTCCACCGGTATCCCGGCTTCGTCGAGCGCCCCCCGGATCCGGCGGGCCATCTCGACGGCCGCCGGAGAGTCGCCGTGGACGCACACGCTGGCCACGGACACGGCGACCGTACCGGGACCGTCTACGGTACGCGCGGTCCCTGACAGCGCAAGAGTTGTCGCCTGCGACACGGCGTCGTCGGGCGACAGCACCGCCCCGGCAACTCCGCGCGGGGCCAGCGAACCTGTTGCAGTGTAGGCCCGGTCGGCGAATCCCTCACCGATGAAACGCACTCGCTGCGCGGCACGTTCCAATTCGGTACCCGCCGGACCGAGCAGCGCCAGACCCGGTTCGGCCTCGGCCACAGCGGCGACAAGGGCCTCGGCGAGCAAACGATCGCAGGCCGCCGCGTGATAGAGCGCGCCGTGCGGTTTCACATAGCGCACCCGGTCGCCCGCCGCCCGCGCGAAGGCCGCGAGCGCGCCGATTTGATAGAGCACCTCGTCGCGCAGGTCGGCCGGGGAGATGGCGATATCGCGGCGGCCGAACCCGACCAGATCGCGATAGCCGACATGCGCGCCGATCCGCACACCCTTCGCCACCGCGAGTTCGCAGGTGCGGCGCATGATCGTCGGGTCGCCCGCGTGGAAGCCACACGCGATATTCGCGCTGGTCACGATATCGAGCATGGCGGCGTCGTCGCCCATCCGCCACGGGCCGAAGCCTTCGCCCAGATCACTGTTCAGGTCCAGCGGCATGCGACGCCCTCCGGTCTTCGCGGGTCACTCGCCGGGTAGGTACCCCGGTAATTCGAGCATGAACGCACAAATTCATACCGTTATCACCGGGGGCGTGGTTCAGCAGGCGTAGACGCGGACCTCGGTGGCCTTCACGGCGAAGAACACCTGCGCACCGATGGTGAGGCGGAGTTGGGCGACGGCCGCCGGGGTCAGATCGGCGCACAGGCCGGGTGCCTGCGGTGCGTCACCGCGGACCCGGACGATGCCGCCACGGTCGGTGATCTCCGCGATGTCGACGGTGAAGACATTGCGTGGGCTGCCGCCGGGCCGGGTGCGGAACACCGATACCGCGGCCGGTGAGAAGACCGCTGCCGCGCGGGAACCGGGGGCGAAATCGCCGACTACGCAGCCATCGACACCGAGGCCTTCGACGAGCACGGTCCCGAAGGTCGGGGCGCCGAAGTGGCCGGGGTGAGCCCGCGGCATCGAAGGTTCGCCGGCGCTGTGACGGCCCGCCGAACTCCGCTGATCCCAGGTCGGGGGTCCGGACTCCGGCCGGGCCTCGGCCGACGATGGAAGGAGCGCGGACTCGACGCCGGTACCGCGTAGGAGGTTGAGGCCGGCGATGCGGGCGGCGAAGGGGTTGCGTGGGTGCGACATCACCTCGGCGACCGGGCCGGAGTCGACGACGCGGCCCGCCTCCAGGACGACGAGGCGGTCGGCGAGGGTGATGGCGTCGATGATGTCGTGGGTGACCAGGACAGCGCAGCGGGGATGGTCGCGGCCGGGTTCGTCGCGCAGGACGCGGCGCAGCAGGGTGCGCATGGCCGGGGCTACGTCTACGTCGAGGGCCGACATGGGTTCGTCGAGGAGCAGCAGGTCCGGGTCGACGGCGAGGGCGCGGGCCAGGGCGACCCGCTGGGCTTGGCCGCCGGAGAGCGCGCCGGGGTGGCGGTCGGCGAGGTCGGTGGCGTCGACCGCTGTCAGCCAGTCTTCCGCGGCTTTTCGGGCAGTTCGGTTGTTCGCGCCTCGGCTACGTGGACCGAAGGCGACGTTGTCGCGCACGCTGAGATGGGGAAATAGGAGGGGATCCTGGGCGAGGAGGGAAACTCCGCGTCGATGTGGAGGTAGTGCGATACCTCTGGCGGTGTCGGTGAGGGTGCGATCGCCGAGCCGCACGTGTCCCTCGTCGGGGACGACCAGCCCGGCGATCACCTGCAGGAGGCTGGATTTGCCCGCGCCGTTGGGACCGAGCACGGCAAGGACCTCGCCTGGGGCGACGTCGATACGCATGTCGAGATCGCGGGCAGCGATCCGCGCGGATACTGATAGACCGATCAGACGGCTCGACGCCTCAACAGGCGAAGTCGCAGATACCGACAGGCCGGTCGAGTCACTCGACGCCTCGGCAGGCGCGGTCGCGGAATCCGACGCGCCTGTCGCCTCGCCCGGCGGATTGGCAGGTGCCCCCTGCGAACCCAGCGATTGGCCCATACCGCGCGGAACGTCGGCCGGTCCGGTCGCGGGGGCCTGCTCGCGAGAATCATCTGTCACTTCACGCCGCCGATCGCGCTCGGGGCACCACTGCGCAGCTGGGTGCCGGGGATCGGGCTGGTGCGACGGTAGGCGAGTAGAACTATCAGCACGGCGACGATGATGAGCACTACCGACAGGGCGACGGCCGCATCTGGATCGGCCTCGCGCTGGAGGTAGATCTCCAAAGGCAGTGTGCGGGTACGACCCTGGAGGCTGCCCGCGAAGGTGAGCGTGGCGCCGAATTCGCCGAGGGCGCGGGCGAAGGCGAGGACCGCGCCGGAGATCAAGGCCGGGCGAAGCAAGGGGAGGGTGATTCGCCACCAGACCGTGCTCGGCCCCGCACCGAGCGTCGCGGCGATCTGCTCGTAGCGACTACCCGCCGTCCGCAACGCCCCTTCGAGGGTGAGCACCAGAAAGGGCAGCGCCACAAAGGTTTGCGCCAGCACCACCGCGCTCGTACTGAACGCGATGTGAATTCCGGCGGCCTCCAGATGTTCGCCCAACAGTCCACGCCGACCAAAGGTGTAGAGCAGCGCGATACCACCGACAACCGGCGGCAACACCAAGGGCAGCAACACCAGCGCCCGCAACATCGGCAGTCCACGCCATCGAGCCCTCGCCAGCACCGCGGCCATCGGCACCCCGAACACCAGACACAACACCGTGCTCGCGGTCGCCGTCCGCAAGCTCAACCACAGTGCGTCCCTGGATGCTTCGGTACTCACCAGCTCGACGAATCGCCCCCACTCGACCCCCAAGGCCAACGCCGCGAGCGGAACCACCACCAGCCCGAACCCGATGACGGCGGGCACCAGCAACCACCGAGGCAGCCCAGCGGCACCGACCCCCGGACCACGAAGGAACTTCACGACACCAGCCAACCAGCACGAACAGAGCCGGTCCGCGCAACACGCGGGCCCGGTTCGCCTACGCCGCCGACGCCGATCACGGTGCGCCGAACCCCGCGTCGGCGAGGGCTGCTCGGCCGGTGGGCCCGGTGACCAACTCGGTGAACTTCCGCGCATTCGCGGCCTGTTTCGAATCAGCTACCACCGCAATCGGATACGAATTCACCGCAGCCGAGGACTCGGGCACCGGGACGGCGGTCACCTTCGGGCCCGCACCTGACGCATCGGTGACATAGACGAAGCCCGCGTCGGCTTGGCCGGAGGTCACCTTGGTGAGGACGTCGGCCACGGAGGACTCCTCGCTCACGGGGTGCAGCGTGGCGCCCGCGGCATCGGCGACCTTTTTCGTTGCCCGGCCGCACGGGACCTGGGGGGCGCAGACGACCAGGGTGGCGTCGGCGAGGTCGTTGATTCCGTTGATGCCCTTGGGGTTTCCCGGCGCGGTGACCAGTGTCAGGACATTGGTCGCGAAAGTCGCTGGTGCTGCGGTAATTCGGCCACTTTTGACGGCCTTGTCCATGGTCGGCTGGTCGGCCGACGCGAAAACATCAGCGGGAGCGCCAGCTTCGAGTTGCGCGGCCAGATCCGACGAGCCCGCGAACGAGAACTGCACGTCCACACCGGGATTGGCGGCTTCGAAGTCCTTCTCCAGCCCGGTGAAGACGCTCTTCAACGAGGCCGCGGCGAACACCGTCAGCGTGGATTCCCCGGTGGCACTGCCGTTCTCAGCACCACAACCGCTGGCCGTGAGCACCACCAGCACGGCACCGACCGCTACCCGGCGGATCATTCGGCGGCCTTCTCGACCACCACAGTCGTCGCCTTGACACTCGCCAACGCGACGCTGCCCGGCTCGAGCCCCAGCTCGCGTACCGATTCGCTGCTCATCAGCGAGACCACCGTGAAAGGACCACATTGCATCTGCACCTGTGCCATCACCGTGTCCGACACCACGCGGGTGACCAGACCGGGGAACCGATTACGTGCCGAGCTGGCACTACCCACCTGGGTGTGTGGCGTGCGCGCCTGCTCGACGGCGTGTTCGGCCAGCTCTCTGCCGTCGAGTACCAGGCGGCCCGCGGCATCCTTGGTCGCGGTCAGCGTGCCCGTGTCGATCCAGCGACGCACCGTGTCGTCGCTGACGCCGAGCAGATCGGCCGCTTCCTTGATTCGCAGTTTCGCCACGCGGTCAGGATATATCCGCAGATTCGGACATAACAAGAAAACAACTCCGCACTTTCGGAATCAGCCGGTCGTGATGTCCCATAATCGGGTCACACTTCGTGGCCACCGGAGATTCGGCCAAGTACGCTCGGTGCCATCATGGCCACGTATTTCGATCCGAAGTCCTGGTCACTGGCGGGCGCTGTCGATATGGGCAAACGCCTGCTCGACCCCTCCTGGATCGACCAGTGGCTCGGCTTCACCACGTCCTGGGCCGACCCCGTCGCCGACCTGGGTTCCGGCACCGTCACCGCGCTCATGCCCGATGTGCTGATGACCGTGCTCAGCGAGGGCATCCTCAGCCGTTTCGGCGGTCAGGAGATCAGCGCCACGCTGCTGGGGCACGACCTCACCGCCACCCTCGACACCTTCAAGGTGCGCAGACGCGGCGCTCACTTCCAGAGCAAGACGGTGCTGTCGAACCTGGTCTGGGACTCGCACCCCTTCGACACGGTCACCGTGGTCGCGCACGGCGTGCGGCTGATTCCCGGTGTGCCGACCAAGGTCCGGGTCCAGCAGCTCGATATCGAGGGCACCATCGGGATCGGCGCGATGACGGACTGGGTGGACGCCCAGAACCTGGACTGGCGGGTGCGGCTCGACGATCGCGGACAGATCGTCGCGACGCATCGCACGCGCAAGATGCGGGCGGTCGTCGACGGGCAGGTCTACGACAACCTGCTCACCCTCGATATCCGCAAGGCCAGCTGGTACGGCATCCGGCTCCCCAAACGCGTCGTGCCCGCACCCGCACTGCTACTCGACGACCTGCCCAACCGGGCGAGCATTTCCTACGCGCACCGTCGCGGCGACGAGGTGAAATTCCGGCTCGAACTGCCGGAGACCACCGGCTCGTTCGACCTGACCCAGATCCGCGACGCCATCATCGCGGGAACAACGCTGATCATCTTCTGATCAGGGCTGGGTATTCCACCATTCCCGGAGGGCTTCTTCAGCTTCTTCCCTCGTCATCGGACCGCGGTCCAGACGCAGATCCTTCAGGAACTTCCACGCCTTACCCACCTGCGGACCCGGCGGCAGACCGAGCAATTCCATGATCGCGTTGCCATCGAGGTCCGGCCGCACCCGCGCCAGATCCTCCTGCGCGCGCAGCGTGGCGATCCGGTCCTCCAGCTCGTCATAGGTCGAGCTCAGCGCGGCGGCGCGACGCTTGTTGCGAGTGGTGCAGTCGGCGCGCACGAGCTTGTGCAGCCGATCGAGCAGGTCGTCGGCGTCGGTGACATACCGGCGCACCGCCGAATCCGTCCACTGCCCCTTGCCGTATCCGTGGAAACGCAAGTGCAGAAACACCAGGCGCGCAACCTCTTCGGTGAACGCCTTCGGATACTTCAGCGCCCGCATCCGCTTGCGCACCATCTTCGCGCCGACCACCTCGTGATGGTGGAAGCTGACGCCGCCCGCAGGCTCGTTGCGCTTGGTGTCGGGCTTGCCGATGTCGTGCAGCAGCGCCGCCCAGCGCAACACCAGGTCGGGGTCGCCTTCCTCCTGGTCGATCGCCTGCGAGAGCACCGTCAAAGAATGCTGATACACGTCCTTGTGCTGGTGGTGCTCGTCGATCTCGAGCTTCATCGCGGGCACCTCGGGCAGCACCCGCTGCGCCAAACCTGTGTCGCACATGACGTTGATGCCGTCGATCGGGTGGTCGGCACCGATCAGCTTGTCGAGTTCGGCGCGCACCCGCTCGGCGGTGATCCGGTCGATCTGATCGGCCATCTCGATGATCGCCGCACGCACCCGCGGCGCCACCTCGAACCCCAGCTGGGCGACGAAGCGCGCGGCTCGCAGCATGCGCAGCGGATCGTCGTCGAACGAATCCTGCGGCGCCGCAGGGGTATCGAGCACACCATCGAGGAGCGCGTCGATCCCGTTGAGCGGATCCACGAATTCCAGCGACCCGTCGGCAGCGATCTTGACCGCCATCGCGTTCACCGTGAAATCGCGCCGCACCAGGTCGCCGTCGAGGGTGTCACCGAAAGTGACCTCCGGATTGCGCGAGACCCGGTCGTAGGTATCGGCGCGGAAGGTGGTGATCTCGAGCTGCTGATCATCCTTGGCCGCGCTGACCGTGCCGAAAGCCAGGCCACCGGTATCCCACAGGTGATCGGCCCACCCACGCATCAACTCCTGCACGACCTCCGGCCGCGCATCGGTGGTGAAATCCAGGTCGTTGCCGAGCCGGCCGAGCACCGCGTCACGCACGCTGCCACCGACCAGATAAAGACTGTGCCCCCGCTCGGCGAACATCCCACCCAACGGCGCCAAAACATCGTTGAGCTGCCCCAAAGTCACCGCCGCCCCCGCCAGCAGGCGAGCACGACGATCCGCCACAGCATCAGGGACAACATCGGGAGAAACCACAAAGGCACTTTACCGACCCCGTCGAATCCGTTCCCCGCAGTCCGCCATCACCACCTATCCCCAGCCACCCCCACCCGCCATGACCACACCGCACACCGTCGAGTCCGCCATAACCGCACCCCAAACCACACCGTGCACCCCAGATCCGCCATGACCGCACCCCCAGCCCCGCACCCGCGACCCCTGGGGAGCGGCGGCCACGAAGTGGCCGGTCCGCGGCCGGGTCGCCGATCAGGGCTCGAAAGCGCTACGCCGAAGGCGTTAGTCTCGAGCCCTGATCGGCGGCCCCTCAGGGCCGCGGACACGCGCGCGCCAGCGCGCCAAAAACACAGCGTATACAGCCCTGGGACTACCAAACCCTGGTCATCCCTTACCAACCCCACCTACCAATAGCCAGTTCCGCACACACCTCCCGTGACTACCGAACAACAAATCCCAACCCCGCACCCTCGACCGCGCCCGCACTCAATATGCACAGCTAAGCTGGCGAGGTGTCTCCTCCGGCCGATCGCGCGAACAGTCGACGCCGCCAGCCGCGGCGGCGCGGTTCGGCGAACACTGCCGGCAAACCCCGCATGCGCACCGTCCGGGAAACCTCGGCAGGCGGGCTGGTCGTGGAAGGCCTCGACGGCCCTAAAGACCAGCGCACCGCCGCCCTGATCGGCCGCACAGATAGACGCGGCCGACTGCTGTGGTCGCTGCCCAAAGGACACATCGAGCAGGGCGAGACCTCCGAGCAGACCGCGATCCGCGAAGTCGCCGAGGAAACCGGGATCGACGGCGAAGTAGTCGCCGAACTCGGCAGTATCGATTACTGGTTCGTCACCGAGGGCAGACGGGTACACAAGACCGTGCACCATTTCCTGCTGCGATGTCTCGGTGGTGAGCTGTCCGATGCCGATGTCGAAGTCACCCAGGTTGCGTGGGTTCCATTGAGCGAGTTGGATTCCCGATTGGCCTACGCCGACGAACGGCGGCTGGCCGAAGTGGCGAATCGATTGATCGACCGGATGGAGACCGGCAAGCGATGACGGGTGGACTGATCCGGCTGATCACGGCGGTCCTGACCATCTTGGGTTCGATGACGCTGCTGCCCGCGGTCGCGCACGCTCAAGCGGACGGGTCGGGAACGCCGAAGTTTCTCAAGCTGACCCTGGACGCGGTGGCGCCGGGCACGGTCACCACCGGCAGCGACCCGAAGCTGACCGTGTCGGGCACGGTCACCAATATCGGCGACCGGGTCGTCGACGATGTGAGCGTGCGAATCCAGCGGGCGGCCGCGATTGATTCGCCGAGCGGGTTGCGTAGTTCGCTGCGCTTGGACCAGGTGAACTACGAGGTGACCGGTCCGTTCCAGGATGTGGCGCCGCAGTTGAGTCCCGGTCAGCGCAAACAGTTCTCGGTGAGTATCGCGTTGCGCGCCGGCTCGGAGGCCTCGCTCGGACTGACCGATCCCGGTGTGTACCCGCTGCTGCTCAACGTCAACGGCGAACCCGCCTACGGCAACCAGGCCAGGCTCGACGACGCGCGCTTCCTGCTCCCCGTGCTGGGGCTGCCCGGCACCGACGACTTGAATCCACCGGTCGGGGCACCGCCGGACGCATCACCCGTCGCGACCACGATGATCTGGCCGCTGGCCGACCGGCCGCGCATGGTCGCGGGTAAACCCGGCGCGGTGAACGGCCAAGTCGAACTGCTCGATGACGAACTGGCGGCCTCGGTCGGCAAGGGCGGACGCCTCGAACAGCTCGTCGCCGCGCTGGAGTCGGTGGCGCCGACGCCGGGCAAAGACAAGGGTGTGGCCGGATCGGTGTGTATCGCCATCGATCCCGACCTCGTCTCGACCGTGCAGACGATGACGCGCGGCTATCGGGTGCTGGCGAGTCCGTCGGATCCGAGTGGCGCGACCAGGGAGGGGACCGGGGCGGCGAACGCGCAGGCCTGGCTCGACCGGTTGCGCGCGCTGGCCGGTTCGATGTGCACGGTGGCCTTGCCGTTCGCGCAGGTCGACCTGTCCGCGCTGGCCGCGGTGAACGATCCGGGGCTGTCGGCGCGGGCGCTGCTCGCGCCCGCCGATGTAGTGGACTCGATCCTCGGCACGCAGTCGTTGCGCGGGGTGAGCCTGCCCGACGCGGGCAGCATCGACGATCCGGCCGGGCAGTTGTTGCGCCGGCACGGATACGGGACGGCGGTGCTGGCCGGTACGGCGGTGTCGGGCGACGGGTCGCCTGCCGATACCGACAACGCGCTCACCTCCGCGCCGACCACGCTCGCGCCCGGTGTCGTCGTGGGTGGGGAACAGCCCGCGCCCGATGTCGTGCGGGTGCCGGGTGTGAGCGTCGAGCCGCCCGCCGGTGCCGCCGTGGGAACCGATCCCGCGCTGCACGTGACCACCTTCGATATCTGGTCGGCGACCGCGCTGGCCGCGGTCGGTTCGAGCCCGCCGACACCGTCGTTCACCCCGTCGAAGGTGCGTTTCGACGTCACCCATGACTCGCGGGCGGCCCGATTGCAGGACGCGCTCGGCGCGATGGCGTGGAGCGCGCTCAATCCGTCGCCGGACCGGCCGCGATCGCAGTTGCTGATGCCGCCGCAGCAGTGGAGTGCCAGCCGGGAGGAGGGCGTCGCGCTGCTCAAGCAGGTCGAACTGCTCACCCGCAACAACCTCGCGAGCCCGCGCGCCTTCGCCGACCTCGTCGCCCAGGCACCCGATCCGCGACCGTTCGCACTGGAGTATCTGCCACGCGCCGCCCAGGACGCCGCGCCGGACGAGTTCATCGCACCGATTCACGCCCAAGGTGCGCGGGTGACCGAACTGATGCGCGCACTGGTCGAACTGCCCGAATCCGAGCTCACACCGCACGCGTTCCTGACCCCGGCGCGCGAGGATCTGCTGCGCGCGCTGAGCCTGTCCGATCGCAGGGGCGACAACGACACACTCGCCGACCTGCACGCCCTACGACGCATCGATCAAGCGACCGACGAACTGGACACGATGTTCTCCGCCGTCTCGGTGCTGCCGCCGGGCGGGGTGTACACGCTGGCCTCCGAGCAGAGCCCGTTGTTGCTGGTGGCGCGCAATGAACTGCCCGTCGCCATCCGGGTGATGTTCCGAATCGAAGCGCCTGCCGAGACGAACATCACCGATATCGGCGAACAGCTGCTTCCGCCGTCCGGTACCCGGTCGTTCCAGATTCCGACCGAGGTGAGCGACAGCCGTAAGCTGGTGATTCCGATCGCCCTTACCACCCCGGACGGGATAGCGCTAGGAGAGGCGACGTCGGTCTCGGTGCGCTCGAACGCCTACGGTCAGGCGCTGGCCATAATTACCGCATGTGCCGCGATACTGCTGTTGCTGCTGGCTGGGCGCCGCCTGCTGCGGCGGTTCCGCGGGCAACCCGACCCCGCCGACGAAGGGTTCACCCCCGAGACGGTGGAACGGGCGGGTCGGCTGCGGCGCGCACGTCAGCGACTGCAGCGGCAGTGAACGCCCGCGCCTGACGCGCGGTCAGGGCACCATGACAGACAAGGACGAGAGTGGCACTGGTGAGCGAAACGCTCATCGGACCGGCGGGATTCGCGGGTCACGCCGGGTACAGGAGGCATGATGGGCGACGATGATTCCGCTCATCGGCGTGACCACGACGACGACCCGACCCTGCGCCGGGCTCCCAGCGCACCGTGGGAACGTGGGATGACGGCCGGGCAGGACGCCGATCGCGACGAGGCTGCGCCACCCGTGGATCGGCCGGGTCGCCCTGGTGCTCCCGGTCATCGACCCGACTTCGCCGCCCCCCGAGACGGGCGTCCCGGTGATCCAGGGTTCGATCCGCGGGCGATGCCTCGTCATCCTGATGCCGGCCCACGTCATCCCGCAGAGCGATCCGGTGCCGAACCTCAGCCCCCCTTCGATCAGACCGGTTACCGGCCGGGTTCCGCCGACCCGGGCGCACCGGTGCCGCCCTCGGCTCAGCGCACCCCCCGCCCCGCCATGCCGCCGGGTCAGCCGGCCTATCGCCCTGAACCGCCGCCCGGATACCGCCCCGGACCGGACCAACCGCCCGCTGGACACCGCGCCGGACCGGGCCGACCCGGTGCGCCCCAACCGCCCGGCGGCTATCGCTCCCCGGATCCGCAACGTCCGCCGCACGGCGAGCGGCCCGGACAGGTCCCGAACCCCCGTCAACAGCCGCCCGGCCCGGCGAATCGCTCGGGTGAATTCCCGCAGCAGCAACGCCCTGTACCGTCCCAGCGCCCCGGCGTAGTCGGCCCTTCCGGCGCACCACAGCACCCTGCCGGCCCGCCCGGCCGCGCCGGCGAGCCACTTCGTCCAGCCGCATACGACCCCGACGGTCGCCCCGTGCCTCCACAGCAACGCCGAGCGCCCGGTTCCGCAGGGCGCTCAGGTGAGTTTCCCCAGCAGCAACGCCCCGGCTCAGGTTCCGGCGGTCGTTCGGGTGAATTCCCCCAGCAGCAACGCCCTGGCTCGGGCTCCGGCGGTCGTTCGGGTGAGTTCCCGCAACAGCAGCGCCCCGGCTCGGGTTCCGCCGGGCGTTCAGGTGAATTCCCGCAACAGCAGCGCCCCGGCGCCGGACAGGACGGGTTAGCCCCGCGGCGGCCCGGACCGAACCCTTCGGGCGAGTTCCCCCAGCAACGCCCGGTCCCGCCGCGTGGTGCGCAGTCCGGCGCCATTCCGAGACAGGATCGGCCCGATCAGGCCGGTATGCGCCGACAGAACTCCCCGGAGCAGGCAGGCGGGCGCCGACCGGGTTCCCCGGAGCAGGGGCGGCCGGTGCCGCCGCGTGCGAGTTTTCCCGGTATGCCCGCCGCGGATCTCGCGCGAGATGGGCGTCGGGCAGGCGCTGGATTCGGCGAGCGCGGCCGGGGCGCGGGCGGTTCGCCTGCTGGTGATCGGTCGGCGGAGCGGACTCAGGTCATCGCCCGGCCGAAGAAGGTGGCGGCCGAACCTGCTTCTGCTGAAAAAGCGGGCGGCACACCGATGAGTGCCAACGCGAAGCTGCTCAAGGACTCGGGTTCGATCGCGGTTGCGACGCTGATCAGCCGGATCACCGGGTTCGCCAAGCAACTGCTGCTGCTGACGGTGCTCGGTCCGGCCATTGCCAGCGCGTTCATCTCCGCGAACCTGATCCCGAATATGATCGCCGAGCTCGTCCTCGGCGCCGTGCTGACCGCCATCGTCGTGCCGACCTTGATTCGCGCCGAGCAGGAGGACGACGACAACGGCGCCGCGTTCGTGCGCAGATTGGTGACAGCGGCCTTCACTGTGCTGTTCGTCGCCACCGTGCTGACCTTGGCGGCCACGCCGATCCTGGCCGGTCACGTACTTGTCTCCGCCGACGGCAAGGTGAACACGAACCTGACCGTCGCGCTGACCTACCTACTGGCACCGGCGCTCCTCTTCTACGGCATGTCGGCGTTGTTCACCGCGATCCTCAACACCAGACATGCGTTCAAGCCGGGTGCGTGGGCCCCCGTGATGAACAACGTGGTCGCGCTGACAGTGCTGGCGGTCTACGCGCTGACACCCGGCGAGATCACCCTCGATCCGGTGCGGATGAGCGATCCGAAACTGCTGGTTCTCGGCCTCGGTATCACCGCGGGCGTAGCGACACAGGCGCTCTGTCTGCTGCCCGCGATCCGCAGGCACGGGATCAACTTGCGTCCGCTGTGGGGCATCGACGCGCGCCTCAAGCAGTTCGGCAAGATGGGCATCGCGATCATCTTGTACGTGCTGATCAGCCAAGTCGGCTTGGTGGTCGCGAACAACATCGCCTCCTCGGCCGACGAAGCGGGTCCCGCGATCTTCGCGAACGCATGGGCGCTGTTGCAGCTGCCCTACGGCGTCATCGGAGTAACCCTGCTCACCGCGATCATGCCGAGGCTGAGCCGCAGCGCCGCCGACGACGACACGCCCGCGGTGGTCGACGACCTGTCCGTAGCCACGCGCCTCACGATGATCGCGATGATCCCGATCGTCACCTTTATGACCCTCGCGGGCCCGGAGATCGGCCAGGCGCTCTACGGCTACGCGCGATTCGCCGGGGACGCCGAACGGCTCGGCGATGCCGTGAGCTGGTCGGCGTTCTCGCTCATCCCGTATTCGCTCGTGCTCATTCATTTGCGGGTGTTCTACGCGCGCGAGCAGGCATGGACACCGACCTGGATCATCCTCGGCATCACGACGATCAAGATCCTGATCTCGGCACTGGCACCGGTCATCGCCCGCGACAGCGACGACGTGGTGATCATCCTCGGTGTCGCCACCGGCCTCGGCTTCACCGCGGGCGCCGTGATCGGCGGCGTGCTGCTGCACCGCAGTCTCGGCGACTTGCGCATGATCAATGTCGGCCGAACTGTGACCAGAGTGTTGCTCGCCTCGATCGCCGGCGGCGCGGTGATGCTGATCGTCGATACGGTGACCGGACTCGACGGTGTCTCGGGTGGCGCGGGCTCGCTGCTGCGCGTCGTCATCGATGCGCTGGTCATGTTCTCGGTGGCGTTCGGCCTGATGCGTCTGGCCGGTATCCCCGAGGTCGTCGCCATCACCGTCGCGATCTCGCGCAAGCTCGGTATCACCCCGCCCGCGCCGGATCTCGGGCTCGACGACACCCCGGCCGACGACATCTACGCGACCACCGTCCTGCGCCGTCCCGATACCTACGGATTCCCCGCTTATGGGCAGTCTTTGGACACTCAGACCATGGTTCTGCCCATCATCCGACCGGGTGCTGTTGACAGCACCGGTAAAGCACAGTTCCCGTACGCTGTTCCGCAGACCGACACGGGTTTTCAGGCCGAAGGAGGACCGAGGGTGAGCGATGACGCGGTGGGCGGCGTCCCGGCCGCTGATTCTGCGGCGCGCGCGGCAGCAGGAATGTCCACCGAGGTCGGGCCCGATGCGCCGAACTCGACGGATTCCGAGCATACCGACGCGCCCGACGAACGCGATACGCACGACGAAGACGCGCGTTCGGCCATGCCGCCGCACGATCCGACATACGACACCGGCATGTTGCCGATCCCACCCCAGGTGCCGCAGAACGCCGCGGCCAACCGTGCGCAGCGCGGCCCCAAGCTCATCCCCGGCGCGTCCGTCGCGGGCGGCCGGTACCGGCTGCTGGCCGGTCACGGCGGTGCGCGTGGGCTGAGGTTCTGGCAGGCACTCGATATCAAGCTCGATCGTGAGGTCGCGCTGACCTTCGTCGACGCCGATCAGACCTCCAGCGAGAACTCCGGTCACGACGGCCCGCAGGCGGTGCTGTCGCGCACCCTGCGACTCGGCCGGATCAATTCGCCCGGCCTCGCCAGGGTCCTGGACGTGGTTCGCGGCAGCTCCGGTGGCATCGTCGTGGCCGAGTGGACCCCCGGCCGTTCGCTGCGCGAGATGGCCGAGACCGTGCCGTCGCCGATCGGCGCGGCCAGGGCCATCAGGGCACTCGCCTCGGCGGCCGAACTCGCCCACCGTGGCGGCGGCTCGCTGTCGATCGATCACCCCGATCGGATCCGGATCAGTGCCTCCGGTGACGCCGTCCTGGCGTTCCCCGGCACGCTCGGTGATTCCGACGCCCAGGGCGATGTGCGTGGCCTCGGCGCGATGCTCTACGCCCTGATCACCGCACGCTGGCCGATTCGCGTCGGCGGCGTCACCGGCTCGGCGGCCACCATCGGCGGGCTGAGACTGGCCGATTTCGGGCCCGACGGCACCCCGGTGGAGCCGCGGCAGATCCGGCCGGAGGTGCCGTTCGAGATCTCGGCCGTCGCGGTTCGCTCGCTGGAATCCAACAAGGGCGTGCGCACCGCTGCCACCGTGCAGCACGTGCTCGAGCAGGCCTCGGTCGTCGACCAGAAGACCGACTTCATTCCGGTCTTACGGCTGGGTCAGCGGGCGGTGGCCCCCGGTGCCGATTCGCTCGCCGACCCGGAACTGCTCGCCGCCGAGCGGGAACGCTCCAAGCGGATGATGTGGATCATGGTCGCCCTCGGCGTGCTCGCGGCGCTGGTGGTCGGCGTGCTGATCTGGTGGATGGTCAGCATCTTCGCGCCCGGCGCGTCGGACAAGCCGCTGGACCAGCAGATCAATATCGGGCTCACCTCGAGTGTGGCGCCGCCGCCCGCGGCGTCGGCACCGCCCGCCGATGACCCCGCGGCACCGCCGACGAGTGTGCCGGTGCCGGTCACCGGTGCCGCGGTGTTCTCCCCGGAGGGCACGCCCGATGGCGCCGCGGCGGCGGGCGCGGTGCTCGACCACAACGCGACGACGGTGTGGCGCACCGATCAGTATTTCCAGCAGTTCCCCGCCCTCAAGAAGGGCGTGGGGCTGCTGGCCACGCTGCCGACGCCGGCGAAGCTGACCAATGTGTCGATCACCTCGCCCAGCGCGGGGAGCACCGTCGAGATCCGCACCTCGCCCACCGAGGCGCCCACCCTCGACCAGACCCAGCTGATCGGTTCGGCCAAGCTCGGTGACGGGGTCACCGATATCGCCGTGCAGACCGATCAGGCCGCTCGTTTCGTGCTCGTGTGGATTACCGGACTGGCGAATTCGGGCGGTCAGTTCCAGACCGCGATCGCCGACGTCCGCTTCGACGCGGCCCCTTAGTCCGTAAAACCCGGACCGCACCCCTCCCACCTCCGGCCTGAGCGGTGTACCGCGTGGACAAGTCCCGCGCGCTCGTCGACCTCGTTTCTGGCCTATCGACGCAGGTGGTCGATCATTTCTGGGCCCGTCGCCGATCTTCATCGAACCGCGGTCCGGTTGGTGCGTAATTGTTATCAACGATATGATCCCTGCGCGCTCTCGGTTGGGAGTTACCCAGGATTTGTCGACGTCGATCCTGGACGCCGCGTAGTAGTCAGGTGATGGATCGGGCTTGTTTCGCCGACTTGAAGTCGCCGTAATGAGCGCTGTCCAAGGGGTCAGTTTTGTCGCCGGATGTCAACGAGCAAGTCCGCGGTGTGCCACCGCGGCAGGTCGCGCCCAGCGTCCGCTCGTTCCTGGAGAACGGCAGCGACAAGCAATTGCTGGCCGCCCACGTGCGCGGGGAGCCGCACGTCTTCGCCGAACTGCTGCGCAGGCACTCCGACCATCTCTGGCAGACCGCGCTGCGCACCTCCTACAACCGCGAGGACGCCGCCGACTGCCTGCAGGACGCCCTGTTCTCGGCCCATCGCACCGCAGGCTCGTTCCGTGCCGAATCCGAGGTGCGCAGCTGGCTGCACGCCATCGTGGTCAATGCCTGCCTCGACCGGATCCGGCGCAACAAGACCCGTCGCGCCGTCTCGATCCTGCCCGACACCATGCCAGAGGCGATCGACCCGCATGATGCGTTTGCTCACTATGAACTGTCCACCGTTGTGAGCGAAGCGTTGTTCACCCTCCCTGACGAACAGCGGTTGGCGCTGGTGATGACCGAGATGGAAGGTCGCAGCGTCGCCGAAACCGCCGCTGCGCTCGGCGTGGCGCCGGGCACGATCAAGAGCCGATGCGCCCGAGCGCGCGTACGTTTGCAAGAACGTTTGGAATTTTTCCGGGATCCAGGGAACCGGATGTAGTCGGGATGCGTCATTAACAGTGACGAACAAGTCAGCGATGTAAATCCTGCGATCCGATATCGACAGAACAGGGGAGGTGCGAGGTGTCTCGATCCGTGCCGCAGCCTCCGTTCCCGTCGGAACTGCTGGCCGATCTGCATGCCGACAATCTCGCGCCCGAACTGCGCGAGCAACTGTGGCCCGTGGTCCGCACCGACGTAGACGCGCTGCACTACCTGAACAAGCTCGACGAGGTGAACACCCACCTCCGCACGCTCGCCACCGACGAGCGGGTCATGCACCGCATGCCCGACGACGTGGCCGACCGCATGTTCCGTTTCGTCGCCCAACTCGACGCGGGGGACGGGCCGACCGACCGAATCACACCGCTGTCGGTCGTTCCCGAGGCACCTCCCGCCGAGCCAACCGCCGGCGCGGCCCCAATCTCGCTGGACCGCTACCGTTCCCGGCGCCGACTGGGGCTACTAGCCGCGGCCGCCGCCGCGGTGGCCGTCCTGGCGGGGGCCGGTGCCGTGTTCAGCACATTCGACACCACCGAGGGCACCCCCACCGCCGCGCCGTTCACCGAACCGGCGGCCGACGACGAACTCACTACCGCCGCCGCACTGCGCGCACTGGGCAAACGCGACGTGATCGGCCCGCTGGCCGACGACGCCGCACTCACCCGCTGTGTGCAAGCCAACGGCATCGACCGGGCAGTGCTCGGAGCGTCGAATATCACCTTCCGTGGCTCCGACGCCGTTCTCGTCCTCGTCCAGGGCGTCGAGGCCCCCACCATCACCGCTCTCGTTGTCGGCACCGGCTGCACCACCGGCACCCCCGAACAGCTCACCCTGCGTGACATCGGCTGAACTGACCCGTACTCCTGGCCGGGCGAAGCCGAGAACCGCGGCACCCGCCGCAGAATGAACACAGGGAACAACACCGATTAGGGTGTTGTTGACTGACACGTCCCCAGATTGCTTTTTCGGAAGGGCCCTATGAGCACGCCAGTTCGCGACCTGATCATCGTCGGCTCAGGACCCGCCGGCTACACGGCGGCCGTATACGCCGCCCGCGCGGAGCTTTCGCCGCTGGTCTTCGAGGGCACCCAGTTCGGTGGCGCCCTGATGACCACCACCGAGGTGGAGAACTTCCCCGGTTTCCGCGACGGCATCATGGGTCCCGACCTCATGGAGCAGATGCGCGACCAGGCCAAGCGCTTCGGCGCCGAGCTGCGCACCGAGGACGTCGACGCGATCGATCTGTCCGGCCCGGTGAAGAAGGTCACCGTCGGTGACGAGACCTTCGAGGCCTACGCCGTCATCCTCGCGATGGGCTCGGCCGCGCGCTACCTGAACGTGCCGGGGGAGCAGGACTTGCTCGGCCGCGGGGTGAGCGCCTGCGCCACCTGCGACGGTTTCTTCTTCAAGGGCCAGGACATCGTCGTGGTCGGCGGCGGCGACTCCGCCATGGAGGAAGCGACCTTCCTCACCAAGTTCGCCGCGAGCGTCACCATCGTGCACCGCCGTGAGGAGTTCCGTGCCTCCCGGATCATGCTCGAGCGCGCCAAGGCCAACGAGAAGATCAAGTTCCAGCTCAACTCCGAGGTCGTGAAGGTCAACGGTGAGAAGAGCGTCACCAGCCTCACCCTGCGCGACACCCGCACCGGCGAGGAGTCCGAGCTCGACGCGACCGGTCTGTTCGTCGCCGTCGGCCACGACCCGCGCAGCGAACTCGTCAAGGGCCAGATCGCACTCGACGGCGAGGGCTATGTGCAGGTGACCAATCCGGGTACCGCCACCGACGTGGCAGGCGTGTTCGCCGCGGGCGATCTCGTCGACCACACCTACCGGCAGGCGATCACCGCCGCGGGCACCGGCTGCCGCGCCGCGATCGACGCCGAACGCTGGCTCGCCGAGCAGGGCGACATCACCGCCAACACGCTCGACCACGCCGACGGCCCGGCCGCCGTGCGCACCAACTGATTCAAGGAGATACACCCATGGCCGACAGCGCCAACACCATCACCGTCACCGACCAGTCCTTCGCTGATGACGTCCTGCTCAGCGAAAAGCCGGTGCTCGTCGACTTCTGGGCCGACTGGTGCGGCCCGTGCAAGATGGTCGCCCCCGTGCTGGAGGAGATCGCGGGCACCCACGCCGACAAGCTGACCATCGCCAAGCTCGACACCGAGGCCAACCCCGGCATCGCCCGCGACTACCAGATCCTCTCGCTGCCCACGATGATCTTGTTCCAGGGCGGCAAGCCGGTGAAGCAGATCGTCGGCGCCAAGGGCAAGGCGGCACTGCTGCGCGAACTCGAAGGCCTCATCTAACACAGAGCATCCGATAAAAGCGTCTCCTACCGGCCGACGCGCCGTAGGATGCCTGGACCCGGGATTCCCGCAAAGCGGCCCGGGTCTGCGACAATTGACGCCACGCTCCGGCCGAAGGAAAGGGCTCTCACGCATGCACCGACTTCGTCACGGCGATTCAGGACCAGCCGTCGCAGAGGTTCGGAGCACCCTCGCAAGCCTCGGCTTCCTGCATCTCCCGCACGTCGAATCCACCGACGGCCCGGAGTATTGGAAAGACACCGAGGCGGTGTTCGATCGGCCCCTCGATTCGGCGACCCGCGCGTTCCAGCAGCAGCGCGGTCTCCTCGTCGACGGGGTGGTCGGTCCGGCCACCTACCGCGCGCTGAAGGAAGCCTCCTACCGGCTGGGTGCTCGCACGTTGATCTACCAATTGTCGGCACCGCTCTACGGTGACGACGTGGCCACCCTGCAGCGCAAGCTGCAGGACCTCGGCTTCTACGTGTACCGGGTGGACGGGCACTTCGGTCCGCACACCCACGACGGGCTCAGTGCGTTCCAGCGCGAGATCGGTCTGTCCGCCGACGGTATCTGCGGGCCCGACACCTTGCGCTCGCTGGATCTGCTCGGCGCGCGCGTCACCGGCGGCAACCCGCACCGCATCGCCGAAGAGGAAGTGGTGCACCGGGCAGGTCCGCAGCTCACCGGCAAGCGGATCGTCATCGATCCCGGATTCGGCGGCACCGACAAGGGTTTCGCGGTGCCTACCGAATTCGGCGACGTCTACGAGTCGGAGATCCTGTGGGATCTGGCTTCCCGACTCGAGGGCCGGATGGCCGCCACGGGCATGGAAACCTTCCTGTCCCGGCCATGGGGCGCCAACCCCACCGATGTCGAACGCGCCGATACCTCCAACGCCTTCGATGCCGATCTGATGATCTCGCTGCGCTGCGCGACGAGTGACAACCCGTCCGCGAAGGGAGTGGCCGGCTTCTACTTCGGCAACTCCCACGGTTCGGTCTCGATGATCGGTCAGGTGCTCGCCGGCTTCATCCAGCGCGAAGTGGTTGCCCGAACCTCGGTGCAGGACTGCCGGACTCATCAGCGCACCTGGGACCTGTTGCGTCTGACCAAGATGCCGACCGTCCAGGTCGACCTCGGCTACCTCACCAACGACTACGACGCCTCGGTGCTCACCAACCCGCGCATGCGCGATGTGATCGCCGAAGCGATTCTCATCTCGGTGAAGCGGCTCTACCTACTCGGCCAGGACGACCAGCCCACCGGCACCTACACCTTCGCCGAGCTACTCGCCGAAGAACTCGCTGCCGCCGACGCGGGCCACGTTCCGGCCCCACGCGTCTAGCTTCGTCAAAGACCAACGGCCCCGCGGTTTCCGCGGGGCCGTTCTTGTTGTCTCGGGTCAGAGCACGCCGACGCGCGACGGTGGTTCCATCGAGGCAGCTGCGAGGAGTTGGTCGAGTGCTCGCTCGACGTCTTCCTTCCAGCCGTGATCGGAGTTGAGCTCCAGCCGCAGGCGGGGGAAGCGGTGATGCGGGGCCACCACTTCGAAACCGACCTCGGCGAGGAAATCCGCGTCGATCATGCAGGTTTCGGGAGTGCACCGGGTCGCGGAGGACGGGTCGCGCAGTGGCGCCGCGATCCGTTCCATCAACCGCATCGACGATCCGAAACCCCGATCGGCCACCGAACTCGACGGTGGGCCGTTGCGAATGCCGAATGCCTCCAGCGCCCGCACGCCACGACGCACCAGATCGGCCACCACGGCCTGAACCAGGCGATGGGCTACATCGGCCTCGTCATAGGGGAATTCGGCCTGCAGCGTGGTCAGCAGGACCGCGTCCGGGCTCACGGGGGAGGTAGGGAACAGCGCGGAACGCGGCACCGCACTCGGAGGCGAGTACAGCGCGCAGCCCGCGAGGGTGTTCTCCACGTGGGCCACCTGCCCGCACGAACCCCACTCGAGCATCACCGTCGAGAGCCAGGCTTCCTTTTCGAAGACCGGATCGCTGAACGCGTGCGAGTCGGCGGCGACGGCCGGGTCGAGCTCCCAGAACACACACCGTCGGGTGTGCGCCGGGAGCTGACCGAGCCCGTCGAGAGTCAACGCCGTGACGCTGGTCGACACTGCTCTGTTCAGCCTCCAGCTATCGGATTCATCCACGCTCACGCCACATCACTATCCACAGTACGTGCCGCCTCTTTCAGTCACAGTGACGTTTCGGGGCCGACTTGCTCCATCAGCGCCACAATGCGCTCGAGATCTTCGACGGAACCGAACTCGACAACGATCTTGCCCTTGTTCTTACCGAGGCTGACCGTGACCCTGGTGTCGTAAGACCCCGAGAGTCGTTCGGCAACATCCTGCAGTCCCGGCATGTGGATCGGTTTGCGTTTCGGCGCCGGGGGAGCGGTCGGCGAGGGCTCGCGATTCGCGAGTTGCACCGCTTCCTCGGTAGACCGAACCGACAGCCCTTCGGCGACGATCCGCGCCGCCAATACTTCCTGTGCGTCCGCGCCGGCATCCAAGCCGAGCAGCGCCCTGGCGTGTCCGGCCGAGAGCACCCCGGCGGCCACCCGACGCTGCACCGGAATCGGCAGCTTCAGCAAGCGAATCATATTCGTCACCACCGGCCGGGATCGACCGATTCGCGAAGCCAACTCCTCGTGGGTGACATCGAATTCCTCGAGCAGCTGCTGATAGGCCGCCGCCTCTTCGAGGGGGTTCAGCTGCACGCGGTGAATGTTCTCCAGCAGCGCGTCACGCAGCATCGAGCCGTCGTCGGTGTCGCGGATGATCGCCGGGATAGTGGCGAGTCCGGCCTCCTGGCACGCGCGCCAGCGGCGCTCGCCCATGACCAACTGGAACTTGTCGACGCCCGGTTCGACGCGACGCACGACGATCGGCTGCATGAGCCCGAACTCGCGAATCGAGTGCACCAGCTCGGCGAGTGCGTCTTCTTCGAAGACCTGCCGCGGCTGCTTCGGGTTCGGCTTGATCTGATCGGCCGGGATCTCGCGGTACACCGCGCTGCCGGGGGAGACCAGTTCGGCTTCGGGCTCGGGTTCCGGCTCGGCGTCCGGGACCCGATGCAGGAATGCCTCGGCGGGCTGCGGGCCGATCGGGTTGATGCCGATCACGCTCGCCGCGGCACTACTCAAGCCCGGCGCCACGGCCGGACCCGTCGGGATCAATGCGGCCAACCCGCGACCGAGACCGCCCTTTTTCGCCTGACTCATCGGCTACCGATCCCTTCCTCGTTCCAACTCACGCTACGACGCGTCTTGCTTCAGCTGCGCACGACTGGCGAGCTCGCGTCCCGCGTCCATGTAACTCATCGCACCGCGGGAGCCTGGATCGTAATCGAGCACGGTCATCCCGTAGCCCGGCGCCTCCGAGACCTTCACGCTGCGCGGGATCATCGACTTGAGGACCACGTCGCCGAAGTGGTTGCGCACCTCCTCGGCAACCTGATCGGCCAGCTTGGTCCGGCCGTCGTACATCGTCAGCAGGACGGTCGACACGTGTAGTTCCGGGTTGAGGTGCGCCTGCACCAGCCCGATATTGCGCAGCAACTGGCCGACACCCTCCAGCGCGTAGTACTCGCACTGGATCGGGATCAGCACCTCCTTGGCCGCCACGAGCGCGTTGACCGTGAGCAGACCCAGCGAGGGCGGGCAGTCGATCAACACGTAATCGATGTCGAATCCGACCATGCTCGCCTCGCGAATCGCGGTCTTCAACCGGCCTTCCCTGGCGACCATCGAGACCAGTTCGATCTCCGCACCGGCAAGGTCGATAGTGGCCGGGACGCACAGCAGACGCTCGCTGTGCGGGCTCACCTGAATCGCGTCCTTGACCGCCACTTCGCCGATCAGCAACTCGTAGCTGGACGGCACACCCGAGTTGTGCGCGACGCCCAGCGCCGTACTCGCGTTCCCCTGCGGATCCAGATCGACCACAAGGACCGTCATTCCCTGGTGCGCTAGCGCCGCAGCGAGATTGACCGTCGTAGTCGTCTTGCCGACGCCGCCCTTCTGGTTGGCGATAGTGATGATTCGTTGCTCGCGAGGTTTCGGCACAGTGACCTTTCCTGGATGCAGAATCTGGCTGGCGCGTTGCGCTTCCGCCGCGATCGGGGTCTCGGCCGGGGAGATATGCCCGAAAGGAGTATTCCCGAACGTCTCCGCGTCGAAGCTGCTGGAATCCAGCATCCCCGGGACCCGCGACGCTGTTTCCCGTGAAACATTCGCCGGACCGCTCGACATAGATTGCTCCTAACCCGAGAAACTTCAGATCACGTATCCCCGACGAACGTCGGCGCCGTGTCGTCACAAACAAACTGTGTCGGTGGAGAACTCGAAGACTCGAGGAGGGTGGCTCACTCCCGCCCGACTCTGACAGCTTGCCAGCCCCAAGACAGTTAGGAAAGCTGAATCGCGGCACGCCGACAAGGACACGCCTATTCCGCCTCTCCGAGCCTTCAGCGTGCCGTCCGGTAGTGCGGCCGTTCTCCTTCGGCCTCGCGTGATGCGGGTCGCCATTGGGAGGTGGCCGAGGAGTTACCCATGTCCTCGCGAGATCATTCGGTTGCGTCCCGCCGATCAATCTCCGCAGCGAGGAACAGTCCGTGTTCCACGTGAAACACTTCCGCTCCGCGAACGCGACACCCCTCCGCAACTAACGAAAATAGATCCGCCTCAAGCCCATACAACAACCCTCGGCACGATTCGTCACGTTACGAAACATGCGAATCCGCTCGGTGGACGAAATTTCAGGCCGATCAGGATTCGCGACGCTTCCGAGACTTCTTCTCTACCCCGGCGGCCTTCCGTTCGCTGCGACGCGTCGGACGCTCGGCACGGGGGAGGAGTTCGGCACTGATGACGAGGGTGGGTATTTCCACGATGCCGGCGCCACAACCGACGACGCGGAGATCGGTGGCGCCATCGCGGATCAACTCAGCACCATCCCGCTCGAGTTCTTCGGCGGCGCTGGTTCCTTTGAGAGCAAGCATGCGGCCGTGGTCGCGGAGAAGGGGGAGCGACCAGTGGGCGAGTTTGGCGAGAGGAGCGACCGCGCGCGAAGTAACGACATCCGCACCGCCCGCTTCCTTGATCACCCCGGACTGCTCCGCGCGACCACGAACCACAGTGACATCCAGCCCGACTTCTTCGATGAACTCGCTCAGGAAGATCGTCCGACGCAGCAGCGGTTCCACGAGAGTGATGCGAAGGTCGGGCCGGGCGATCGCGAGAGGGATTCCGGGAAGCCCGGCGCCGCTGCCGATATCGACCACCGAAGCGCCTTCATCGATCAGCTCGCCGATGACGGCACAGTTGAGAATGTGGCGCTCCCACAGCCGGGGAACCTCGCGGGGGCCGATGAGACCGCGTTCCACGCCGGCCGTCGCCAGCGCCGCGTAGTAGCGGCGGGCGATGTCCAAGCGGTCGCCGAACACCCGGGCAGCGGCGGCGGGCGGTTCCAGCTCGTCGGACGGCGTGCCCAGTTCTCGTTCCACGTGAAACATCCTTCTCCGTTGAGGGCAATGAAAAAGCCCCCGGTCCGAGACCGGAGGCCTAATCACATCATTCGTGGTTACGGCGGGGGTAAGCCTACTCGGGCACTACCACCACGTGACGATTCGGCTCGACGCCTTCGCTCTCGCTCGCCACGCCATCGATATCGGCCACGGCGTCGTGCACGATCTTGCGCTCGAACGGAGTCATCGCCGACAGCGCCTCGGGCGCGCCCGACTCGAGCACCCGCTTCGCGGCGGCGACGCCGATCTCGCTCAGATCGGTCCGGCGCTGTGCACGCCAACCGGCCACATCGAGCATCAGCCGGCTACGCACTCCGGTCGCCTGCTGCACGGCGAGCCGAGTCAGCTCCTGCAGCGCGTCGAGTACTTCACCGTTGCGCCCGACGAGCTTGGTCAGATCACGGCCGCCGTCGATGCTCACGATGGCGCGGTCGCCCTCGACATCGAGGTCGATATCGCCGTCGAAGTCGAGCACGTCGAGTAGCTGCTCGAGATAGTCGCCCGCGATCTCGCCCTCTTCGATCAACGCTTCTTCGGCGTCGTTCACGACGTCAACAGCAGTTGTCGCCACAGTGGCGTCCCCTCCGTCGGTCTCGGTCTCAACAGTCATTGGATTCCCTCTATCCGATCGCGTCTCAGCGCTTACGCTTCTGGTTCGCACGGCCACGGTTACCCGGCCGCTGCTGCCCGCCGGGCCTGCGCTTGCCGCCGCCCTGCTTGGCTGACTGTTTGGGGGTGGTGCCGTTGGTCGCCGCGGTACCGTTCGCCGACGGCTCGTCATCGGCCGGGGCGTCCTGCTTCTTGCGGACGTCGACCGGCTTGGCACCGGGCTTTGGTGCGTTCTGCGACCGCAGCTCCATCTTCTTCTGCTTGCGCTCTTCGTCTTCCTTTTCCATCCGGCCGAACACCAGGTGCTGCTGTCCGTAGGTCCAGATGTTGTTGGCCACCCAGTAGAGCAGGATGCCGATCATCAGGAAGGGGCCACCGACCATCACGCCGAGCGGGAAGACCCACAGCGACAGCTTGTTCATGATGGCGGCCTGCGGGTTGGCGGCAGCTTCGGGCGTCTGCCGCTGTACCGATGCGCGAGCGTTGAAGTGGGTCGCGAGACCGGCGATGATCATCAGCGGAACCGCGATCATCGCGATGTTCAGCTTGGTCGGCGTACCGCCCCAATCGGCGAACGCCTGCATCTCGCTGGCGGGCGCGGTGATGAAGGATGCGATCGGCGCACCGAAGATGCGAGCGCTCAGGAACGACTGGACGTCGGTCGCGCTGAAGATGTAGTTCGGGGTGTGCGCGTTGTCGTAGGCAGACATGCCCAGCTGACCGAAGCCGTGGCCGGTGCGGTTGAACGAGCGCAGCACATGGAACAGACCGAGGAAGACAGGCACCTGCACCAGGACCGGCAGGCAGCCCATGAGCGGGTTGAAGCCGTGTTCCTTCTGCAGCTTCTGCATCTCCCGCGCCATGGTCTCGCGGTCGTTCTTGTACTTCTTCTGCAGCTCCTTGATCTGGGGCTGCAGCTCTTGCATCTGTTTGGTGGTGCGGACCTGCTTCACGAACGGCTTGTACAGCACCAGCCGGAGGGTGAAGACCAGGAACACCACGGCAAGGCTCCACGTGAGCCCGCTGTCGGCACCGAACACAAAGCCGAAGGCCTTGTGCCAGAACCACAGAATTGCGGATACCGGCCAATAGATGATGTCGAGCACGGCTCTAGGTACTCCCGTCGTTCGTATCGCCGATCAGCGCGGGCGATGACTGTGTGCAGGCTTTCGACCCGCGCTCTGGCACGGGATCCCACCCTCCAGGGTGCCAGGGCGCGCATTTCGCGAGCCGCACGACCGTGAGCGCCGATCCGACGACGAACCCGCGGGTACGCAAGGCAGTCACCGCGTACTCACTGCAGGTGGGGGTGAACCGGCAGATCGGCATCCGAGTGGGGGAGACATAGGTCCGGTAGAGCTCGATCAGCGAGATCAAGGCTTTCGCGGGGAGGCGGGTGAGGGTCCTCATCGCCGTTCACCGGCCGGGGTGCGACCGAGCGCGAGCTCCGGTGTCGCGCGCAAGCCGAGCTTGCGCAGACCGGCGCGCAGCTGGCGCAGCAACTCGGCGGAATCGGCGGTAGCGGCACCGGGCAGTGCCCGGATCACGACGTCGGTGCCGACCGGTAGTTCGTCGACCACCTGGGCGCACATATGACGCAGGCGGCGGGCCACCCGGTGGCGAACCACCGCGTTACCCACCGCCTTGCTGACAATCAGTCCGAACCGAGGACCGCCTACGCGGACCAGGGAATCGCCGTCGGCGACATCGTCGTACCCGTGCGTGAGCGCGTGTACGACGAGATCTCGCCTCCCGATTCGCTGACCGCGGCGCACCGTGCGGGAGAATTCGGCACGGTGGTGCAACCGATACGGCTCAGGCAACACCCGAGCGTCCGACTACGCGCGATCAGGCAGTCAGTTCGGTACGGCCCTTACGGCGACGCGCCGCAACGATGGCGCGACCCGCACGGGTACGCATCCGGAGACGGAAGCCGTGGACGCGAGCCCGACGACGGTTGTTCGGCTGGAACGTCCGCTTGCCCTTGGCCACGGTCAACACTCCTGTAGTAGGTGGGCACCATTCGGCGCCCGAAGTCTGTACAAATGATTTGTCTGCGCTGCGGACCGCGGTCTACGCACAGATTGCCTTGGCGATCGATGTGCAGCAGACAGCCGCCAACCGCGCCAAGGGGTGACTGTACGAGGGTACTTATCCCGAAGGGACGGGTCAAACTCGGCCCCCACGTACCTGTCACCGGCACAGCGTCAAGGCTACCGGACGCCCGAACGGACCAAGGGATCGGTGCTTGTTCGACGTGGGGGGAGCCCGACCAGGCACGACACGCCCGGGCCACAGTGACGCATGCGGCCACTTTTCGTGAGTTCTTCCACACCCCTGGCGTTGCGTGGCCCGGCCAGCTAACCTCTGTAGCCGGGGGATTGCTGAAGAACCGCAGGTCCAGCCCCATTCGCTGCCACACGCTGGCAGAATTCCTTTATCCCCAGGTTTGTCCACATCTGTGGATAATTATGTGGACAGACGGCCGCAGTGGCATATTCGTGGGGCCGTCGGTGCCCGCGCCGTAGTCCGCCGATCACCGGGCCACAGCGTTCGAACCGGCTTCGGTTGTACGCAGGATCACTGGATTACACCTGTTCACGGGTGCTTTCCGGCGTGCGCGAAGGCCGTGGGCCCCAACAAACCGGTCCGGGGAGGACGCTGTATGGACGACGAGCAAAACGTGCTGGCCACAGTGTGGCCGGAGGTGGTCGCCGAGCTCACCACCGGCTCTGCCGACGGCGCCATCCCCGCGGTGAGTCGTGCGCAGCAGGCCTGGTTGAAGCTGGTGAAGCCACTCACCGTCGCGCAGGGTTTCGCGTTGCTGTCGGTTCCGTCGTCGCTGGCACAGGAGGCGATCGAGCGCGATCTGCGCGAGCCGATCCTGCGATCGCTCGGCCGCAGGCTCGGCCCCCAAGTGGAAGGACTCGGCGTACGCATCGCCGCGCCGAGCCCGGCCGCGGGGGAGCGGGCAGGTAGTTCGCCTCGGCACGCCAGGATGACGAGCAGGCCGGAGCGTCCGCGCGAGCAGGTGCGCCCGCCCGCCGGTTATCCCGGCCCCGATTTCAGTGTTCCCGACTACGCCGCTCGCGGCGAGTACGGCAGGCCGCGTTACGGCGCGGGCGAGTACCCCGCCCAGGGCGGCGAGTACGGCAACGATTATCAGTCGTCCCCCGACTATCCGGCCAACGGTGAGTACCCGAACAGCTACGGCGGCCGGGAGTACCCCGGGCAGGCCGGCGAGTACGGCGAGCGCAACGACTACGCGGGGCACCGTGAGTACCCGGCCGAACCGGAGTACCAGCAGCAACAGCCCGAGTACCAGCAGCAGCCGGAGTACAAGCAGACACCGTCGGACTTCAGCCAGTCCGCGGAATACAACCAAGCTCCCTCGGAGTACGGCCAGCCCGAGTACCAGCAGGCACCCGCCGACTACGGCCAGCAGTCCGAATACCAGCAGGCACCCTCGGAGTACGGCCAGCAGCCGGAGTACAAGCAGACACCGGCCGACTACACCCAGACACCCGAATACCAGGGCGAGCGCAACGAGTTCCCCGGCACCGACTTCGAGCCGACCGCGGCGTACCCGGCACCCGACTATCCCGGTGCCGAGTTCGGCGGCCGCGGTGAGTTCCGTGGCGGGCGTCCGGACCAGCGGGTTCCCGAGACCGCACCGCCCGCGCGCCGTGAGCAGGCGGCCGCGCCGCGCCGCGACCACTCCGGGCAGGAGTCATTGTTCACTCCCGACCCGTCGCCGCAGCGTGCGCCGAACCGCGGCAGGCCGTCCGACGAGCCCGCCGCCGCCCGCTCCGAGGAGCCGAGCGCCGAGGGCCAGGACAAACCGTTCCCAGGTCAGCCCGGTGCCCAGCCGGTCGACGACGAACCGGTGGTGAGCAACCGCAACAACTGGCCGACCTATTTCAACAAGTCGCCAGAAGCGCCGCCGCAGTCCTCGTCGTCGGCCAGTCTCAATGCCAAGTACACGTTCGAGACCTTCGTCATCGGCGCGTCCAACCGGTTCGCGCACGCGGCCGCGGTCGCCATCGCGGAGGCGCCCGCACGCGCCTACAACCCGCTGTTCGTCTGGGGCGCTTCGGGATTGGGCAAGACCCATCTGCTGCACGCGGCGGGTCACTACGCGCAGCGACTGTTTCCCGGCATGCGGGTGAAGTACGTCTCCACCGAGGAATTCACCAACGACTTCATCAACAGCCTGCGCGACGACCGCAAGGTCGCGTTCAAGCGCCGCTACCGCGAGACCGACATCCTTCTGGTGGACGACATCCAGTTCATCGAGGGCAAGGAAGGCATCCAGGAGGAGTTCTTCCACACCTTCAACACCCTGCACAACGCGAACAAGCAGATCGTGGTGTCCTCGGATCGCCCGCCCAAGCAGCTGGCCACCCTGGAGGAACGGCTGCGGACCCGCTTCGAGTGGGGCCTGATCACCGATGTGCAGCCCCCTGAGCTGGAGACTCGCATCGCGATCCTGCGCAAGAAGGCGCGGATGGACCGGCTCGATGTGCCGCACGACGTGCTCGAGCTGATCGCGAGCCGGGTGGAGCGCAATATCCGTGAGCTCGAGGGCGCGCTGATCCGGGTGACGGCGTTCGCCTCGCTCAACGGTCAGCCGCTCGATCTCTCGCTGGCCGAGGTGGTGCTGCGCGATCTGATGCCGGATACCGCGGCACTGGAGATCAACGCGGCGACGATCATGGCTGTCACCGCCGAGTACTTCAACACCACGCTCGAGGAGCTGACCGGGCCCGGCAAGGCGCGTCCGCTGGCGCAGGCCCGCCAGATCGCGATGTACCTGTGCCGTGAGCTCACCGATCTGTCGCTGCCCAAGATCGGCCAGGCGTTCGGTCGCGACCACACCACGGTGATGTACGCGGAGAAAAAGGTGCGCAAGGAGATGACCGAGCGCCGGCGCGTCTACGACCAGGTCCAAGAACTCACAGCCCGAATTAAACAGCGCTCCCGCTGATTTCATCCCCAACCCCGAACACCGCCCTGAGCTGGGGCGGTGTTCTTTTTTGCCCTGTGGATTCCTCGAGGAATTCCTGTGGATTCCTCGAGGAATCCACACCTTTGTGCACCGGTCGGTGCACAGGGTGTTGGGGGCGGGTGTGCAGCGTTCATGCACAGGCAGTTGTCCACATCATCCACAAGACGCTCCACTAACACCTGTGCACTAGCGGTGACCTGCGACGTCACCGAATCCGGCCTGTGGATTCCTCGAGGAGTCCCTGTGGAGTCCTCGAGGAATCCACACCGTTGCCACCAGGCTGGCCCGACGTGTGAACAACCGGGTGAATCCGGTGGAACAACTCGAGGACAACTCGAGGATGGAATGGGGACAACTTCACTCCTCCACAGCCACCGCTGATTCATCCTCGAGTCACCCCAAGGCCATCCCCATGCCATCAAGCCCTCTGACCTGCGGATTCGGGCGAAATCCACAGATTCCACAGTGCCTACTACTACTTCAGTTCTCCTTCTAGAGAGAACTCTTTTAAAACAGGGTGTGTGGAAACTCGGTTGGGGAGGCTCGGCTTCGTCGGTTGTTCACTCACAGGCAGGCAAGGAGGAACGGGGTGGTTCGACGAGGCGGAATCGGCCGGGAGGGTCGATGCGGAGTTCGCGCACCGCACGGGTACCGTTTGGTTGTCGGTTGGTTGTGCGAGACTCATGGCGCGGCCGACACAGCAGTTCAACTCCGCTGACACACCCCCGCACACGGATTCGAAACTCGGAGAGGACAAATCGGGCGATGGAGCTTGCGAGCATGAAGTTTCGGGTCGCCCGAGAGGACTTCGCCGAATCGGTGGCCTGGGTGGCGCGCAGTCTCCCGTCCCGGCCTCCGGTGCCTGTGCTGGGCGGTGTACTGCTGGTGGCCGACGAGAACGGCCTGACGGTCTCCGGGTTCGACTACGAGGTCTCCGCGCAGATGCGCGTCGCGGCCGAGGTCGCCGGTCCCGGCCAGGTGCTGGTCTCGGGCCGCCTGCTCGCCGACATCACCAAGTCGCTGTCGAACAAGCCGGTCGATGTCTCCGTCGACGGCACCCGCGTGCTCATCGCCTGTGGCAGCGCGAAGTTCTCCCTGCCGACCATGCCGGTCGAGGACTATCCCCAGCTGCCCGAGGTACCGCAGCAGACCGGTGAACTCACCGTCGACGTGTTCGCCGAGGCCGTCGGCCAGGTCGCCGTCGCCGCGGGCCGCGACGACACCCTGCCGATGCTCACCGGCATCCGGGTCGAGATCGAGGGCAACGACGTGGTGCTCGCCGCCACCGACCGCTTCCGCCTCGCCGTGCGCCACCTGCAGTGGCAGCCGACCCGCTCCGATATCGAGACCGCGGTGCTCATCCCCGCGCGCACGCTGTCCGAGGCCGCGAAGACCCTCGGTGCCGCCGAGGCACCCGTGCAGCTGTCGCTGGGCAGCGGTGGCGGCGCCGACGGCCTGCTCGGCATCGTCAATGGCGGCAGGCGCACCACCACCCGGCTGCTCGACGCGGAATTCCCCAAGTTCCGCCAGTTGCTCCCCAAGGAGCACACCTCCATCGCCACCTTGCCCGTGGCCGTGCTGTCCGAGGCGATCAAGCGTGTCGCCCTGGTCGCCGAGCGCGGTGCCCAGGTGCGGCTCGAGTTCTCCACCGACGGCGTGCTGCTGTCAGCGGGTGGGGACGACGCGGGCCGGGCCGAGGAATGGCTGGAAGCGGATTTCCGCGGTGAACCACTCACCATCGCGTTCAACCCCGGCTACCTGACCGAAGGCCTGGCCGCGCTGCACACCGACCGGGTCACCTTCGGGTTCACCACCCCCAGCCGTCCCGCCGTGCTGCTGCCTGCCTCCGACGAGGAGCCCAAGGTGCTCGAATCGGGCGCGTTCGCGGCGCTGGAGAGCCAGTACATCTACCTGTTGATGCCGGTCCGGCTGCCCGGCTGAGCCGGCAGCGGGGGCGGCTAGGCCTGCATGTTCATCCGTGAGCTGTCGGTCCGTGATTTCCGTTCGTGGGAACACGCCGACCTCGAGTTATCCCCAGGGCGCACGGTGCTGCTGGGGGCGAACGGCAACGGCAAGACCAATCTGCTCGAGGCAGTCGGCTATCTGGCGACGCTCGGCTCGCACCGGGTCTCCGCCGACGCGCCGTTGATCCGGATGGGCGCCACCCAGGCCAGGATCGGGGCCACCGTGGTGAACACCGGCCGGGAACTGCGCGTGGATGTGGAACTCAAGGCCGGCAGTGCCAATCGCGCGCAGATCAATCGCTCGCCGGTGCGCCGCTCACGCGAAATCCTGGGGATTCTGCACACCGTGCTGTTCGCGCCGGAAGATCTGGCGCTGGTGCGTGGGGATCCGGGGGAGCGGCGCCGGTTCCTCGACGAGTTGTCCACAGCCCGGTTGCCCAGGCTGGCCGGTGTGCGCGCCGACTACGACAAGGTGTTGCGGCAACGCTCGGCCCTGTTGAAAACCGCTGGGCGCCAGTCTCGTTCGCGTGCCGATCTGGGCACCCTCGACGTGTGGGACGGGCACCTCGCCGACCACGCGGCGGTGCTGCTCGCCGAGCGGCTGCGCCTGGTCCACGACCTGTATCCCCATCTGTCCCAGGGATATCGGTCGATCGCCCCCGAATCACGCCCTGCCGCAATCACTTACCGCTCCGGGTATCTCCCACCGGAACTCCTCGATCCGGCCAGGGTGCCCGAGGCAACTGATGCACAACTGCTGCACGAGATCATGCTGCGCGAGCTGGCCGCCGCGAGGAACCGGG
The DNA here is from genome assembly GCF_042720495.1 of Nocardia sp. NPDC058480. NCBI lineage: Bacteria > Bacillati > Actinomycetota > Actinomycetes > Mycobacteriales > Nocardiaceae > Nocardia > Nocardia sp. NPDC058480. The sequence continues at coordinate 277,489 of NZ_JBHXMN010000003.1, read as the reverse complement.
AACTCGATCGCGGGGTCTGTCTGGTCGGTCCACATCGCGACGATCTGGAGTTGCTGCTCGGCAGCGCGCCCGCGAAGGGATACGCCAGTCACGGTGAGTCCTGGTCGTTCGCCCTGGCGCTGCGGTTGGCCTCGTTCGAGCTGTTGCGCACTGAGGGCTCCGAACCGGTGCTGCTGCTCGACGACGTGTTCGCCGAACTCGACCGCCGCCGCCGCGCCGCCCTCGCGGCGGTGGCCGCGAATGCTGAGCAGGTGTTGATCACGGCCGCGGTGGCCGAGGACGTGCCGTCGGAACTGGCCGCCGAACCGTTGCGTGTGCAAACGACCGGTGAGGCCGACCGGCGTATCTCACAGATCGTCCCCGAAGTCGTCGAACACGCCGAAGATATGCACAGATCGCGATAGTTATCCCCAGCCCCTGTGGAAAACCGGCAACATGCTGGACATATGCCGGATCGGTGCTCGACGAGCCGGTCGGCGCCCCGGCGTAGACTCCATCCACACTCGGCCACCCTCGACACCGGAAGGCGGAAACCCGTGCCGGAAGAACCCGCACCGGAGCTGCGCGGCATCGATCTGGCCCGCCGCGCGCTGGAGGAGGCGCGTGCCGCGGCCAAGGCGAGTGGCAAGTCCGTCGGGCAGGGCAGGGCATCGCCGGTGCGCAAGTTGCGGGCCGGTGGCAGGCGCCGCAGCGGCTGGTCCGGCTCGGGCCCCGATGCTCGTGATCCCCAGCTCCTCGGCGCGCTCAGCGGCTCGCTCGCGAAGAATCGTGGCTGGTCAGGCAAGGTAGCCGAGGGCACGGTGTTCGGCAGTTGGCCGCGCGTGGTCGGTGAGGACATCGCGTCCCACGCCACCCCGGTGACCCTCGAAGGCGGTGTGCTCAAGATCGCCGCGGAGTCCACCGCGTGGGCCACCCAGCTGCGTATGTTGCAGAGTCAGATCCTGGCCAAGATCAATGCCGCGGTCGGTCATGGCGTGGTCACCTCGCTGCGCATCACCGGCCCCGCCGCGCCGAGCTGGCGCAAGGGCGATCGCCACATCAAGGGCCGTGGCCCGCGCGATACCTACGGGTAGCCGCGCGGTGACCAGGGCGAGATCCGTTGCGCCCGCGCTGCTCTCAGACCTGAAGTTGTGGACATGTGCACAGGGCCTGTGGATAACTTTCGAATGGGTAACTTCCCGCCGAACCTCACAAATCTCACGCATCCCGACTGCTGGTCCGAGGACATACTCTATTTGCGCCTAAGACCGGCAAAATACTCGGGGAGGCGGAACCGCCTCGCGGTTTGCCGATTTCTTGCATTCACGGCGACCTCAGGGGTGTCGTAGGTGCACTGTAAGTTGGGCTTACCAGTAGGATGGTGACGTAACCAGCGGCGAACCCTCGGCGCGTGCTGTGCAGTCCGTGATTTCTGATGGCTCCTCTGGAGCCGTGCGCGTGCTGCCCGGATCGCTGCGCCAGGGATCAGCAAGTAAGGAGAGCTACCGAGAAGTGGCTGCCAACGACTCCAACGCATCGGGCAACAATTCAGGCTACGGTGCCTCTTCCATCACGGTCCTCGAAGGCCTCGAGGCGGTGCGCAAGCGCCCTGGCATGTACATCGGGTCCACCGGTGAACGCGGTCTGCATCACCTCATCTGGGAGGTTGTGGACAACTCGGTCGATGAGGCGATGGCCGGTTACGCCAGCAAGGTCGAGGTGACCCTGCTCGCCGACGGCGGCGTCGAGGTGATCGACGACGGTCGTGGCATCCCGGTCGGGATGCACGCCCAGGGCGTGCCGACGATCGAGGTCGTCATGACCCAGCTGCACGCGGGTGGCAAGTTCGACTCCGACTCCTACGCGGTGTCGGGTGGTCTGCACGGTGTCGGTATCTCGGTGGTGAACGCGCTCTCGACCAAGGTCGAGGTCGAGATCGACGTCGACGGTTACCACTGGAACCAGACCTACAAGGACGCCAAGCCCGGCAAGCTCATGCAGGGCGAGGCGACCAAGGCGACCGGCACCACGGTGCGGTTCTGGGCTGATCCGGACATCTTCGAGACCACCACCTACAACTTCGAGACCGTGGCGCGGCGCCTGCAGGAGATGGCCTTCCTGAACAAGGGCCTCACCATCAAGCTCACCGACGAGCGGGTCGCCGTCGGCGACGTCACCGACGAAGTGGTGAGTGAGACCGCCGAGGCGCCCAAGGATGCCGAGGTGGTCGCCGCGGAAGCGGTCGAACACAAGGTGAAGACCCGCACCTACCACTACCCGGGCGGTCTGGTGGACTTCGTCCGCCACATCAACCGCACCAAGTCGGCCATCCACAACTCGGTCGTCGGCTACACGGTCAAGGGCACCGGCCACGAGCTCGAGGTCGCGATGCAGTGGAACTCGGGCTACTCCGAGTCGGTCCACACCTTCGCCAACACGATCAACACCCACGAGGGCGGCACCCACGAAGAGGGCTTCCGCGCGGCGCTCACCACGGTGGTCAACAAGTACGCCAAGGAGAAGAAGCTCCTCAAGGAGAAGGACGGCAACCTCACCGGTGACGACATTCGCGAGGGCCTGGCCGCCATCGTGAGCGTCAAGGTCGGCGAGCCGCAGTTCGAGGGCCAGACCAAGACCAAGCTGGGCAACACCGAGGTCAAGTCGTTCGTGCAGCGTGCCTGCAACGAGCACCTGCAGCACTGGTTCGAGGCCAACCCGGCCGACGCGAAGACCATCGTGCAGAAGGCGGTGTCCTCGGCGCAGGCCCGGATGGCCGCCCGTAAGGCGCGCGAGCTGGTGCGTCGCAAGTCGGCGACCGACCTGGGCGGACTGCCGGGCAAGCTGGCCGACTGCCGGTCGAAGGATCCGGGCAAGTGCGAGATCTACATCGTCGAGGGCGACTCCGCCGGTGGCTCGGCGAAGTCGGGTCGCGACTCGATGTACCAGGCGATCCTCCCGCTGCGCGGCAAGATCATCAACGTCGAGAAGGCCCGCATCGACCGTGTCCTCAAGAACAACGAGGTCCAGTCGATCATCACCGCGTTCGGCACCGGTATCCACGACGAGTTCGATATCGCCAAGCTGCGCTACAACAAGATCATCCTGATGGCCGACGCCGACGTGGACGGTCAGCACATCGCGACGCTGCTGCTCACGCTGCTGTTCCGCTTCATGCGTCCGCTGGTCGAGCACGGTCACGTGTTCTTGGCCCAGCCGCCGCTGTACAAGCTCAAGTGGATGCGTACGGAGCCGGAGTTCGCCTACTCCGACCGCGAGCGCGACGCGCTGATCGAGGCCGGCCTCGCCGCGGGCAAGAAGATCAACAAGGAAGACGGCGTCCAGCGCTACAAGGGTCTGGGCGAGATGAACGCCAAGGAGCTGTGGGAAACCACGATGGACCCCGCGGTTCGGGTGCTTCGTCAGGTGACGCTCGACGACGCGGCCGCGGCCGACGAGCTGTTCTCCGTGCTGATGGGCGAGGACGTGGAGGCACGTCGCAGCTTCATCACCCGCAATGCCAAGGACGTCCGTTTCCTCGATGTGTAAGCGGCGCTGCGCCCTGGGGCGCGCCCGTTCGCATGTCAGCCCCTCGAAGGAGATTTGATGACTGAGACCACGCTGCCGCCGACCGGCGGTGCGGGCGACCGGATCGAACCGGTCGACATCCAGACCGAAATGCAGAACAGCTACATCGATTACGCGATGAGCGTGATCGTTGGCCGCGCGCTGCCCGATGTGCGCGACGGCCTCAAGCCGGTGCACCGTCGCGTGCTCTACGCGATGTACGACAACGGCTACCGTCCCGATCGCGGCTATGTTAAGTCCGCTCGCCCGGTCGCCGAGACCATGGGTAACTACCACCCGCACGGCGACTCGTCGATCTACGACACCCTCGTGCGCATGGCCCAGCCGTGGTCGCTGCGCTACCCACTGGTCGACGGCCAGGGCAACTTCGGTTCCCGCGGCAACGACGGCGCGGCCGCCATGCGGTACACCGAGTGCCGCCTGACGCCGCTCGCGATGGAGATGCTGCGCGATATCGACCAGGAGACGGTCGATTTCGTCCCGAACTACGACGGTCGCTCGCAGGAGCCGACCGTGCTGCCCGCGCGCGTGCCCGCGCTGCTGATGAACGGCTCCAACGGCATCGCGGTCGGCATGGCGACCAACATCCCGCCGCACAACCTCAATGAGCTGGCCGAGGCCATCTACTGGGCGCTGGAGAACTACGAGGCCGACGAGGAATCCACCCTCGCCGCCTGCATGGAACGGGTCAAGGGCCCCGACTTCCCGACGCATGGCTTGATCGTCGGCGGCCAGGGTATCCACGACGCCTACACCACCGGTCGCGGTTCCATCCGTATGCGCGGTGTGGTGGAGATCGAGGAAGACGCGCGTGGTCGCACCACGATCGTCATCACCGAACTGCCGTACCAGGTCAACACCGACAACTTCGTCAACTCCATCGCCGAGCAGGTGAAGGACGCGAAGATCGCGGGTATCTCCGATATCCACGACGAGTCCTCCGACCGTGTCGGCATGCGCATCGTGGTCACGGTCAAGCGTGACGCCGTGGCGAAGGTGGTGCTGAACAACCTCTACAAGCACACCCAGCTGCAGACCAGCTTCGGCGCGAACATGCTCTCGATCGTCGATGGTGTGCCGCGCACGCTGCGCCTGGACCAGATGATCCGGTACTACACCAACCACCAGTTGGAAGTCATCGTCCGGCGCACCCGTTACCTGCTGCGCAAGGCCGAGGAACGGGCTCACATCCTGCGCGGCCTGGTCAAAGCGCTCGACGTGCTCGACGAGGTCATCGCGTTGATCCGCCGCTCGGCCAACACCGACACCGCGCGCACCGGGCTGATGCAGTTGCTCGACATCGACGAGATCCAGTCGACCGCGATCCTGGACATGCAGCTGCGCCGCCTCTCGGCGCTGGAGCGGCAGAAGATCATCGACGATCTGACCAAGATCGAGCTCGAGATCGCCGACTACAAGGACATTCTGGAAAAGCCGGAACGTCAGCGCGCGATCGTGCGTGACGAGCTGGCCGAGATCGTCGAGAAGTACGGCGATGACCGCCGGACCAGGATCATCGCCGCCGACGGTGACGTCAACGACGAGGATCTGATCGCCCGCGAGGACGTGGTCGTGACGATCACCGAGACCGGCTACGCCAAGCGCACCAAGACCGACCTCTACCGCTCGCAGAAGCGCGGCGGCAAGGGCGTGATGGGCGCCGGCCTCAAGCAGGACGACATCGTCAAGCACTTCTTCGTGTCGTCCACGCACGACTGGCTGCTGTTCTTCACCAACAAGGGCCGCGTCTACCGGGCCAAGGCCTACGAGCTGCCCGAGGCCAACCGGACCGCGCGTGGTCAGCATGTGGCCAACCTGCTCGCGTTCCAGCCGGATGAGAAGATCGCCCAGATCATCCAGCTCAAGACCTACGAGGACGCCCCGTACCTGGTGCTCGCGACACGCGCGGGCCTGGTGAAGAAGTCCAAACTCACCGATTTCGACTCCAACCGCTCCGGCGGCATCGTCGCGGTGAACCTGCGCGACGACGACGAATTGGTCGGTGCGGTGCTGTGTTCGTCCGAGGATGACCTGCTCCTGGTCTCGGCGCACGGTCAGTCGATCCGCTTCGCCGCGACCGATGAGGCGCTGCGTCCGATGGGTCGCGCCACCTCCGGCGTGCAGGGCATGCGCTTCAACACCGACGACGAGCTGCTCTCGCTCAATGTGGTCCGGTTGGAGACATATCTGCTGGTCGCGACGGCCGGCGGGTATGCGAAGCGGACCGCGATCGAGGAGTACACCGCACAGGGCCGTGGCGGAAAAGGCGTATTGACAATCCAATACGATCCGAAGCGTGGCAGCCTGGTGGGTGCGCTCATCGTCGACGACGAGGACGAGTTGTACGCGATCACTTCCAGTGGTGGCGTCATCCGCACCGCAGCCAAGCAGGTTCGTAAGGCCGGACGCCAGACCAAGGGCGTCCGATTGATGAACCTCGCGGATGGCGATACCTTGCTAGCGATCGCGCGCAACGCCGACGAGCCCGATCCCGATCAGCTCCTCGGCGACGCGGCTTCGGAGTAACACACCAAATAGCGGCGGCAACGAACGGATCTGAGGATTCCATTGACCACACCGAATCAGTCGAACGACGATCGGAACCAGACCAACGGCGTCACCGAGCGGATCGCCACGTCTCCGATCCCGCCGCGGCCGATCCCACGCCAGGGCGATCCGGCCGAGGGCGCGGCGCCGGAATCCGGTGCGGCCGGGACCGATTCGCTCGACGGTAAGGGCAGCAAATCGTCGCCCTACCAGGACGGGTGGGCTCAGCTGCCGCAGCGCGAACCGCAGTCGAACCTGTACCGGCCCGGCGAATCGCCGAGCCAGGGGCGGCCCTCATCGGGGGCGGCCTCGGGCGGGCTCAAGGGCAGTGGTGCGTCCAACGCCCGCACCACGGCGGACCTGGCGGCCAAGGCGGCCCGCAAGGAAGCGGCGATGGTGAAGTCCGTCGGTATCGACGGGCCGACCCGCAGCATCGCGCGTCCGGAACTGGTCAAGGACATGCCCGACCTATCCGACGTGCGCCACCCGGCACCCGAGGCGCCGGTGGTGCCCCCCGGTCTACCGATGGCGCCGCAGCCCCAGTACCAACAGCACAGCATGGGGCCGAGTGCACGGGCCGCCGCGGCGGGCACGGTCTCGCCCGCGGCTCCGGTGGCCATCGCGGCCGCCGCGTCGGGTGAGCCACTTCGCGCGACGGTGCAGATCCGCCGGATCGACCCGTGGTCGACCCTGAAGATCACGCTGGTGATCAGCGTCGCGCTGTTCTTCGTGTGGATGGTGGCCGTCGGCCTGCTCTACATCGTGCTGGCCGGCATGGGCGTCTGGGACAACCTGGACAACTCGCTGGGCGAGATGCTGAACCAGGAGGGCAGCTCGTCGAGCCTGATCGACGCGGGCACGGTGTTCGGCTACGCGGGTGTGATCGGCCTGATCAACGTGGTGCTGTTCACCGCGCTGGCCACGGTCGGCGTGTTCATCTACAACCAGTGCTGCGATCTGGTCGGTGGCATCCAGATAACCCTGGCCGATCCCGACTAGAAGTAGGTTTTCTCCGACGGCCGGTCAGCTCAGAAAACTGGGTCTGACCGGCCGTTTTGGTTATCGGTAGCCAGGTAAGGTAACCTCGTTTCTCGTTGCGGTTCACTGCTCAGGCGGGGATCGAAATGAGTTCGGGCCTATAGCTCAGGCGGTTAGAGCGCTTCGCTGATAACGAAGAGGTCGGAGGTTCAAGTCCTCCTAGGCCCACTCCCGAACAGCACAGTAGGGTGGGAATCATGAAGATTGTCCTCATGGTCGGTGTTGTGATCGCCGTTCTCATCGGTGTCAGCAAATTCCGCAAGCGCGACGACGCAGACCTCTGGCGCGACGTCACCACTCGCTGATTTCGGGTTGCCAACTGGTCAGCGACCAGTAAGGGGCCTTAGCTCAATTGGCAGAGCACTGCCTTTGCAAGGCAGGGGTTAGGGGTTCGATTCCCCTAGGCTCCACATCTGTGAATTCCTCGGTATTCGATTTTCTCCTCACCACCACACCCGCCGACTCTGTTTCGGCTGATTTCGCCGCGGTGTGGGCACGCCACCGTGCACGGTCCCACGATTTCGCGAGTTCCATCGACCGGGCGGCGATCGCCGGATTCGACAGTGCGGGCACAGGTCTCGCGTTTCTCGGTGGATATCAGGAAGCGCTGCACGCGCTGGTGCCCTCGCTCGATCCCGCCGCGCTCTCCTCGATGTGTGCCACCGAAGCCGCTGGTGCGCGGCCGTCGACGATGACCACGACGGTGAGTGCCGACGGTGTCGTCAGCGGGACGAAATCCTTCGCCACGCTCGGGACCTTCGCCGATCGATTCCTGGTGATCGCCCGATCCGGTACCCAGCCTGATGGCAGGCCGATCCTGCGCGCCGTGCTGGTGCCCGCCGGTGTGTCCGCCGCGATCACGCCGCTGCCCGCGCTGCCCTTCGCACCCGAGATCCCGCACGCGGGAGTCACCTTCGACGCCGCGCCGGGCGAACTGCTGCCCGGTGACGGCTACACGGACTATCTGAAGCCGTTCCGGACGGTTGAGGACCTGCACGTGGTGGCCGCTGTGCTCGGTCAACTCGTCCGGGTTGCCCGGCTAGCCCAGTGGCCCGCGGAGCCCGTAGAACAGCTGCTGGCGCTGTTTGCGGCGGTACGTGGGGTCGGTGCCGAGGACCCGAGCTCTCCGGGTGTGCACATCGCGCTCGGCGGCCTCTTCGATCGGCTCACCGGTCTGCGCGCGGAACTGGAGCCGCTGTGGGCGCCGGTTGACCCGGAGGTCAGGAAGCGCTGGGAGCGTGACGTGCCGCTGCTCGGGGTGGCAGGCAAGGTCAGGGCGGCGCGGCTGGCGACCGCGTGGCGCGCGTTCGCCTGATCAATTACTTCTGGTGAAGGTGCCCAGGCCGTTCTCGTCGAAGTAGTCGATGGTCAGCGTGCCGTCGGCGAACCGCGCCGAGGAGACGCTGCCGGGCGGGGCGTTCTCACCGCTCGGATCGAAGGCGAAGGTGTCACCTTCCCAGTGCCGCAGTGGGTACTCCCGCCGTGCGGGGCCGATGGTGAGGATCAGGCCCGATTCGGTCGCCGAGATCGTCGCGGGGCCCCAGTAGTCGCTGTCATAGGTACCCGCGTAGGTCGGTAGTGCTTGCGCGGGAGCCGGATTCGCCGGGGCCGGCCGGCCGGAAAGGTCGCCTTCGGGCTCGTTGACGCCGGTGAACGCCTCGCGGTACAGCCCGCGCCAGTCCTCGCGCAGTTCGCCGAACTGCACCAGATCGCCGAACTCGGCGGTGAGGGTCTCCGGGATGCCGAGCGGCGCCGCGTTCGTCAGCGCGACGATGGCCACGTCGGCGGACGGGATCACCAGGAAGTTGGTCGCGGCGCCGAGGGTGAAGGCGCCGGAATGGCTGTTGGCGGTGCGACCGGCCGAGGAGATCGACACATTGAAGCCGTACCCGTAGCTGCCCGCCCGCGCGGCGGGCGTCGATGGCGGTGCCGAGACGATCTGTGGCGTGACGGCGGGTAGCAGCGCTTCGGGCGGGGCGATGGTCGTCGCGCCCGCTGTGCCGTCGCCGAGCAGCATCGTCAGCCAGCGGGCCATGTCGTTCACCGACGAGCTCGCGCCGCCGGCGGGGGACTGGGGGTCTGGGTCGCGCACGTAGCGGGCGACCCAGTCGCCATCGATGTTCACGTGCCCGACCGCACGATTCGGGCGGGCGTGGAAGTCGTCGAAGCGCGAGCTGGTGTCGCGCATGCCGAGGGGCGTGTAGAGGGCATCGGCCGACAGCTGGGCCCAGTCCTTCCCGGCCGCCGCGGCCACGGATTCGGCTGCGGCCGTGAATCCGAAGTTGGTGTAGTGGTAGGTGATCCGGAACGGGTCGAGGGGTTCGAGGCGCAGCTTGTCGAGGATCGCGGCCTGGTCGTAGCCGAGGTCTTCGAGCCGGTCGCCCGCGTGGTCGGGCAGGCCGCTGCGATGCGCGAGCAGGTCGCCGACGGTGAGCTGGGCCGTGGTGGCGGGATCGGCCAGCGCGAACGACGGGAGGTGGGTGACGACGGGGGTCGTCCACTCGACCGTGTCCGCGCCGACCTGGTTGGCCACGACGGTCGCGGCCAGCGACTTCGACACCGAGGCCAGTTGGAAGACGGTATCGGCGTCGACCTTGTCCGGCGCACCGGCCGCACGAACACCGAACCCCTTCGCGTACACGGTCTTTCCGCCGTGGACGACGGCGACAGCCATGCCGGGGATGCGACTGGAGTCCATCAGCGAGCCCGCCAGTTCGTCGAGCCGTCCGATGGCTTTGTCGACCGCGTCGGCGGGCAGCGCGACACCGGCGACTTGATTCGGGGGGAGTTCGGCGGTCGGCGTCGCGGTGGGGTGCTCGTCGTCGGTGGATCCGGTGCAACCAACCAGGAGCGTCAGCGATAAGACGACCCCGGCGATCGCACCGCGACCAGGCATCATGGGGCGACGATAACCCTGGTTGCCGGGTGATCGCCGGAACGTGGCCGGACTGTGACGCTCGGCGTACCGGTGCGCATCGGCTGATCTGCCGAGCTGCGACCTTGCCGGAAAATGGGGAGCGGGCCTCGGCGAAGGGGGGGAGTTAGCCGAGGCCCGCGTAGGGTCGGCCCGGGGGGGAGGGGCCGACCTGAATGATCCTACGCGATACGCGCGGAATTCGTGTACGCGCACCGGGCGAGTTCGCGAGATTTTTCGGGTGTCGGCGCGGGTGTCGGCGGTGGGCTGGGGTGTGATGATCGCCGTGTCCGTGCGCCGGGTACCTTCCAAGTGTCTTACGGAGACCGGAATCGGCTGGTACGCAATGCTTTACGCGAGAAATAGGGTGAACCTGTTCTCGTCTCGCGGGTGGCGGCGGCACAACGAAAAGGTGCTCTTGTTCGTGTCTCGAGAGAGAAAATCAGTCCGATTCGCCGCGTGTCGCCGCGTCTCGGCATGTCGAACAATTGTGTACATCTGACGCCGGGCCCCGTCGAAATTTCATGTGCGACTTGTCGGTGGGTAGGGCAATACTGGGGCAAAGCTTCGCCAACCACGACTCCAGGAGAATCATGCCCGACGCAATCGTCGCCGAGGGGCTGGTCAAACGGTATGGGAAACTCGTCGCCCTGGACGGACTCGACCTCTCCGTTCCGGAAGGTACCGTCACCGCACTTCTCGGCCCCAACGGCGCGGGAAAGACCACCACCGTCCGCGTTTTCACCACCTTGCTGATCCCCGACGAGGGCACCGCCACTGTCGCGGGCGTCGACGTGCTCAAAGATCCACAGGCCATTCGCTCGCGCATCGGGGCGTCCGGCCAGTACTCCGCGGTCGACGAGTACCTCACCGGCTTCGAGAATCTCGAAATGGTCGGCAGGCTCTACCACCTCGGCACCCAGCGCAGTAAGGAGCGGGCCCGCGAACTGCTCGACCGGTTCCGGCTCAGCGATGCCGCCGACCGGCCGGTGAAGGGCTACTCGGGCGGTATGCGCAGGCGCCTGGACCTGGCAGGCGCGCTGGTGGCCAATCCGCCGGTGCTGTTCCTCGACGAGCCGACCACCGGTCTCGACCCGCGTGCCCGGCTCGACCTGTGGGACGTCATCGAGGAACTGGTCGCAGGCGGCACCACGCTGCTGCTCACCACCCAGTACATGGACGAGGCCGACCGCCTCGCCGATGCGATCGCGGTGATCGACCACGGCAAGGTGATCGCGCGCGGCACGGCCGACGAACTCAAGGCCCTCGTCGGTGGCGACCGGATCGAACTCACTGTCGGCCACATCGATCAACTGGCCGTCGCGCAGCAGGTGCTGAGCGGGCTCGCCGATGGCGAGATCCATCTCGAACCCGGCCTGCGCAAGCTCACCGTGCCGGTGGCCGACGGGTCACAGGACCTGGTCACCGCCATCGGGCGGCTCACCGAGCACAAGGTGCAGATCAACGACGTCTCACTGCGTAGACCCTCGCTCGACGATGTCTTCCTGACGCTCACCGGGCACGAGGCCGAAGAACTCGTCAACGGTGATCGCGAGTCGGCGACCGTGGGCGCCGCGGAAGGAAAGAACCGATGACCGTCACGCTCGATAAAGCCGAGGTGGCCCATCCAGGCTTCGGCGAACGCCTGTCGATGGTGGTGAGCGACAGCATCACCATCGCCAAACGCAATGTCATCAAGATCAAGCGCGTGCCCGACGTGCTGATCTTCACCACGATGTCGCCGATCATGTTCGTGCTGATGTTCGCCTATGTCTTCGGCTCGGCGATCAAGGTCCCCGGCATGGAAGGCGGCTACCGCGAATTCCTGATCGCGGGCATCTTCGTCCAGACCGTGGTGTTCGGCGCCTCGTTCACCGGCGCAGGCTTGGCCGAGGACATGCAGAAGGGCATCATCGACCGATTCCGGACACTGCCGATGGCGTCATCGGCAGTGTTGGTCGGTCGCACCATCAGCGATGTGGTGATCAACATCGTCAGCCTGGTGGTGATGTCGCTGACCGGCCTGGTGGTCGGCTGGCGGATCCGTGGGTCGTTCCTCGACGCGGTGCTGGCCTACGCGTTGATGCTGCTCTTCGCGTACGCGCTGTCGTGGATGATGGCCGTGGTCGGTCTGCTGGTGCGGGCACCGGAAGTGTTCAACAACGCCAGCTTCATGGTGATCTTCCCGCTGACCTTCCTGTCCAACGCGTTCGTGCCGATCAACGATCTGCCGACGCCGTTGCGAATATTCGCCGAGTGGAATCCGATGTCCGCGGTCACCCAGGCGGTCCGTGAACTGTTCGGCAACACCAGTCCGCTGGCCCCGCCCTCGGACGCGTGGACGATGCAGCATCCGGTAACCACGTCACTGGTGTGGGTCGTGGTGATCCTGATCGTCTTCGTGCCGCTGGCTCAGATCCAGTACAAGAAGTCGGTCAGCCGCTGAGGTACAGCCGGAACTAGTGCGCCGAGCCGTTGCGGGAATAACCGAGACGCGGCGGCTCGGCGGCCGGTTCTGGCAATTGTGGACGCTTGGCGCGGGCCAGGTAGGCCAGGGCGCCCGCCCCGGCGAGCGCGATCGACGCAATGAGCGGATTACGAAGCTTCATTCGACCACTGTGGCACAAACAGATTCGGCTTGCCGCGTGGCACCATAACTGCGTGACCTCACCCAACCAGACGGCCGTGGCGACTCTGCACACCAACCATGGCGACATCAGGATCGCGCTTTTTGGTAACCACGCCCCGAAGACGGTGCGCAACTTCGTCGGTCTCGCCGACGGCAGCGCGCCGTACTCCACCGTCAACGCCGGCGGTACGGACAGTGGCCCGTTCTACGACGGCGCCGTCTTCCACCGGATCATCCCGGGGTTCATGATCCAGGGCGGCGATCCGACAGGCACCGGCCGTGGTGGGCCGGGCTTCGAGTTCGCCGATGAGTTCCACCCGGATCTGCGCTTCGACCGCGGCTATCTGCTCGCGATGGCCAATGCGGGCGCGGGCACCGAGACCAATGGTTCACAGTTCTTCATCACCGTCGGCGCCCAGCCGCATCTCAACCGCAAGCACTCGATCTTCGGCGAGGTAGTCGACCCCGATTCGCGCAAGGTGGTCGACGCGATCGCCTCGGTGAAGACCGATCGCAATGACCGCCCCGACGAGCCGGTAATCATGTCGGCCGTGACTATTGACTGATCACAGCCATAAAAGAACTCCCCGCCGCGGATCATCGCGGCGGGGAGTTCTTTGCTTCACGTGAAACAACGTCAGTCCGAAGTCACGTTCTCGGCGCCAGCCGCTATGTCACAGCGGCGAAGCCGTTGACGACGAGGGCGTCGTAGACGTCGTGGGGGTTGGTGCCGAGGTCCCAGCGGCCGAAGATCAGCAAACGCTCGGTGTCTTCATGGCGGACGTCTACCTCGAGCATCGCGGTTTTGCGGCCGATGCGGCGGTAGGACACCATCCGAATCCGGTCGATCCGGTCCAGTGGGTATTCCTTCGGACCGGTGAGCGTGCCGACGACCAGGCGCGGCGCGGAGCCGGGAATCATGGTGAGCCGGGGGCGCTGCCGGAGACCGAGGGCCGACGTTGCCAGCACGGCAGCCGCGGCGAAGCCGACGAGCAGCCTGCTCGGCCCGTCATTGGCGAGGATTGCGGTCACGACCAGCAGGATTCCGCCGCCGGTAACGGCGAGCAGGCCTGCGACAGGGGTCGACCACGAGACGGGTTGTGCGTCGTTCACGCGGTTGTTCGCCCCCCTCTATCCTCGAGTTGTGCACAGGGTTATCCACAGGTGTGCATGAATAACACCGGTGTAATCCGCCGCGATCAGCGCCAACGCATGGTCATGATCAGGCCGACGACCATCAGGCCGAACCCGATCAGGAAGTTCCAGGCGCCCAGATCGAGCATGAACTCGATGTGGTCCTGCGCCAGGTAGTAGACGATCAGCCACACCAGGCCGGCGAGCATGAAGCCCAGCATGATCGCGACGTACCAGACCGGCGACGGCCCCGCTTTGACCTTCACCGGCGTGCGGCTGGCAGGGCTCGGGGTGTAATCGGCCTTCTTGCGGACCTTGGACTTGGGCATGACGTCCTCGAATTCGGAGTAAAGGTAACTCCTAGGCTATCCCACCAGGCCGTGTCATCGGCGGCTGGCGCTGCCCTTCGTCGCACCCTCCACTCAGTCCAGCGGCGCCAGGCGCGCCGAGAACGTGGGTCGCCACGTACCCTCGACGCATGCGTGTATTGGTCGTCGACAACTACGACAGCTTCGTGTTCAACCTGGTGCAGTACCTCGGCCAGCTTGGTGCCGACGTCGTGGTCTGGCGCAATGACGACCCTCGCCTAGACGATCTGGACACCCTGCTCACCGTCGGCGATGTGGGCGGCGCGTTCGACGGTGTGCTGGTGAGCCCCGGCCCCGGCAGCCCGGACCGCGCGGGCGCGAGCATCCCGCTCGTGCATGCGGCCGCCAGGCACAATATGCCGCTGCTCGGCGTGTGCCTCGGGCATCAGGCGATCGGCGAGGCGTTCGGCGGCACCGTCGATCGGGCACCCGAACTGCTGCACGGCAAGACCAGCGAGGTGTTCCATCTCGGGTCGGGCGTGTTGGCCGGTCTGCCAGACCCCTTCACCGCCACCCGCTATCACTCGCTGACGGTGCTCCCCGAGACCGTCCCCGAGGAGCTGGTCGTCGTCGGCCACACCGAGAGCGGCATCGTGATGGCGATGCGCCACCGCACCCTGCCCATCCACGGCGTGCAATTCCACCCCGAGTCCGTGCTCACCCAGGGCGGCCACCGGATGCTCGCCAACTGGCTCGAGGTCTGCGGCGAACGTCCGTCGGAGGCACTCATCTCCGCGCTCGAGGCGGAGGTCGCCGCGCTGGTGACCAGATGAAGGTTCTGCTTTCGGTGGCGGCCAGTCTCGACGGCTACATCGATGACGCGAGTACGCAGCGACTCCTGCTGTCCAATACCGCCGACTTCGATCGGGTCGATCAGATCCGCGCCGAATCCGACGCCATCCTGATCGGTGCGCAAACGCTGCGCGCCGACAATCCCCGATTGCTGGTGAACAGCGCCGAGCGCCGGGCCGCGCGGGTGTCGGCGGGCAAGCCGGAGTATCCGGTGAAGGTGACCGTCACCGATTCCGGTGATCTCGATCCGCACCTGCGCTTCTGGCACACCGGCGGCGACAAACTCGTCTACACCTCCGATGCCGGCGCCGCGAAGCTGGGCAACCGGCTCGACGGACTGGCCGAGGTGATCAGCCTCGGCGCGCGACCAGCGCTCCCCGCCCTCGTCGCCGACCTCGCCACCCGAGATATCCACAGGCTCATGGTCGAAGGCGGCACCGGCATGCACACCGGCTTCCTGGCTGCCGACCTCGTCGACGAGATCCGCCTGGCGATCGCCCCGATCCTGGTCGGCGATCCGGCGGCTCCACGCTTTGTCGGACCGGCCGAGTTCCCCGGTGGCGCTGGTCGCAGGCTGCACCTGGCGGGTGTGGAACAACTTGGGGATGTGGCTGTGCTGAACTACCTGGTCAGCCCCGATCCCCAACCCCGCAACTAACTGGTACCGCGAACAAAATTACTGCACTGACCTGGGAAAATCCCACTGTCCACAGTTCGCGGACAACTTTGCTCCACACCTGAACATGACCGATTCCACATCACGCGAGGGTTGTGGATAACTCGCCGACCACAGGGAAACCACATGAGCCACGACGACACCGACCATCGGTTCATGCACAGGGCGATCGAGCTCGCCAGGAACTGTCCCCCCAGCGAGACGGCCTATTCGGTGGGCGCGGTCATCGTCGCCGACGGTGTGGAGATCGCGACCGGTTTCTCCCGCGAAACCGACGAGAAAGTCCATGCCGAAGAGGCCGCGCTGAACAAGCTCGACCCCGACGACCCCCGCCTGACCAGGGCAACGATCTACAGCACCCTCGAACCGTGCTCCACCCGCGCCACCGCGAGCCGGCTGCCGTGCACCGATCGCATTCTGGCCGCGGGCATTCCCACGGTGGTCATCGCCTGGCGTGAGCCGAGCCTGTTCGTCGCCGCCTGCGAGGGTGTGGACAAACTCCGCACCCATGGCGTGCGCGTGGAAGAACTCACCGACCTCGCCGCAGCCGCGATGTCGATGAACAATCACCTGGATTTGAGCTAGCTCACGGCCGCCCGTAGATGGCGGTCACGAATTCGCCGAGCTGATTGTCGTCGAGGTGCCGCGCCAGATCGGCCTCGCTGATCATCCCGACCAGCCGCTTGTTCTCGATCACCGGCATCCGCTTCACCCGGTGCGACTCCATCTGGTCGAGCACGTCTTCCACATCGGCGTCCGCGCTGACCCACCTCGGCGTCGACTCGCAGAGTTCCGCGGCCGTCGTCATGTCAGGAGACAGACCGACCGCGACGCACTTCACCACGATGTCGCGGTCGGTGATGATGCCGCACATGCGCTCGTCGTCATCGGCGACGACGATCGATCCGACGCCGAGATCGGCCATCGCCGTCGCCGCGGTCGCTACGGAGTCACCGCGGGTGATCCACTGCGCACCCGGCTTCATGATGTCCCTGGCTGTCGTCATTGGGGGCTACCTCCTCGTTCAGCAACGCTGGGTGGGATGAAAGCAGCCTCATTCTGCGCCCGCGTGGCCGCGCCAGACGGGTTCGCCATCCAATCGAGACCTCAACGCGGAATCGGCGACGCTCCGACGTGCAAAACGATATTGCCGTTGAACGTCACCGACGAACCGGCCGCCGGACTCTGCCCGACGACCTTGCCCGAGGCATTGCCATCGAGGGTGATCACCGTGGTCTGGCTGAGCTGCCCGGTCCAGCCCTCGGCGCGCAACTTCTCCTGGGCCTGCACCGGCGTGAGTCCGGTCAGATCGGGGACGATGATCCGGTCACCGGAGGAGACATGGACCGTGATGGCCGAGCCCTTCTCCGCGTTGCTGCCGCCCGCCGGGTTGGTGGCGAGCACCTGACCTTTGGGCAGCGAGGATTTCATTTCCTTGATGTCGACCGTGAAACCGGCGGAGTCGACCAGATTCGGCTGTGCGACGGAGATGTCCTGGCCGACCACGCTCGGCACGCGGACCTCTTCCGGCCCACCGCCCATGGTGAGGACAATCGGCCGGTCGATGTCGACCCGCACGCCCGCGCTCGGGTCCTGCGCGATCACCTTGTCGGTGTCGGCCGTACTCGACGGCTTGCGCGCCACATTCGGATCGAGTTGCAGCCCGAGCGAATTCAGCTGCCGCTCGGCGTCGGCCTGACTCATGCCGATCAGTCGCGGCAACTGCACCTGCGTCGGTCCGGTCGAGATCTGCAACGTCACGGTGCTGCCCTCGTCGATGCGCGAACCGCCGAGCGGCTGGGTCGCGATCACATTGCCCGGGGCCACCTTGCCGTCCGGCTTCTCCTGCACGGCCACGAAGAAACCGGCCTGCTGCAGTGCGCTCTGCGCCTGCTGGGCGGTCTTGCCCGACAGGTCGGGAACGGCCACCTGATCGGCCTTGCTACCCGGCCCGACCAACACCCAGAACAGCCCGAACGCCACGGCCAACGCGGCAGCGACACCGAGCGCGATCAGCCCGGCACGGTTGCGCTCCTCGCCGACGGGCCCGACCACGGGGTGCTCGGAGGTGTCGTCGCGGCGGTCGTGAAAGGTCCGCGGGCCTGGTTCGTCGTCGTAATCGGTGCGGTCTTCGTCGTTCATCACCATCGGCGCGCTCGGCTTCTGCCCGCCGAGCACCCGGATCAGGTCGGCCCGCATCTCCGCGGCCGTCTGGTACCGGTTGGCCGGGTTCTTGGTCATCGCCTTGAGGATCACCGAGTCGAGTTCGCGCGGCACGCCGGGGTTGACCGACGACGGTAGTGGCGGATCCTCTTTGACGTGCTGGTAGGCGACCGCGATCGGCGAGTCACCGGTGAACGGCGGCTGCGCGGTGAGGATCTCGAACAGCACACAGCCGACCGAATACACATCCGAACGCGCGTCGACGGTCTCGCCGCGCGCCTGCTCGGGCGAAAGGTATTGGGCGGTGCCGATCACCGCGGCGGTCTGGGTCATCGGGTTGGCGCTGTCGGCGATCGCCCGCGCGATGCCGAAGTCCATCACCTTCACCGCACCGGCGCGGTTGATCATGATGTTGGCCGGCTTCATGTCGCGGTGCACGATGCCGGCCTTGTGGCTGAAATCGAGCGCGGCGCACACGTCGGCGACGACTTCCATCGCCTTGCGCGGCGCGAGCGGGCCCTTGCCGCGCACGATGTCGCGCAGGGTGTCGCCTTCGACGTACTCCATGACGATGTAGGGCAGCGGCCCGCCGTCGACGGTGGCTTCGCCGGTGTCGTACACGGCCACGATGGCCGGGTGGTTCAGCGCGGCCGCATTCTGGGCTTCGCGCTTGAACCGCAGGTAGAACGTGGGATCGCGGGCCAGATCGGCCCGCAGCACCTTGATCGCCACGTCGCGGGACAGCCGCACGTCGCGGGCGCGGTGCACCTCGGACATGCCGCCGAACCCGATGATCTCGCCCAGCTCATACCGCGAGGAGAGATTCTTCGGGGTTGTCATCGTTGTCCTATGTTCGGGCCTACGGCCGTGTCGCTATCGGGGAACGGCAGGTCGAAGGTGGGCAGCCGGGGGCGGCCCACGGTGGTGGTTCCCCCGGCGGGCGCCGTGGTGGTCGGCTCCGGTTTGGTCGTCTTGGTCGTGGTGGTCGGCTTGGGTTTGGTCGTGGTGGTCGGCGGCACCGTGGTGGTCGGCGGCACGGTCGTTGTGGTCGGTTCCTCGGTGGTGGTCGTCGGGCGCGGCGGTTGCGTGGTGGTCGGTTCCTCGGTGGTGACGACCGGCGGCGGCACGGGCCTGGTGGTGGTCACCGGCGGCGGCAGCGGCTTGGTGGTCTGCACGGTGGTGGTCGTGGTCGGCGACTGCCGGTTCGGTTCACCGCCGAACAGCAACCACAGCACACCGCCACCGAGCAGCAGCGCGCCGACACCGAGCGCGATCAGCCACTTCTGGTTGTTCTTCGCGTTGCTCGCCGGAACCGGCGCGGGCGCGGCGGCCTGGGTGGCCGGACCGCTGTAGCCACCGGTCTGCGGACCGACCGGGCCGCCCGGCTGATGGCCGAAGCGCATGGTGGCGCCGTCGTAGTCCGCCGCGGCCGCGGCGGCGGGGATCGCCACGGTCGGGCCGGGCGGAAGTACCCGGGTGGCACCGGTCATCGACGGACCGGTCGCGCCACCGGGGACCGGCGGCATGTGACCGGCGCGCACCGCGGCGACGGCATCGGCGAACTCGCCGCCGCTGCGGTAGCGCTGCAGCGGATCCTTGGCCATGGTGATGGCGATCAGTTCGTGCACGTTCGCGGGCAGGTCGTCGGGCATCGGCGGCGGCGCGTCGCGCACGTGCTTCATCGCGACCGTGATCGCGCCCTCACCGGTGAACGGACGGACCCCGGCCAGGGCTTCGTAGCCGACGATGCCGAGCGCGTACACGTCCGAGGCCGCCGTGGCATCCTCGCCGACGGCCTGTTCTGGCGCGATGTACTGGGCAGTGCCCATCACCATGCCGGTCTTGGTCACCGGCGAGGCGTCCACCGCCTTGGCGATGCCGAAGTCGGTGATCTTCACCTGACCGGTCGGCGTGACCAGGATGTTGCCCGGCTTCACGTCACGGTGCACCACGCCTGCCGCGTGCGCGACCTCCAGTGCGCGCCCGGTCTGCTCGAGCATGTCCAGACCCTGGATGACGGAGAGCCGGCCCATCCGATTGAGCACCGCGTTGAGCGGTTCGCCCTGCACGAGCTCCATCACCAGGTAGGCGGTCTCGCCGCCGGACGGGTCGGCGGTCTCGCCGTAGTCGTAGATACCCGCGATCCCGGGGGCGTTGAGCTGCGCGGTGGTGCGCGCTTCGACGCGGAACCGGGCACGGAAGGTCGGGTCGGCGGAGAACTCGGTCTTGAGGACCTTGACGGCCACTCGGCGATCGAGCCGAGTGTCCATCGCCTCCCACACCTGACCCATACCGCCCGTGGCGATGAGCCGCTGCAGGCGGTAGCGGTCGGCGATCATGGCGCCGTTGTTCAGCATCGGGGCCCCCGTGTTGTCACTCGCACACTCATTTCGTTCAGCCCCCTGCCAGGCCCGCGTCGAGCACAGACCTGGCGATCGGTGCCGCCACTGATCCTCCAGTGGCAGCCAACTGCCTGTCGCCGCCGTTTTCGACGATCACCGCGATGGCGATCTTCGGGTTCTGCGCGGGCGCGAAGGCCATATACCAAGCATGTGGCGGGGTGTTACGGGGATTACTGCCGTGTTCGGCGGTTCCGGTCTTGGACGCGATCTGGTACCGCGATCGTCCACCGCCCGCGGTATTGGCCTCCGAGGCGACCATCAGATCCGTCAGGGTCGACGCTACCTGGGGACTCACTGCCTGCCCGACGCTGACCGGTTTGGTCTTGCTGAGCTCCGACAGATCAGGCGCTTGGGTCTGATCGACCAGATACGGCTGCATCCTGGTGCCGCCGTTGGCGATGGTCGCGGCGATCACCGCGACATTGAGCGGCGTCAGCGACACATCGCGCTGACCGATGCTCGACTGGCCGAGCGCGGCGTTGTCCGGGATCGGGCCGACGGTCGATTCGGCGACCGGGATCGGTACACCGGGCGGATCCTCGACACCGATGCCGAACGCGGCGGCCTCGTCCTTGAGCTTGGCCGCGCCGACCTTCACGCCGAGTTCGACGAACGCGGTGTTGCACGAACGCCGGAACGCTTCGTAGAGGCTGGCCGTCGGCTGGTCACCGCAGGTACTGCCGTTGTAGTTCTCCAGCGTGGTGCTGGTCCCGGGCAGGGTGATGTTGGGTGCCGCGGTGAACTGGTCGTTCGGCCCGGCGACACCGTTGGACAGCGCGGCCGCGGTGACGATGGTCTTGAACGTCGATCCCGGCGGATAGGTCTGCGAGACAGCGCGATTGAGCATCGGCTGACTCGGATCGGTGCTCAACCGCTCCCAGGCCGCCCGCCCCGCCGCGCCGTCGTGGCCCGACAGCTCGTTGGGGTCGTAGCTCGGCGTGGACACCATGGTCAAGATCTTGCCGGTGCTCGGCTCGATCGCCACGACAGCACCGGTGTAGCCCTTCGACGTCATCTGCTCGTAGGCGACCTGCTGCATCACCGGATTCAGAGTGGTGAGTACGTTCGCGCCGCGCGGATCACGCCCGGAGAACATGTCGATGAGGCGCCGACCGAACAGGCTGGAGTCATTGCCCGACAGCAGCGGATCCTCGGCCAGCTCGAGCCCGGTCTTGCCGTACTGCATCGAGTAGAAGCCGGTGACCGGCGCGTAAGCCGGTGGGTCGGAGGGGTACTGACGCAGGTACTTGTACCGGTCGTCGGTCGAGACGGAGCCGGCGAGCACGGTACCGCCCGCGGAGATCTGACCGCGCTGGCGCGAGTACTCGTCGAGCAGCACCCGCGAGTTGCGCGGATCGCTGCGCAGGTCGTCGGCCTTGACCACCTGCAGGTAGGTCGCGTTCACGAGCAACGCCACCACCATCACCATGACGGCGACGGCGACGCGACGCAGAGGTGTGTTCATTCGCTCACCCTGCTTTCCGGCCTGCGGACCAGTTCCGTGGCCGCGTCGGCGATCGGGGCCGGCGCGCGCTTACGGGCCGGTGCCGGTGCGCGGGCCGCATCGGAGATCTTGATCAGCAGCGCGAGCAGCGCGTAGTTCGCCAGCAGCGACGAACCGCCATAGGAGATGAACGGCGTGGTCAGACCGGTGAGTGGAATCAGCTTGGTGACACCGCCGACAACCACGAACACCTGGATCGCGATGGTGAACGACAGGCCCGCCGCGAGCAACTTGCCGAAGCTGTCACGCACGGCCAGCGCGGTGCGCAGCCCGCGGACGATGAAGATCAGGAACAGCATCAGCACCGCGGTGAGCCCGATCAGGCCGAGTTCCTCGCCGATGGTGGTGACGATGAAGTCGGTCTTGGCGAAGGGCACCTGCTGGGGTCGGCCGCTGCCGAGGCCGGTGCCGGCGAGGCCGCCGGTGGCGAAGCCGAACATCGACTGCGAGATCTGGTAACCGGTGTTGTGGTAGTCGTCGAACGGGTGCAGCCAGGTGTCGACGCGCACACGCACATGCCCGAACAGCTGGTAGGCGAACACGAATCCGAGCGCGAGCAGCCCGCCGCCGATGACCAGCCAGCCCACCCGTTCGGTGGCGATATAGATCATCACCAGCACCGTGCCGAAGATGAGCAGCGAAGTGCCGAGATCCTTTTCGAGCACGAGCACGCCGATGCAGACGACCCACACGATCAGGACCGGGCCCATATCGCGCGGTCGCGGGAACTCCATCCCGAGGAAGTGCTTGCCCGCCGCGGTGAACAGGTCACGCTTGGCCACCAGCACGCCGGCGAAGAACACGATCAGCAGGATCTTCGCGAATTCACCTGGCTGCACACTGAATCCGGGCAGCCGGATCCAGATCTTGGCGCCGTTGACTTCGGAGAACTGGCTGGGCAACAGTGCGGGAATCGCCAGCGCGACCAGGCCGACCAGGCCTAGGGTGTAGGTGTAGCGCGCCAGCGTGCGGTAATCCCGCAAGACGATGAGCAGGCTGATGAACACCACGATGCCGAGGCCGGTCCACATGATCTGCTGGTTGGCGTCGGGGGAGGGGACCGGCGTCGAGTCGTATGCCGCTTTCTGCGCGTCCGCGAGATCGAGCCGGTGGATCAGCACCAGCCCCAATCCGTTGAGCAGCGCCACAATCGGTAGCAGGAGCGGGTCGGCGAACGGCGCGAACCGGCGCACCGCGAGATGGGCGATCCCGAACAGCGCGAGGAACGCCACCCCGTACTTGGCGATGTCGGTGGTGATCGACTGTTCCTGGCTTGCCTCGACGATGAACAACGACACCGTCGTGATGCCCGCCGCACCCGCCAGCAGCAGCAACTCCTGGTTGCGTCGCGTCGACGGCGGCGGCGCCGGCGCGAATCCACCAGGGGGACTGGGGAACGCCCCAGCCGACGGCGGTGGCGGTGCGGACATCAGTCCGTCACCCGGCAGTTCTCCCCTGAGATCTGCGGGGTTGTCGGGGGGACGGTCGTGGTGGTCGGTGCCGGGGTGGTCGGGGTCGGCGTCGCGGGCTGATCGGGGCCGGGAGTCGGTGCCCCGCCGGGGATCACCGGGGACTGCTCAGGCGGCAGTACGCCGGGCTGGGGCACCGTTTCCTTCTTCGGGCACGGCGGCAGGAGCTCGTTCTGCGCCAGCACCTTCATGCTGCCGCGCGCCTTGTCCAGCGAATCCGGCGGCAGGCCCTTCTGCACCTGGTCGCGGCCGGTCTGCTTCAGGTCACTGACCATCAGCGTCTTGCAGCCACTCGGCGCGGACTTACCCACCTCGACGAGCGTGAGCTCGCTCTTGCTGTTCACACAGCCCTGCAGCTCCACGTCGTGGATCGAGTAGCCGAGGATCGAACCGGGCAGGCCGCGCATCACGACCACCTTGTCGTTGTCGGCGCCCACGTAGTAGTTGCTGCGAATCATCTTGTAGCCAACCACGAGTCCGATGGCGACCGCGGCGATCAGGGCCAGCGACAACAGCAGCCAGCGCAGCTTGTGCGACTTCGTTTCCGGCGGCGGCGGTACGGCGGCGGCCCTGCGCGGTTGCGCGCGCGGCGGGCGCATGGCGGCGGCGCGCCCTGCCGCGGTGTTCGGCGGCGGGGAGTCTTCCTCCTCCTCGGTGGAGGCGGCGCCCGCGAGGATCGGGTGGCTCTGGCCGTAGTCGAGGTCGATCACATCGGCGACGACGACGGTCACATTGTCGGGACCACCGCTGCGCAACGCCAGCTCGATGAGCCGGTCGGCGCACTCGTCGGTATTGCCCTCGCGCATGGTGTTGCCGATGGTCTCATCGCTCACCACGTCCGAAAGTCCGTCGGAGCACAGCAGATAACGATCACCGGCGCGGGCTTCGCGCATGATCAGCGTCGGCTCGATCTCGTTGCCGGTGAGGGCACGCATGATCAGCGAGCGCTGCGGATGGGTGTGCGCCTGCTCCGGGGTGATCCGGCCTTCGTCGACCAGCGATTGCACGAACGTGTCATCGCGGGTGATCTGGGTCAGTTCGCCGTCGCGCAGCAGGTAGGCCCGCGAGTCGCCGATGTGGACCATGCCGAGCTTGCGGCCCGCGAACAGGATGGCGGTGAGCGTGGTGCCCATGCCGTCGAGTTCGGGTTCGGCCTCGACGTGGTCGGCGATGGCGGCATTGCCGGAATGCGTGGCGTGGTCGAGCTTTCCGAGGATGTCGTCGCCGGGCTCGTCGTCGTCGAGATGCGCCAACGCGGCGATCATCAACTGGGAGGCCACTTCTCCGGCGGCGTGCCCACCCATGCCGTCGGCCAGCGCTAATAGGCGTGCGCCCGCGTAGACCGAATCTTCGTTGTTGCCCCGGACGAGTCCGCGGTCGCTTCGCGCTGTGTAGCGCAGAACAAGTGTCACGATCGCAGCTCGATCACTGTTTTGCCGACTCGCACCGGAGTGCCGAGCGGAACACGGACGGCGGTGGTGACTTTCGCGCGGTCGAGATATGTGCCATTGGTGGAACCGAGGTCTTCCACGTACCAGTCGTCACCACGCTGAGACAGTCGCGCGTGCCTGGTCGAGGCGTAGTCGTCGGTGAGTACCAGCGTGGAATCGTCGGCGCGTCCGATGAGGACCGGTTGCGTGCCGAGGGTGATTCGAGTGCCGGCGAGTGAACCATGAGTCACCACTAGATACTTGGCGCCCTTCTGGCTTCGGCTGAAGGAGGGCAGTCCGATGGACCCACGATTTCCGCGGGTTGCCCTCGGCTGTATCCGTATGCCGGATGCCGCGTAGATATCGCTGCGCAAGGTCCGCAGAACGGCCCAGACGAACAACCAGAGCAGCAGCAGGAACCCCGCGCGGGTCAATTGCAGGATCAATCCCTGCACGGCGTTCCACCTCCTGTTCGCCCGGGTACGTCGGTACGGCAGGTGCGGGGCGAACCACCCCCACCAGCGTGCTGGCTTGCGGGCCCCGAGGTCGGGACCGTGCGTGTAATGGCAGCATCATAGAGCCGACAGCGTCGACTCGTGACGTGCACCGCGCAGCTTACGGGATCAGACGATCCGGATCAGGATCTCGGAATGTCCGGCCCGGATGACGTCGCCATCGGCGAGCTGCCAATCCTGCACGGGGGAACCGTTGACGAGCGTTCCGTTGGTGGAACCCAGGTCGGAGAGCATGGCCGTCTGGCCGTCCCAGCGCACCTCGATATGGCGACGCGACACACCTGTGTCGGGCAGCCGGAAGTGGGCATCCTGGCCGCGGCCGAGGATGTTGGAACCCTCGCGCAGCGCGTAGGTGCGGCCGCTGCCGTCGTCGAGCTGGAGGGTGGCCGAGTAGCTCGACTGGGCGGCGGCGTAGCCCGCGCCCTGCTGCTGGCCGTAGCCCTGCTGGCCGTAACCGGCGGCGGGCTGGGCGTAGCCGCCCTGCTCCTCCTGGCCGTAGGCGGGCTCGGCGTAACCGGGCTGCGCGCCGTAAGCCTGCTGGCCGTAGCCCTGCTGCTGTGGTTCGGCGTAGCCCTGCTGGCCGTAGCCGCCCTGCTGGTCGTAGCCGGGCTCGGCGTAGCCCTGTTGGCCGTAACCGGCCTGCTGGCCGTAGCCCTGCTGCTGTGGTTCGGCGTAGCCCTGCTGGCCGTAGCCGCCCTGCTGGTCGTAGCCAGGTTCGGCGTAACCGGGCTGCGCGCCGTAGCCGCCCTGCTGGCTGTAGGCCTGCTGGCCGTAGCCGCCCTGCTGGTCGTAGCCGGGCTCGCCGTACGCGGGCTGGGCGCCGTAGCCGCCCTGCTGGCCGTAGCCCTGCTGTGCGGGCGCGGCGGGGTCGTAGCCGCTCTGGTATTCGCCACCCTGCTGGCCGTAGGCGTCGCCGTATCCGGGCTGCGCCTCGGGCGCGCCGTAGCCGCCACCGCGGCCGTAATCATCGGCCGGGTAGGAAGCCCCTGGCGCGCCTGCGGGCGGCGGTGCGTACCCGCGGTTGCGTGGATCGGACTCCGCGGGCTCTCGGCCGGGCTCGTAGCCTGAGTTATGCGTCATGGGGCCAGCTCCTGGTTGCGGGTGTGCGGGTCGTTGTGGCGGTCCGGGGCGAGGTGGGGCCGTCCCACGGCCGGCGTCGGGGTCGACGCGGCCGCTCGCTCTGAACATTCCGGTGTGCAGCGTAGGTGATGCCTCGAACGCTACGTGCACTTCGCCGTAGGTCTGCCAGCCCTGCTCGCGGATGTAATCCTGCAGATGTTTGGCGAACGCTTTGGTCGTCAGGTCGTGATCGGCGTCGAGCTTGCCGTGATCGGTTTCGTTGATCGTGATCACGTAACTGTTCGGTGCGAGTCGGTGCCCGCCCTCCAGATCCTGGATCTGATCTGCGGCTTCTCGCTGCAGCGCTGCCTCCACCTCCTGGGGGACCACGCTGCCGCCGAACACCCGAGCGAACACGTCACCGACAGCGCCCTGCAAGCGACGTTCGAATCTCGACACGATGCCCATCACAGCCCTCCCTTCGGTGCGAGTGTCCGCCCTCCCGGCACGCTCGCTACGGCGTGTCCGGACGCGACCACGTTCCTTGCATGATATCCACGATCCTCTACCTGGGTAACTCCCGGCGGCGCCCCCCGGTTCCCGCGCTGGCTTCAACGGCATCACCGCAGGTCAGAGAATCGATTTTATTTTCGCCCGCGGGGCATGTTAGATTTTTCCAGTCGCTCGGGCGAGTGGCGGAATGGCAGACGCGCTGGCTTCAGGTGCCAGTGTCCGTAAGGACGTGGGGGTTCAAGTCCCCCTTCGCCCACACAGACTAAGGCTCGATCCTTCTGGATCGGGCCTTCAGTCATTTCCGGGGGTCAGGGGCGGGCATGGCGATGGTCAGGCCCGCGTCGGTTCTTGCCTGTACTAATAGGCCCTTTGTCGCCGTGCCGACTTGGTTGTCGAGCTCGTCGTTGAAGGCACGGTGAGGTCAAGAGTTCTGGTCAGACCTTGCGGGCGATCAGCAGATGGTGCGGGATCGGCGGATTCGCCAAGGTGCGCTGCTCCACGGTCAGTCCCGCGGTGGTCAGTGCCGCCACCACATCGGCAACCGGACGCAAAGTGAATCCATAAGGCGTGAAGGGCATGGTGGCCATGGCTTCGGGATCGCCGATCCCGATCACCGCGGTGCCGCCGGGGCGCAGCACGCGAGCGAGTTCGGCGCAGGCGGCGGGGAGGTCGTCGAGGAAGTAGATGGTGTTGACGGTGATCGCCGCGTGCACACTCGCGTCGGGCAGCGGGAGCGCGGTGAGGGTGCCGTCGGCGAGCGCGAGGCGGCCCTCGGCGACCTCCATGGCGAAACGGCCACGGGCGCGGGCGAGCATGTCGGGCGACGGCTCGACGCCGTACACCACGCCTTCGGCACCGACGCGGGCCAGCAACAACTCCAGGCCGACCCCGCCACCGAAGCCGATATCGGCGACCGTTGCCCCGGCGGTCGGCGCCGCGGCGGCGACGGCCGCTGCGATGGCACGCTTGTTCCCGCGATTGAGCACGAACGCCACGCCCTTGCCGAGCACACCGTGCGGATTGCCGAGCTGCCCGGCGATTGTCGTGAGCAGGCGATCTTTGACCCCGGTCATGCCGCCATCGTAGGCGGCGTTTTCTCGTCGCTGGTGCCGCAGGGTGAGCCGAATACTTTTCCTCCGACCGGAATTCGGGTTCGATACAGACCGTGCCGCCTGCAACCCGCCGCTTCATTGCCCGCGCCGCCGTCCTGGCCCTCGTCTCGTCGGGTGCCTGGTCGATTCCCGCGTCGGCCGACCCGCCGCCGGTGACCGGCCCGCTCGTGGCCAACCCTTTCCTCGGTCCGCTCGGGACAGCGACCATGCACGGGGATGCGGGGTCATCGGATGTGACTCCGCTGGCCGGGCCTGCCGCCGGGGCCGGTGTCACGGTGTATCCGCTCGGGGCGGCGTGCCCGACGCTGCTCGAAGGCGCGGATGGCTTGGTGGTGGGGTTGTGCACCGCCATCGCGGGGCAGACGCCGACGGTGTTTCTGTTCGACTCGGGAGCGTCGGGGCCGGTCGGTGGCGCGCTTGCTTCGTTGCCGCTGACCAAGGGGAGCTTGCTCGGCGGGGTGTATGCCTATCTCGACAACGAGGATCGGCTGGTGGTTGTCGACGGTGGGCGACGGCTGCTGCGGGTCACTCATGTTCGCGGTGACGACGGTGCGTGGCGGTTGACCGCCACCGTGCAGGCGGATCTGAGCAGCTCGATTCCCCAGGGCGACAACGTGACCGGACTCGTTCCCGATTGGGCAGGCAACGTCTGGTTCGCGACGGGACATGGGGTGGTCGGGTTCGTCGAACCGCAAGGGCGGGTGGGGACGGTAGCGCTGCCATCCGGGGAACTGGTGGCCAACAGCATTTCGTCGGCGCCCAATGGCGGTGTGGCCGTGGCGAGTACGCATGCGCTGTACGAGCTGTATGCGAAAGCCGGTGAGCCCGAGATTCGTTGGCGATCTGCCTACGATCGCGGTAGCGCGCGGAAACCGGGTCAGCTCAGCTGGGGCACCGGCTCGACGCCGACGTACTTCGGGCCGGTGCGCGGCGACGAGTATCTCGCCATCGTCGACAATGCCGACGATCAGGTGCGGCTCATCGTGGCGCGCTCCGGTTCGGGTGAGCAGGTCTGCTCGGTT
Source organism: Nocardia sp. NPDC058480 (assembly GCF_042720495.1). Lineage (NCBI taxonomy): Bacteria > Bacillati > Actinomycetota > Actinomycetes > Mycobacteriales > Nocardiaceae > Nocardia > Nocardia sp. NPDC058480. The sequence continues at coordinate 248,638 of NZ_JBHXMN010000003.1, read as the reverse complement.
CCGGTTCCTGTCGGCGGCAGCGAGAATTCGCCGATCGCGGTCGGTTCGTCGATCTTCGTCGCGAGCACCTACGGCTATCCGTATCCCACCGTTCCCGAGGGCGCAGGCCCGGCCGTTCCGGCGAGCGCGCCGTTTCGCGGCGGCCTGAGCCGGGTCGATCTCACTGCCGAGGGTTGTGTCCCGGTGTGGGACAGCCGGGTACGCAGCGCGGCCGTCCCGCGACTGTCGCTCGCCGACGACGGCATCCACACTCTGCGCCGTGTCGGACCCGACGTGACAACCCCCCTCGACGGATTCGACTATGTCGTTATCGACCCGGCGACGGGCGCCGTACGCGCCTCGACTCCGCTGCCGGGCACGGTCGCCGAGGACCCGCTGCAGATGGCCGCGCTCATCACCCGTGACGGCGCGCTGTGGCAGGGAACCATCTCGGGGGTCGTCCGGGTCGGCTGAGGCCGCCTCGCCCGCGCAAACCCGACCCCGCGCCTGTTTCGGCTGCCTGACGACTTATCGCAGCGTTGGCGATATCGACGCGCCGTCTGGCCGTTCACCGGGTCTCGCATGCCTGCACAGGCCCGATCACCGCAGGTGAGGCGAAGGTCACACTGCCCGTGCAACCTTGTATTCCGGATGTTCTTCTGCCGATTTCTGTCCGTTCGGCGGACCTTTCGCAACCAGTCGTCCGTCCAGTTAGAGCCGATGAATTCGGTGTTTCACGGCGATTGCTGGGCGTGCGTCTTGTTTGCAGAGTAGTTAACAAACTTGAAGTCTCTTTTCCTGTTTCAAGTAGTCGGCAACCGTAATTCCGTTGCCGAAACCCCAGGTGACAGCTATGGGGAGGGGTCGGTGTGATCCGGGGCAACCTTGCCCGAAATTCGCGCGCGGGTGCCATCGAGGATGCGTGACTCGTTATCGAAGGTTTGCTCGGGGTGAATTCTCGGTGCCGCCGACAGCGCGATGAAGGTGGCGCCGGAAGTTTGCTGAGGGGGTGAAAAACAGTGCGTCCACAGGCCTTTGCACGTTCGCAATTCCTACCCCGGACCTGCGCGTTGGGGGTTGCATGGGCATAACGATTGTGTACAGTTGACGGTAACGCTGGCCGCAGTTCGAGCCCGACTCGCTGCGGCCAGCGGAACTCAAATGGGGGAGTTCTTCACCGTCTCTTAACCTTCCGTAGCTGCCGATTGTCCGGTGCTGTCCCGGCGCGGTGTGCTCGGAGTTGTCGGCCGCACAGATGTACGTGCAGATGCGAGCTCACGCCCGGTCGAGAACCTTCGCCGGCGCCATCAGCCACCGGTCGGCCGGATCCGCCGACATCACCGGTATCGCTGCCTCGGCATCCTGTTCCTCGGCCACCCGCCTGCCGATCCCGAAGACGTAGTACAGGAACAGCGCCTCGGCCGTGAACCCCAGCGCGATCCGCACGGGCGCGGGCAGCGGGCTCGGGGTCACGAAACCCTCCAGCAGCCCACACACCAGCAGCACGCACACCAGCCCGAGCGCCACCGTCGCGGTCGCGCGCCCCTGCCTGGCCATCGCGGCCGCCCTGCTGCGCCGTCCCGGGTCGACCAGCGTCCACCCGAGCTTCAACCCCACCCCGCCCGCGACGAACAGCGCGGTGAGCTCCAGCGTGCCGTGCGGCAGGATGAAGCCGAAGAACGAATCCAGCCGGCCCGCCTCGGCCATCAATCCACCGGTTATCCCCAGATTCAGCGCATTCATGAACAGTGCGTACACAGCCGGGAGGATCAGTACACCGGTGAACAACGCGATCGCCGACACCAGCGAATTGTGTGTCCACACCTTCGCGGCGAAGGCCTCGTTGGGGTGCTCCGAGTAGTACGTCTCGAACGAACCCCCAGGTCCGGTGACATCTGACAGGTCGCCCTCGGGTATCCCCAGCGCATCGCGAGCCGCGGCCGAACGATCGACAAGCACGCCGATCACACCCGCGACGGCGAGAAAGATCGCAGTTGTCCCCAACCACCACGGCCAGGCTCTATACACAGCTGATGGAAAGTGGCGGGTGAAGAACCGGCCCACTTCGCGCCACGGCTGCGACCGCGCCGCGAGTACCCGCCCGCGTGCGCGCGCCAGCAGCGCGCTGAGCCGGTCGACGAGCTCCGGATCCGGGTGGTGCGCCTGCAATCTCGCCAGCTGCTGCGAGGTGGACCGATACAACCGCACCAGCTCATCGGCCTCCGCGCCGGAAAGCTTGCGCTGGCGAACCAGCTGATCCAGCCGATACCACGACCGTTGATTCGCCCAGCTGTAGGCATCGGTGTCCATATCGGGAATGCTAGCCACATGGCTGAATTCACCACCGGCGAAGCGGTAGCGCTCGAACTGCCGATCGCGCGCATACCCAGCCGTGCGGGCGCTTTTCTGCTCGACCTGATGCTCCAGCTCGCCCTCGCCGCGACCCTGCAGTACATCTTGATGCTCGTGCTGCTGGCCACTGACGCCGACTCCGCCTGGTTCTCGGTGACGGCGGTCGTCACGCTGGTGACCGTGCTGATCGCCTACCCGGTGTGCAGCGAAACCGTCTCGCGCGGGCGATCACTGGGCAAGCTGGCGTTCGGATTGCGTGTGGTGCGGGCCGACGCCGGGCCGATCGACTTCCGGCACGCGCTCACCCGCGGCCTCGCGGGGGCGATTGTGGATTTCTGGATGCTCGGTGCGTTCGGCGCGGTCGCCGTTGTCACGTCGCTGTGTTCGCGCGATGGCAAGCGAGTGGGCGACGTGCTGGCCGGAACGGTAGTTGTGCACACCCGCCAGGCCATGCCGATGCCGTCGCTGGCCGTCGCGCCGCCGTGGTTGACAGGCTGGTCGGCGCAGCTGGATCCGAGTGCGATCTCCGACGAACTGGCCGGCGCGGCGCGACGGTATCTGATCCGGCTGCCGACACTCACGCCGCCCACACAGCACTATTTGGGCACTCAGCTTGTCGAGGCGATGTGTGCGGCGCTGCGCTGCCCGGTGCCTGTCGGCTACCCGCCGTATCACGTGCTCGGCGCGATTCTCGCTCGGCGACAGCAGCTTTCGCTGAGGTAAATGCACAGGCTGTGGATGAATCAGCTGTGCACGAATCAGGCTGCGCGCGAACCTACCTGTGCACAACCCAGCCTGTGGATGAATCTGTTGGCGAGTCGGTGGATGACCTGTGAGTACTGGTGGAAACTGCGGTTATCCACAACCACGTGCGGTTGTGCACAATTCGCGATGTCCACAGATCACAGCGAGCCGGACTGCTTGAGTTCGAGGTATTCGTCGGCCAGCGCCTCGGGCAGGTGATCGGGGGCCGCGGCCACCACAGCCACCCCGCGCCGCCGCAGTGATTCCTGCACGAAGGCGCGTTCGGCCAGCACGGTTTCGGCGGCGGCAGCGGTGTAGACCGCCGCACGATCGCCCGCCGCCGCGGCGATATCGGGATCGGTGACGGAGACGATCAGCACCCGATGACGCCGCGTGAGCGTCGGCAGTGCGGGCACCAGGTGCTCGGTGACGGTCGGCCCGTCGAGACTGGTGAACCACACGATCAACGCCCGCCTGCGAACCCGCGAGATCACGGTGCGAACCAGCCCGTCAGTGTCGGTGTCCACCAGCTGTGGAGTAACCCCCGCAAGGGTGTGCATAAGTTTCAGCGGCAGCTGATTGCCGCTCGCACCACTTACTTCCGCGCGCACTCGGCGGTCGTAGGCCAGCAGATCGACCGTATCGCCCGCGGCCGCGGCCAGCCCGCCGAGCAGCAGCGCCGCTTCGATCGCACTGTCGAGCCGGGTGCTATCGCCGACCCGGCCCGCACTGGCCCGCCCGGTATCGAGGACCATCAGCAGCTGCCGGTTGCGTTCGGGCCGCCAGGTCCGGACCAGTACGTCATTGGCGCGCGCGGTGGCCCGCCAGTCGATGCTGCGCACGTCATCGCCCGCCACGTACTCGCGGAACGAATCGAACTCGGTGCCCTGCCCGCGCGTATTGGCGACATTGCGGCCCTCGAGATGATGCAGCCGCTTCACCTTCGAACGCAGCAGTCGCTCACTGCGAAACGCGGGCAGCGCGCGCACCCTGGCGGGCACATCGACCCGGCTCTGCCGTCCCGCCAGACCCAGCGGCCCGAGCAGCCGTACCGTCACCGGTCCTGCGACCCGATCGCCGCGATAGGTGGGAGTCAGGCTGGTGCGCAAGCGAATTCGGGTGTGCGGAGCCAGATCAAGGTGCTGTTCGCGGATTTCGGCACGCGCGCTGTCGGGCCAGGCGTCCCACAGCATGCCGCGCACGGTGGCCGTGCCGGTATTGGTGACCACCAGTTCCACCTCGGTGCCGCGACCGAGCCGCACCACCGTCAACGGATCGCGGGTCAGCGACAGCGAATCCGCCCGCGCGGTGAGCGCGAGATCGGTGAGCAGCAGCGCCACCAGCACCGCGCACGCGCCGAGTACCCCGATCCCGGTCGGCACCACGAACATCACCACCGCCGCCGCGAGCGTGGCGAGTAGCGCGAATCGGCCTGTGACCACCACGTCGCTAGACCGGAACCGGCACCGAGACCAGCAGCGACGAGAGCACACCCTCGGTGCTCACCCCGTCCAGCTCGGCCTCCGGACGCAACTGCAAACGATGCCGAAGTACGGCCATCGCCACCGTTTTCACGTCATCGGGCGTCACGTAGGCGCGGCCGTTGAGCCACGCGAAGGCGCGGGCGGCGGCCAGCAGCGCGGTCGCGCCACGGGTGGACGCGCCGTGCGCGACGGCGGGGGAGGAGCGGGTGGCACGGCACAGATCGACGATGTAGGCCAGCACCTCCGGGCTCACCGCCACCTCGCCCACCGCGGCGCGCGCGGCCGCGAGGTGCTCGGGCCCGGCGACCGGCCGCAATCCGGCGGCACCGAGATCACGCGGGTCGAAGCCGCTCGCATGCCGTTGCAGGATGCGGAACTCGTCGTCGCGCTCGGGCAGCCGGATGTCGACCTTGAACAAGAACCGGTCGAGCTGGGCTTCGGGCAGCGGATAGGTACCCTCCTGCTCGATCGGGTTCTGGGTGGCAACCACCACGAACGGATCGGGCAGCGGACGCGGCTGACCGTCCACCGAAACCTGGCGCTCCTCCATCGATTCCAGCAGCGAGGACTGAGTTTTCGGTGGGGTGCGGTTGATCTCGTCGGCCAGCAGCAGGTTGGTGAAGACCGGGCCCTTGCGGAAGGTGAACTCGGCTGAATGTGGGTCGTAGATCTGGGATCCGGTGACATCGCCCGGCATCAGGTCCGGGGTGAACTGCACGCGCGCGTGTTCGAGTGCCAGCGAGGTGGCCAGGGCGCGTACCAGCAGCGTCTTCGCCACGCCAGGAACACCTTCCAGCAGTACGTGGCCGCGGCACAGCAGTGCCAGCACCAGGTACAGCACGGCCTGGTCGTTGCCGACCACCGCCTTGCCGATCTCGGTGCGCAGTGCGGCCAGTGCGGCCGCGGCTTCCTGTGCGCTCGGGGTCTCGAGCAGCACAGCGTCCTTGGAGATATTTGTCATCCGAGCTCCGTCTCGATCCATTCGAGGTGTGCGGCAATGTCATTGAGGGTCGTCTCATCCGGTACGTCACCGAACAGGACTGTGCCGATCTGTCGCGCGGGGACGCCGAGGCGGCTCGACACGGCGTCGACGAGTTGATCGTTGGTGAGCTCGCCGCCCAGCCGTGGCTTGATCCGGCGCAGCGTCGCCGCGCGCAAGATGTGCGCCACATGGGCCACGTCGCCGGAGCGTCGGTACAGGCCCGCCTGCCCCGCGAGCAGCTCGTTCGCGGCGACCTCGACCGGGCGCGGCTCGCCGACCAGCGCGCCACGCCTGCGCGCCCGCCACCAGATCAGCGCGGCGAAGGCGAGCAGGAATTGCAGGCCGCCGAACGCCAGCCAGCCGGGCAGGCGGGTGAAGATCGAGTCCTTGCCGCTGCCGAAATCGAGGTCGCTGTCGTCGCGCGGCCGGTCGGGTGGATCCGGCGGGTCGGGCAGGTCTGGGGTGTCGGGCGCGTTGGGGGCGCCGCATGACTGCATGGTGGCGTAGAGCAGCAGCGCGATGGCGAGTCCGGCGGCGAGGGCCGCCCAGAAGCGTGGGCTGCGCAAGATCCCGGGCAGCGGGGGAAGTTTCCTGCGCTGCTTGGGTTCTCGTTCGACGACCTCGATCTCGAGCGGGTCGAGCACGGGCGGTGGTGCTGATTGGGAGTACCGGTCGGCGTATTCGAGCCGGCGGTACTCGTCCTCGGTGGCCGCGCGTCCGCCGTAGACGACTTCGTCGAAACTCCGTGCCGCCGGGTGCAATTCGGTGGACTGCTCCAGCGGGAGTGCGGTGGTGGCATCGTCGGCGGTCTCCTGCGCGGTGCGCGAGCGACGCACCGGCAAGCTGCCGTCCTGCTCGAGTCCGCGCAGGACGGCGCGGAAGCGTTCGCGCAGTGCACGGTCGTAGTCGCGTCGACCGGCGGCATTCTCGGCGGCCGCACGGTGCTCGGCGGCGGCACCGAGGCGAGGCCGGGGTGGAACGTCATCGGGGGAGTCGGTCACCGGCGATCACCGGGGATGCTGATGTCCATACCTTCCCGGACGCACCGCCTGCTGATGTAGCAGAGCGCGCGGCTGGTCGCCTCCACGATCTCGCTCACCGTCACCACCAGCAGAAATCCGCCGACGAGCAGCGTGATGACGGCCCAGCGGTGGGTGCCGGAGAAGTCGGAGAGGAAGAACGGAATACCGAACGCGGGCACCGCGAGCACGGCGAAGATGCACCGCTGGGTGAGCCACAGACCCGCGGTCGACCAGACGGCACCGTGCATGAGTTCCTTCGAACGGGCAACGCCCACACCGAAACCCGCGTGTTCGGCGATGATCGCCGGTTCGGTGACGAACCGGCGCGACCGCACATGCGAGAGCCAGATCAGCGCGAGCGGATAGGTGATCACCAGAATGCTGCCGAGCAGCAGCACCCCGATGCCGGTGAGCGTGAACATGATCTGTGCCAGCACCAGCGGCATCGCGCGCCGGGCCGCGGCCCGCAACCCGTCGAGCACGCCGTACCTCACCCCGTGGAAATCGGCGAGCGCGATGGCGACGGTCGCACCGCGCAGGACCAGGCGCACCAGCCACACCGCCGCCGCGGTCGCCAGGACCGCCGCCCACGCGGTACCCGCGTCGGAGCCGTCGGTGAGATGGGAGACCAAGCCCGTGAGCCCGAGCACGCCGAGCACCGCGAGCACCAGCGCACTGCCGCCGAGCACCGCGAAGGCCCGGAGATGGGCCTGGATCAGGGCGAACGGCTCATCGAGCAATTCGCGGAAACGCAAGGGGCGGATCGGCACCGTAGGCGGCATTGGCGGCACCGGCGCAGGCACCGGCGCCGGATCGACTCCCGCCCCGACGGCGCCAACCGTTTCGACGGCGGGACGCACGCCGACGAGTGTAGTCATTCCCACCCGAACCGCCCGGTCGATGCGTCGTGCGCGTGGGACTCAGCCCCCGCCACCCGGACCGCGTAGGCCTGAATCTCGCGACCTGGGTGTACTGCCTGGGTCGGGTAGCGCTGTTGTGTCGCGACCTGGGCACACAGCCTGGGCCGGGTAACCCTGATGTGTCCTTACCCGGAGGGGCCCGCCCCGATCTGGACTGAGTGGAGGGTGCGACGAAGGAGTGCCCGGAGGGAGGGAAGATCGGGGGCCCGAAGGGCCCCGACTCGAGCGCGTCAGCGCTCCAATAAATCAGACAACCTCGGCAGCGCAACATGCGTCGGCTCCAATCGCCCACGCAGCGTGACCTTCTCGCCCAGAACCCAGTGCGCGGATTCGGAGTCGGCAGCCGCGGCAAGCGTCGTCGCCGAGGTGAGCAAGCGTTCGTCGTGCTGCTTGGACAGTTCACACAGCCGAGCCGCCTCGTTGACCGCATCGCCGATCACCGTGAATTCGTACCGATTGTGCGTGCCCACATTGCCCGCGACCACTCGCCCCGCCGCCACGCCGATACCCGCGTCGAGATCGGACGCATCGCGTAGTCGACGCTGGATCGCCCGGCCGCACGACAGCGCCGAACCCGCCAGGTCGTCGAGGGGGGCCGGGGTGCCGAACACGGCCAGCGCCGCGTCGCCCTCGAACTTGTTGAGCAGCCCACCGTGCCGTTCCACCTCGTCGACGACGATGTCGAAGAACCGGTTGAGGATGCCGACGATCTCGGGCGCGGGCCGGGTTGCCGCCATCGTGGTCGAGCCGATGATGTCGATGAACAGGGCAGCGGCCTCGGTTTCGGTGCCGCCGAGCACCGGCTGGGAGGCGATCGCCGCCATCGCGACATCGTGGCCGACGTGTTTGCCGAACAGGTCCTCGATCATCGCCCGTTCGCGCAGGCCGTGCACCATCCGGTTGAAACCGCTCTGCAGTTCGCCCAGCTCGGTGCCGTCGTAGAGGGTGATCTCGGCGTCGAGGTCGCCCTGCTCGACGCGGCGCAGTGCCTGGCGGACACCCTTGATCGGAGCCACCGTCGCCGCGACGACCTGGGCCATCAGAATCAACCCGAACACCAGCGCCGAGCCGCCGAGGCTGAGCACGCACACCGCGAGCCTGGCCTTGCTCACCGCGGGGTCGGCCAGCGCCCAGATCGCGACCGTCATGGTCAGCGCCACCGGCACCCCGACGCCGACCAGCCACGACAGCATCGTCCGGCCGAACACACCGATGCCGCGGCGGCGTTGCGGGTCGGCGGCCAGCACGCGCGCGGTGACCGGGCGCAGCGCGAATTCGATGATCAGATAGCTGTTGGCGCACACCACGATCGCCGCGGCGCCGATCGCGAGGATGACCTTGGGAATCAGCGCGGGCTCGAGCACGCCGTAGGTGACGGTGAGCACGGTCAACGTCAACGTCCACAGCACGGCCTGTTGCAGCACCATCCAGCGTGGCGCGGACACGGTTACTCGCTGTTCGGCCGGATTCGGCACGTGGTCTGGATCGGTGGCCCAGCCCATGGACCGCAGGCCCGCCACCGTGCCCCACACGGCGCCGCCCGCGAGCGCGAGCGCGACGCACAGTGGCGTGAAGACGCTGTTGACCAGCAGCAATTCGCGGGTGAACACGGTCGGTCCCGGCAGGACGAAGCCGGCGAGCGCCACCACCATCGTGATGCCGATCAGGTTCGCGATGAGCAGCGGAATGGTGAGCAGCAACTGCACTCGAACGCGGCGGATCGTCGATTTCTCGTCGACCGGTCCGAGCAGCGGCGAGCCCCAGGGCGCTGATCTTGCCGCGCCCGCCGGTCCCTCGCGGTTGATCACACCCGAACTGTAAACCGGTAGATCTAGATCGGCCACAGAGTCGCGTAGGTCACTGTGCGACTCGGGTCGCTATGCCAACTGGTAGTGGCCATTTTTGTGACCCTCCACCGGTTGCCGGTCGTCGTATTGTCCACAGGTGTGTTCGGTGAACAGCCGTCCACTGGGTGTCGCCGGCGAGCAGGTGGGTGTCGTCGATCTCGGACCGGCGGCGGAGGCGCACTGAAATCGGCGTCAGTGCTCGAGCAGCCGGTCGACGACGGCGCGGTAGCGCGCGGGCTCGATCTGCGACAGGCCGAGCAGGGCGCGCAGGTAGACCCCGTCGCCGACCAGGCGGATGGTGTCGGCGCGGACGGGGTCGTCCACCTCTGTCTCCAGGTCGTCGGACCAGGCCGTCATCGTCGCGTCGAGCGCGCGCTGCACCTCGTCGGGTTCGCTGCCCGCCGAGGCGTCGATCGTGCGCATGGTCGCCAGCAGCGAGCGGTAGAGGGCCAGCTCGACGGCATCGTCGGGCACGGTGGGGTCGGGCGTCTGCAGGTACCACTCGGCGACCGGCGTCCCGCTCGCCCTGGCTTCGCCGAGCTGGGTGCCGACGCGCTCGCTCAGCCGGTGGACCAGTCCGACGAGCAGGGCGTCCTTGCTCTTGAAGTGATAGAGCAGCCCGCCCTTGGAGACGCCCGCCGCCGCGGCGACGTTGTCGAGGGTCATCTGGGCCGCGCCACGTTCGAGCAGCAGGGTTTCCAGGGCGTCGAGGATGCGATCGCGGGTGCCGGGGCTCACGGCGATCACTGTACCGTCTGGACGGTTTCTCTGTTACTGTACCGGCTGGACGGTTTATCAAACCCGAAAGTCGAGAGACCGATGAACACCCCCACCGCACTCAGCCCGGCGCGCGCCACCCCGCGTGAATGGGCGGGCCTCGGCGTACTCGCCCTGGCCCTCTTACTGCTGGCCGTCGACGCGACCGTGCTCGACCTGGCCGTGCCCGCGATCAGCGCCGACCTCGCCCCGAGCACCCCGCAGCTGCTCTGGATCATCGACGTGTACTCGTTCGTGCTCGCCGGCCTGCTGGTGGTGATGGGCAATCTCGGCGACCGGATCGGCAGGCGCAGGCTGCTGCTGATCGGTGCCGTCGGCTTCGGCATCGCCTCGGCGCTGGCCGCCTGGGCGGTTTCGCCGGAGATGCTGATCGCGGCGCGCGTCTTGCAGGGCGTGGCCGGTGCCACGCTGATGCCCGCCACGTTGGGGCTGATCCGTTCGATGTTCCAGGACGCGCGTCAGCGCACGGTGGCGATCGGCGTATGGAGTGCGATGGCCGGTGGTGGCGCCGCGGCCGGTCCGCTGGTCGGCGGCTGGCTGCTCGAACACTTCTGGTGGGGATCGGTTTTCCTGGTGAACCTGCCGGTGATGCTGGTGCTGCTGGCACTGGCCCCGCTGCTCATCCCCGAATCACGTGACCCGAACCCCGGCCGGTTCGACGCGCTCAGCGCGCTGCTGTCCATGCTGGCGCTGGTTCCGGTGGTCTACGCGGTGAAGGAAACCGCCGCGCACGGTCCGGCGGTGGGCGCGCTGCTGGTCGGCCTGGCCGGTGTGGTCTCGGCCGTGCTGTTCGTGCGCAGGCAGCGTCGGCTGACCGATCCGATGCTCGACCTGCGGCTGTTCGAGTTGCCGAGGTTCCGGGTCGCGGTGTTCACCAACCTGCTCGCCGTGTTCGCCCTGGCAGGCGTGCTGTTCTTCGGCTCGCAGTATCTACAGCTGGTTCTCGGGCGCACGCCCTTGCAAGCGGGTCTGTTGATGTTGCCCGGACTCGCCGCGAGCGTGCTCGGCTCGCTGGCGGCGGCCTGGCTCGTGCGGCGCTGGCGCGCGACAGTGGTGCTGGCCGGTGCGCTGGTTGTCACGGCGATGGGCTCGGCGGTCTTCCTCGCGGTCGACGCGGTGAGCGGTGCCGAGGCGTTCGTGCTCGGTTTCGCCGGCATCGGCCTCGGTGCGGGCGTGGCCATGACCGTGGCCGCCGACCTGGTCGTCGGATCGGCGCCGCAGGAGCGTGCCGGTGCGGCCGCGGCGATCTCGGAGACCGCCTACGAGACCGGTCTCGCACTCGGTGTCGCCCTGCTCGGGAGCACCGTGATGGCGATCTTCCGGCGTGGCCTTGACCTGTCCTTGCTGCCCGATGACGCGGTGGCCGCCGCATCGGGTTCGCTCAGTGGCGCGGTCGAGGTGGCCGGTGAGCTGCCCGCCGCGGTGGCGCAGGAGTTCCTGTCGTCGGCGAATCAGGCGTTTGTCAGTGGTATTCATCTGACGGTGGTTGGGATCGTCGCGGTGTTGTTGTTCGCGGCCTACAGCGCGGTGCGTACGCGCCACTGTGTTCGGTAAGGACACATCGGGTTCAGTGGTTCGGGGGTGGTTTACAGGGCTGTATTTTTGGAGCGCTGGCGCGCTCGAGCGGGGCCCCTGAGGCCCCGATCTTCCCTCCCTCCGGGCACTCCTTCGTCGCACCCTCCGGTCAGTCCAGATCGGGGCGGGCCCCTTTGGGTAGGGACACATCAGGGGTACCCGGTCGGGGTGGTCTACGCCGTGGTTGGGCGGCGACGGGTTGTACTCAGCGGGCGGGTGGCAGTTGGCGACGGTTGCCGGGGAGTTCGTTGGCGGTGCCGCCGGGGAGTTCGCCGTGGCTGTCTGCCTCGGGCAGGCCGTTGCCCTGTCCGGCGGGCAGGGCGGTGTAGCTCGGTGCCGATTGGTACTGACGCGGGTCCGGGTGGAAGCGGCTCGCGGGTGCGTCGACCACGTTCGAGGCGATCTGCTGGGCGTAGGGCTGGTAGGGCTGGTAGGGCTGCTGGTACTGCTGTTGCGGGTAGGCGCCGGGCGGCAGGAAACCCTGCGGGGGCTGACCGGGCAGCTGGTATCCGGTGGGGACCTGCTGCTGCGCCGCGGAGTCCTGCGTGTCGACGGTGACCTTGCGTGTGCGTCGCAGGGTGAACGTCACCTCTTCGACCTCTTCGAACGCCTGTCGCGCGGTACGCATCGGGTGAGTGGCCGAGTCGAACGCATTGGCGACGAAAGCGGGTACCAGCGGCCGGATCCAGCGGGCGGCGGTGTCGGTGAACGGCACCGTCCCGATGATCGGCAATGCCAATCCGCCACCGCCGGTCGGTGCCTTGGCGGGCGGCTGCTGTGCTGGCACCTGGTGTGCGGGGACGAGCGCCCCGGCGGTACCGGCGGGCAGCGCGTGCTGGACATAACCGGCGGGCAGCTGCGATGTCACGTTCGGCTCCAGAGACACGGAGTCGTCCTTTCGATGCGGCTCGGCGAACCCGAGCTCGAAACCGCCGATCGCGGCGATGATCCTGGTGCGCTGACGTTCTCGATCGATCACGGTATCGGCTTCGATGGCCAGTTGCGCGGCAGTGAGCTCGTGTTCGGCGCGCAATGCTGCCGTCTCGGTGCGTACCTCGGCGCGTTTCACCGCGATGGCGGTGTCGGCCGCACGCTGGGCCCGATCGGCCACTTCCGCGGCGTCGACACTGCGGTCCAGCGAGGTTTCCCCGCGCCACCAGCGCAAGAGCAGCGGCAGCAGGGCCACCACGATCCCCGCGAGCAGAATGAGCAGTCGCAGGGCCGCGGCGCCCGCGTGTGCGGCGGTGTAGCTGTTCATGGCCAGCCAGCGGGCGCCGAGACCACGGTCGCCCTCGGCGATCGCGCTGGTTCTGGCGGCGGCGAGCGTGGCGGACTCGGTACGAACCCGCTGGTCGAGGCCCTCGATGCGGCCCTGCGCAGTGGCGAGCTGTTTGCGGGCATCGTCGAGCATGTCGTTGGCGGTCTGGGTTTCCGGACCGCGACCCGGTACCCCGGTGATCCTGGTCCGCGGGCATTCCGGGGTGGGGTTGTACTCGCACCGGGCGATCACCAGCGCGCGGTCGATATCGGCCTGCGACTTGGCGATGCTCAGGTCGAGCGCACCACGGTCGGCGTTGGCCAGGTCGAACGAGGTGCGGGCGGCGACCACGGCCGGCGCGATCTCGGCGTCGGCCTGGGCACGCACATCCAGTTCCCGGTCGACGGTCCCGCCGAGCAGCACGGTGGCGGCGAGTTCGGCGACGAAGACCCCCGCCAGCACCCCGACCCCGATCCGGGCCGCGACGCCGAACCGATCAACGTCGGCACCGGGACGAGTGGTCGCCAGCGCCCGGCCGAGCGCACCCGCGGCGACCGTGATGACCAGCGCGAACAGCACCGCGCCGACAACGCCGACGGCGGCGGCCAGCAGCGCGGACAACGCGACGAGACCGGCGACCACCGCGAACAGCGACACCGCGGCACCGGTGACGAGATAGCGGCTCTGCTCATGGCTGAAAGCCAGGTCAGCACCCGTTTCCGAGTCCCGGCGCCGGGGCGAGGCGAGGCCTCCGCCGAGCCAGGTGAGTAAGCCGGTCATGAATTCTCCCCGGGTCGTGCGCTCCACTGGGCATGGCGACATTGGTAGGCAAGGCGAAACTGGCATGGATTCGTTGTGTCAGCGTGACAGGCCGGAGACCGACACACCGAGTGGCGAGGCGGTGCTTGTGGTCAGCCTCACAATCAGGCGGCTCCGCCCATCGCGATGACCGAGATATTTCCGCGCCGACCTCGGCGTGTCGCACGCGGCGAGCCGGGCTCCGCCGCCGTCCGTGCCCGATTTGTGTCGAATGACACTGCCAGAAGTTAGCCAGTGGTGTGCTGTGGCGCACATTCCGCGATACAGACCGTACGGTCGGCTGACTGGCGTGCTTGTGGGGGCCCGTGTCGGGAATATCTCACAGTCCCCACCCCTGGTTAGCGGAGGTGGGAGGTTTGACCAGGTCATCAGCAGGGAAATCTGCTGCGGTGCAGGTAAGTTCAGCTTTCGGCCCCGGGCCGGTAGCTGATTCGAGTCTGCTCGTCGACAGCGTTCACGCAGGTAGTGGGATCGATCCGGTCCCCAGTCTGCTTTACACTGGACGACGCGCGCGACGATGCAAGCAGCCGTTACAAACCCCAGGCTAGACGGGTTACTTAGCACAACCTTAGTTGGTTGGGTCTGCGGTCTGACTTATCGTTTGCTCTTACGCCGAACGCACCCCGTTCGGCACAGCCACCTGTTCTAGGTCCGGTGAAACCGGGCCAAGAGTAGCGGGTGAAACCCCGCGCAGAGGTAAGGGATAAGTAAGCATCCCGTTATCTCTGAGCACCCCAACTACGTCAAACGCCGCAAACCATCACCGTCGCTGGTTTCGGATCGTACGGACGCAGTCTTGACGGAGGCGAAACGACGAAGGGCCCACGCTCAGCTCGCTGAGTGGCCGACATCGACAGCCGACTTTCTTGAAGGCAGAGGCATGACGCAACTTCCTGGCCACAGGTCACCCGGAGCCACCGGGCTCTACGATCCGGCATTCGAACACGACGCCTGCGGCGTCGCGTTCGTCGCCGACATGCACGGACGACGCAGTCGAGACATCGTCGACAAGGCCATTACGGCCCTCCTGAACCTGGAGCACCGCGGTGCTGCGGGTGCCGAGCCGAACTCCGGCGACGGCGCGGGCGTCCTGATCCAGCTCCCGGACAAGTTCTTCCGCGCGATCATCGCCGAAAGTGCAGCCCCCTTCGAGTTGCCGCCGGAAGGCTCCTACGCCTCCGGTATCGCCTTCCTGCCGCAGGCCCGCCGCGAAGCCGCGCGTGCCGCCTACGGTGTCGAGAAGATCGTCACCGAAGAGGGCCTGGCCGTGCTCGGCTGGCGCGAGGTGCCGATCGACGAGTCCTCGCTGGGCGCGCTGGCCCGTGACGCCATGCCGACCTTCCGGCAGATCTTCATCGGCTCGCCGAAGAACTCCGCCGAGCAGCTCTCGGGCATGGACCTGGAGCGTCGCGCCTACGTGATCCGCAAGCGGATCGAGCACGAGCTCGGCAAGGCAGGCCCCGGTGAGGGCACCGTCGGCAAGGAATCGGTGTACTTCCCGAGCCTGTCCGGCCAGACCTTCATCTACAAGGGCATGTTCACCACGCCCCAGCTGCGTGCGTTCTACCTGGACCTGCAGGACGAGCGCGTCGAGTCGGCCATCGGCATCGTGCACTCGCGCTTCTCCACCAACACCTTCCCCTCGTGGCCGCTGGCGCACCCGTTCCGCCGGGTCGCCCACAACGGTGAGATCAACACCGTCACCGGTAACGAGAACTGGATGCGCGCCCGTGAGGCGTTGCTGCGTAGCGACGTGTTCGGCAAGGACGAAGCAGGCAAGAACCGTCTGCAGAAGATCTTCCCCGTCTGCACCCCCGGCGCCTCCGACACCGCGCGCTTCGACGAGGTGCTCGAACTGCTGCACCTCGGCGGTCGCGAACTGCACCACGCCATCATGATGATGATTCCCGAGGCGTGGGAACGCAACGAGAACATGGATCCCGAGCGGCGCGCGTTCTACGAGTACCACTCGATGCTGATGGAGCCGTGGGACGGCCCGGCAGCGGTGTGCTTCTCCGACGGCACCAAGATCGGCGCCGTGCTCGACCGCAACGGTCTGCGCCCGGGTCGTATCTGGGTCACCGAAGACGGTCTCGTCGTGCTGGCCTCCGAGGTCGGCGTGCTCGACATCGATCCGTCCACCGTGGTCCAGAAGATCCGCCTGCAGCCGGGCAAGATGTTCCTGGTCGACACCGAAAAGGGCCGCATCGTCACCGACGAAGAGGTCAAGTCGGAACTGGCCTCGGCGCAGCCGTACCAGCAGTGGCTCGACGAGGGCGTCAGCCGCCTGGCCGACCTGCCCGACCGCCCGCACGTGCACATGTCGCACGACCGCGTGCTGATCCGTCAGCAGATCTTCGGCTACACCACCGAGGATCTGAACCTGCTGATCACGCCGATGGCCAAGACCGGCGGCGAGGCACTGGGCTCGATGGGTACCGACACGCCGATCGCGGTGCTGTCGAACCGGTCGCGTCTGCTGTTCGACTACTTCTCGCAGCTGTTCGCGCAGGTCACCAACCCGCCGCTCGACGCCATCCGCGAGAAGGTCGTCACCAGCCTCAAGCGCAACATCGGCCCCGAGGCCGATCTGCTGCACCCTGGCCCCGACTCCTGCCGTCAGATCGCGCTCGAGCAGCCCATCCTGGACAACGACGAGCTGGGCAAGCTCGTCCACATCAACGACGACGGCAGCCAGCCGGGCCTGCGCTCGGTGGTCGTGCGTGGTCTGTACCCGGTCGCCGAAGGCGGCGAGGGTCTGCGCAAGGCCCTGAAAGCCATCAACACCCAGGTCTCGGCCGCCATCGACGGCGGCGCGCGCACCATCGTGCTGTCCGACCGTGAGTCGAACGAGAAGCTGGCGCCGATCCCGTCGCTGCTGCTCACCTCGTCTGTGCACCACCACCTGGTGCGCGAGCGGACCCGCACCATGGTCGGCCTGGTCGTGGAGGCCGGTGACGCCCGCGAGGTGCACCACATGGCTCTGCTGATCGGTTTCGGCGCCGCCGCGATCAACCCGTACATGGCCTTCGAGACCATCGAAGACATGCTCGAGCGCGGTTCGCTGCAGATGCCGGGCAGCACCGGTGACCACGCCGCCGACTTCCGCAAGGCCGTCGCGAACTACTGCACCGCGGGTAGCAACGGCGTGCTCAAGGTGATGTCGAAGATGGGCATCTCCACCCTCGCCTCCTACAACGGCGCCCAGCTGTACCAGGTCATCGGCCTGGCCCAGGACCTGGTCGACGAGTACTTCACCGGTCTGCGCTCCCCGCTGGGCGGCATCGGTCTCGACGAGATCGCCGAAGAGGTGGCCATCCGCCACCGCGTCGCGTTCCTGGAGAACCGCAACGAGCGCGCGCACCGCGAGCTCGAGGTCGGTGGCGAGTACCAGTGGCGTCGTGAGGGCGAATACCACCTGTTCAACCCGGACACGGTGTTCAAGCTCCAGCACGCGACCCGCACCGGCCAGTACTCGATCTTCAAGGAGTACACCAAGCTGGTCGACGATCAGTCCGAGCGCTTGGCCGCGCTGCGTGGCCTGTTCAAGTTCAAGTCGAACCAGCGCGCGTCGATCTCCATCGACGAGGTCGAGTCCGCCGCCGAGATCGTGAAGCGTTTCTCGACCGGTGCGATGAGCTACGGCTCCATCTCCGCCGAGGCGCACGAGACCCTCGCCATCGCGATGAACCGCATCGGCGCCCGCTCGAACTCCGGTGAGGGCGGCGAGAGCCCCGCTCGCTTCGAGGTCGAGGAGAACGGCGACTGGCGTCGTTCGGCGATCAAGCAGGTCGCGTCGGGTCGCTTCGGCGTCACCGCGCACTACCTGACCAACGCCACCGACATCCAGATCAAGATGGCCCAGGGTGCCAAGCCGGGCGAGGGCGGCCAGCTGCCCGCGCACAAGGTGTACCCGTGGGTCGCCGAGGTGCGTCACTCCACGCCGGGCGTCGGCCTGATCTCGCCGCCGCCGCACCACGACATCTACTCGATCGAGGATCTGGCTCAGCTGATCCACGATCTGAAGAACGCGAACCCGCAGGCTCGGATTCACGTGAAACTTGTCGCGGAGCCGGGTGTCGGCACCGTCGCCGCGGGTGTGTCCAAGGCACACGCCGACGTCGTGCTCATCTCCGGCCACGACGGCGGTACCGGTGCGTCGCCGCTGACCTCGCTCAAGCACGCGGGTGGACCCTGGGAGCTCGGCCTGGCCGAGACCCAGCAGACCCTGCTGCTCAACGGCCTGCGTGACCGCATCGTCGTCCAGGTCGACGGTCAGATGAAGACCGGCCGCGACGTGATGATCGCCGCCCTGCTCGGCGCCGAGGAGTTCGGTTTCGCGACCGCGCCCCTGGTCGTCTCGGGTTGCGTCATGATGCGCGTGTGTCACCTCGACACCTGTCCGGTCGGCATCGCCACCCAGAACCCGGTGCTGCGCGAGCGCTTCACCGGCAAGCCGGAATTCGTCGAGAACTTCATGATGTTCATCGCCGAGGAGGTGCGTGAGCTGCTCGCCGAGCTGGGCTTCCGCACTCTCGACGAGGCCATCGGCCGGGTCGACCTGCTCGACACCGCCAAGGCCAAGCAGCATTACAAGGCCGCCAAGCTGGACCTGTCGCCGATCCTGGACATGCCGGAGACGGCGTTCATGAAGCAGGACACCCGGTGCACCGGCACTCAGGACCACGGTCTGGACAAGGCTCTGGACAACGAGCTGATCGCGCAGAGCGCCCCGGCGCTCGAGCGTGGCCAGGCGGTCAAGATCGAAACCAAGATCACCAACGTGAACCGCACGGTCGGCACCATGCTCGGCCACGAGGTGACCAAGCTCTATGGTGGCGCGGGCCTGCCCGACGACACCATCGACATCACCTTCACCGGTTCGGCGGGCAACAGCTTCGGCGCGTTCGTCCCGGCCGGCATCACGCTGCGGGTCTTCGGTGACGCCAACGACTACGTCGGCAAGGGTCTGTCGGGTGGCCACATCGTGGTCCGTCCGTCGGCCAGCGCACCGGAGAGCTTTGTCGCAGAAGACAACATCATCGCGGGCAACGTGATCATGTTCGGCGCCACCAGCGGTCGCATCCTGATCAACGGTGTCGCGGGCGAGCGCTTCGGCGTGCGTAACTCCGGCGCCACCGCGGTCGTCGAGGGCGTGGGCGACCACGCGCTCGAGTACATGACCGGTGGCCGCGTGGTCATCCTCGGTGACACCGGCCGCAACCTCGGTGCCGGAATGTCGGGTGGTGTCGCCTACTTCTACGACCCGGAGGGCAAGCTGCCCGGACGGGTCAACCCGGATCAGGTCGATGCGATCGAGCAGCTCTCCGGTGACGACTTCACCTGGCTGCGCGACATCATCACCACCCATCGTGACGAAACGGGATCGGCTGTGGCCGAACGCATCCTGAGCGACTGGTCCCAGCAGGTGAACCACTTCGTGAAGGTCATGCCCCGCGAATACAAGAAGGTTCTACTCGCGATCTCCGAGGCCGAAAAGGCCGGCAAGGATGTCGATACCGCGATCATGGAGGCGGCACGTGGCTGACCCACAGGGATTTTTGAAGCACACCTCGAGGGAAACCCCGGCCCGTCGTCCGGTCGACCTGCGTCTGCTCGACTGGAAAGAGGTCTACGAGGAGAAGAAGTTCTCCCAGGACACCTTGAAGAACCAGGCCAGCCGCTGCATGGACTGCGGAATTCCCTTCTGCCACCAGGGTTGTCCGCTCGGGAATCTGATTCCCGAATGGAACGACCTGGTCTACAAGGGTGCGTGGCGCGAAGGCATCGATCGCCTGCACGCCACCAACAACTTCCCGGAGTTCACCGGTCGGCTGTGCCCGGCTCCGTGTGAGGCATCCTGCGTGCTCGGCATCAACCAGGAGCCGGTCACGATCAAGCAGGTCGAGGTCGAGCTCATCGAGAACGCCTTCGACGAGGGCTGGGTCACCCCGGTGTACCCGACCCGTCTCACCGGCAAGAAGATCGCCGTCGTCGGCTCCGGCCCGGCCGGTCTCGCCGCCGCCCAGCAGCTCACTCGCGCCGGTCACACCGTGACCGTGTTCGAGCGTGACGACCGCATCGGCGGCCTGATGCGCTACGGCATCCCGGAATTCAAGATGGAGAAGTCGGTCATCGACCGTCGTCTGGCCCAGATGGAAGCCGAAGGCACCATCTTCAAGGCGGGCGTCAACGTCGGTGTCGACATCACCGCCGAGCAGCTGCGTGAGCGTTTCGACGCGATCGTGCTGGCCGGTGGCGCCACCATCGCCCGCGATCTGCCGATCCCCGGGCGCGAGCTCGACGGCATCCACCAGGCGATGGAGTTCCTGCCGCTGTCCAACCGGGTGCAGCTCGGTGACGACATCGCCGACGCCGACGGCCTGCCGCCGATCCACGCCAAGGGCAAGAAGGTCATCATCATCGGCGGTGGCGACACCGGCGCCGACTGCCTCGGCACCTCGCACCGCCACGGCGCCGAGTCGGTGCACCAGTTCGAGATCATGCCGCGTCCTCCCGAGGAGCGCGCGGGCTCGACCCCGTGGCCGACCTACCCCCTCATGTACCGGGTCGCCTCGGCACACGAAGAGGGCGGCGAACGCCTGTTCTCGGTGAACACCGAGCGGTTCATCGGCAAGGACGGCAAGGTCACCGGCCTCGAAGCCCATGAGGTGAAGATGGCCAATGGCCGCTTCGAAAAGGTCGAGGGCACCGACTTCACCCTCGAAGCCGACCTGGTCCTGCTGGCCATGGGCTTCGTCGGCCCCCAGAAGCCGGGCCTGCTCACCGATCTCGGTGTCGGCTACGACGGTCGCGGCAATGTCCAGCGCGACAAGAGCTGGGCCACCAACATCCCCGGCGTCTACGTCGCCGGCGACATGGGCCGTGGTCAGTCCCTCATCGTCTGGGCCATCGCCGAAGGCCGCGCCGCCGCGTCGGCCGTCGACAAGTACCTCGAGGGCGAAACCGCGCTCCCCGCGCCGATCCCCCCGACAGCTGTCGGCCAGCGCTGATCGCTGAAACACAAGGCGCCCGCGGACTTTCGAGTCCGCGGGCGTTCTTTTTTGTCATTCCCCCCACACCAGAGCCGCACTCGGGCGTATCCGGCCGAGTTGCCGGATACCTGCGGGTTTGCGGGACATGTGCGTAGGGGGGTGAACGGAGAAGGGGTGCAAGGGGTTCGGTGCGTGGGCAAACGACGTGGCTGATCTTCCCTGCAGCGCATAGACTTTCCGTGTCGAGGTGTACGGGAGATCCGAGGGGGAGCTGTGCCGTTGCCGCCGGAAGCGTTGGCGAACCTGCGCCGCGCCGCAGAGCGTGGTGACGGTACCGCTATGCACAACCTCGCCCACTTCTACCATGACCACAGCGATTTCGAGGCTGCCGACCACTGGTTTCGGCGCGCCGCCGCCGCGGGGCACACGCGCTCGATGAACAACCTCGCCGTCCTGCTCGATCAGTTCGGCGAACTCGACGAGGCCGAATCCTGGTACCGCCGTGCGGCGGCCGCGGGCAACTGCAACGCGATGTTCAATCTGGCCACCATGCTCTACCAGTGTGGCGAGGGCCGCGACGCCGAAACCTGGTACCACCACGCCGCGATGGCGGGCCACGTCGACGCCATGTACAACCTCGCCCGCCTGTTCGAAGACCAGCACCGCCTCGACGATGCCGAAGCCTGGTACGGCGAGGCCGCCGACCACGGCGATATCGACGCCGTCAACAACCTCGGCATCCTGCTGCGCCGGCGTGGCGCCACCACCGAGGCCCGCCGCTGCTTCCGTCGCGCGGCCGACCTCGGCCATCCCCGCGCCATGGCCAACCTCGCCGCGCTCCTGGAATCCCAAGGCGCGCACCGCGAAGCGGAGGCCTGGTACCGCCGCGCCGCAGGCTGACCAGAGCTGCCGAGTGCCCGTCCCGGGCGCAGTTCCCCGACCGGCACCGGAACGGGTAAACGCCGTATGTCTCTGCCCAAAGGGGCCCGCCCCGATCTGGACTGACCGGAGGGTGCGACGAAGGAGTGCCCGGAGGGAGGGAAGATCGGGGCCACCAGGGGCCCCGCTCGAGCGCGCCAGCGCTCCAAAAATCCAGCGAAGTCTGCGAAGACGCTGATTCGGATATTCGCGCGATGATCGCTGGCTACCGGAATAGGCGAGTGATCACCTGTTATAGCGGTATGCAGCGAATGGGTTCCCAGGTTACTGAAAAGTAGTGATACCGAGCGGTTTTCCAGCAACCATCAGCAAACATATTGTGCGGCAGCAATTTTCCGGCGCTCGAGATGCGAAGGATAGCCGAGAGGTATAACGTCACGTTTCGATCAATAGTCGATGACGGTCGGGGGGCTCGGTGAATTCGCTGGATGGGTGTCTGAAACGCATCATGGATATTCCCGGGGCGCGCAGTGTGACGCTGGTGGACGGGGCGAGCGGGTTGGCTGTCGCCCGTGCCGGGGAGCATCAGGGCGTCGACGAGCACGAGGACGCGGCGGGGACCACCGATGTGGTGCGGGCCGCGCTCGGGTGCCGGGCACTGGGGAGTGCCGATGACGACCTCACCGAGATCGTGGTGTGCCGGACCAGCGGGTTTCACCTCTTACACCTGGTCGACGGTGACTTCGACGGCAGGTTGTTCATGCATGTCGTATTCGACGGCGGCACCGGAAATCTCGGGATGGCGCGCTATCAACTCAGGTCGGCACTGGAAGAACTGACGGGCGGGGATCGATGAGTGTCGCGCTCGCCGATGCATTGCATCGGCTCGGCGAAGAAGGCTCGACCGGGGTACTTCGCGCAGGCGATGGCGAATTCCATTTGGTCCGTGGCACTATCGCCTCGGTCGGTTGCGGACGCACCATCGGACTCGACCGACTGGTGGTCGAAGCGGGCGTAGCAACGGCGGAGGATTGGCGCCGCGCCGGGGCCGGTGACCCGGGCGGGTTGCTGGACCGACCGCAACTGGAAACCCTTGCGCTGCTGTCGGTTTTCGACGCTGCCTACTTTCTGCTGGCTTCCGCGGGCGAGCCGGAATTCCGCCCGGCACCCGAACATTGGCTGGCCCCGGTCTGCCACATCGCCCCGCGCGCACTTGTGCACGAATGCGAACGCCGCAACGACAACGAGCACGGTCCGTGGTCGGCCGACTTCGTCACCAAGGTCGCGGTGGTACCGGCCCGGCGCATCCGGCGAAACCAGGTGGTACTCACCGGAAGTCAGGCCGAGGTACTCGCCGCCGCCGACACCCGCCGCAGCATCGCCGAAATCGCGCGCGATCTGGGCCGCACCACCTACGGCTGCCTCGTCGCCGTCCGCGACCTGACCACAGCGGGCCTGATCGAGACACCGGAGCCCGTCCGGACCGAACAACCACAGCGCGGGCGCCACCTCGCCCTCGCGCCGGACTTGGCCGACCACCGAACCTCGACACCGTCGACAACATCCGTGCCCGCGCTGCCCAAACGCATTCCCGGCAGCGCGGGACCGACCCGTCCCCAACTGGAGACAGGTGCACGACAGGGCAGGCACGCGATCGAGGAGGAAGCGACCGCGACCGCCCGACACCGCGGAAATCGCTCCGGCACAGCGGAACCCGAACGCTGGCAACAGGTCGACCGCGAAATACTCATCCGGCTCAGGGCGGCGTTGGAGGAGCTTGCGTGACCGTGCGGAAGAAGCTGCTCGGTGAATGGAGGGGAAGGTTGACCAAGGTGCCGATGACCGCGCCCGAACCCAGGGCGTCCGAACACAGAGCGCCCGAACACTACCCGGCTGTGCAGGCCGAGCTGAAGTCGTTGCGCGAGCGGCTACCTCAGCTCACCGGGTCACTGGTGGCGTCCAGCGACGGAC
Organism: Nocardia sp. NPDC058480; assembly: GCF_042720495.1. Taxonomy (NCBI): domain Bacteria; kingdom Bacillati; phylum Actinomycetota; class Actinomycetes; order Mycobacteriales; family Nocardiaceae; genus Nocardia; species Nocardia sp. NPDC058480. The sequence goes on along the minus strand of NZ_JBHXMN010000003.1, from coordinate 225,034 downwards.
TGCTCATCGAACACGACCTGCCCTCCCATCTCGAACCCGCGGGCCTGGCCGCGCTGTCGGCCGCGCAGTTGTCGCTGTCGTATCGGCTGGCGCACACCGCGCACGGCGGCGGTTTCAGTGAGGTCGTCGTGCACGGCACGGAGGGGCAGGTGGTGATCTACGCCGCCGGCTACACCTCGCTGACCGTGCTCGCCGGATCAGAAGTGAACCTCGGCCGGCTCCATCTGGAGTCGCGACCGGTAGCTCGCGCCATCGCCGGCCATCTGGCGGCGGCGCACTCGCCTGGAAACGACCAGGTGAAGATCGACGAATGAAAGGCAGAACATGTCGAATATGGATCTGGCTCTGAAGGACATGATGGTGATCGAAGGCGCGGTCGGCGCCGCGATCGTCGACTACAACAGCGGGATGGCGCTCGGAATGCTCAGCAGCAGCAAGGCGCTCGACTTGCAGGTCGCCGCGGCGGGCAACACCGAGGTGGTGCGGGCGAAGATGCGCACCATCGAGCAGCTCGGCCTCAACGAGGAGATCGAGGACATCCTCATCACCCTCGGCTCGCAGTACCACGTGATCCGTCCGATGACGGGGCGCAAGTCCAAAGGGCTTTTCCTCTACCTCGCCCTCGATCGCGGCCGGGCCAATCTGGCGCTGGCGCGGCACAAGCTCAAGGGCATCGAAGAAGACCTGGAGGTGTGAGTTACGCGAACGGGGGCGTGTCGGCGGTGTCGTGCCGCCGACATCTAGTCACTCCAGTGCGGCACCCGGTGCGAACGGTCACCAGAATCGAGAGGTTGTGTGGCGCGGGATGACTAGTACGCCTATTGTGATTCGCGGCGAGGTCTGGGGCCACAACGTCCGTAATCGGGGTTGCTCTCACATCGACGAGCAAGGGTGAACTGGAGCGGTATGCAGTTGAAGAAGGTTGTCGCGGCTCTGGGAGCGTCCGCGGCAATGATGTCCGGAATTGTTGTCGGCAGCACGAGCGCCAGCGCGGCGCCCGCCTGCCCGAGTCTGTATGTGGTTGCCATTCCCGGCACTTGGGAAACCGGCCACGAGAAGGAAACCGGCCCCGGCATGCTCGCCGGTGTCACCAGAGGACTACCGGGGAACACCGACGTCGACTACGTCACCTATGCCGCCACCGCGTTCCCCTGGGAGGGCGATGTCTACGGCAATTCCAAGAAGGAAGCGGTGGATGCCGCTCGCGGACTGATCAGCGCGAAGCTGGCTTCCTGCGGCAACACCAAGGCCGCCCTCGTCGGCTACAGCCAGGGTGCCGACGCCGCAGGCGATCTGGCCGCCGAGATCGGCACCGGCATCAGCCCGATCGCGCAGGACCGGATCGCCGCCGTCGGCCTCATCTCCGATCCCCGGCGCTCGCCGACCGATATCCAGGTGGGCCCGCATGCCACGGGCGCGGGTGCCGGTGGCGCTCGGCCGGGCGGGTTCGGCTGGCTCAGTGACCGCACGCGCACGATCTGCGCGGTCGACGATCTGTACTGCGCCACCGCCAATGATGATTTCGTGACGCGGTTCGCGGGATTCCTCGCTCAGAGTTCGGATGCGAACCCGGCCAATCTGTGGCGCTACCAGCTCGAGGCCGGGGCGATCATGAACGACCTGATGTCGGCCGGTGGATTCCCGACGCTGGGGGCGCAGCTCACGGATGCGGCCAACCAGCAGCGGGCCAAGGATCTGGAGCAGTTCTACCGCTCGCAGGCGCACACCTTGTACGGCAGTTACTCGGTGGGTGGCGGGCAGACGGCTATCAGCTGGATGCACAACTGGATCGCTCAGCAGGCCTGAGTAGGTTCGTGAGAGCCCGGTATCGCTTCGGCGGTGCCGGGCTTTTTTGTACTCGCCGAACAGCTGTCATGGTGTGGATCGGGAAAGCGACCTCGGCAGCAGGTTCCAGACGTGGCCGTTCTCGTTGATGGTGGCGGCTGTGCGGGTGCCGGTGCGGGAGTACAGGATTCGGGTGATCGAGCAGTAGTCGATGGGGAAGGTGAGGGGGCGGGGGAGGCCGAGGATGTCGGCCAGCAGGACGTTGACTACGCCGCCGTGGGCGAAGGCTACGACGGTGTCCGCGGGTGCTGTGGTGGCCACGAGGCGCTCGACCGCGGCCAATACTCGCGCGGTGAACGCCGGGCCGTCGATCTGGTCGGGGAGGTGGCCGGCCTTGATGCGGGCGTAGGCGTCGGCGAGCTCGGTTTTCGCGTCTTCGATGGGGATGTAGGCGGGCAGGTCGCGGTCGTATTCGGCCAGGTCGTCGATGACGTCGACGGGCAGGTCGCGGGCGGTCGCGGTGGGGAATGCGGTGTCGCGGGCGCGGCGCTGGGGGCTGCTGACTATGCGGGTGATGTCGTGCGCGGCGAGCGCGGCGGGGACGCGGTCGGCTTGGAGTTTGCCGATCGCGGTGAGGCCGGGGTCCGCGGCGGCGGTGTCACCGACTACGCGTTCGGGTTGGGCATGACGCACGAGTATCAGCTGCACGCTCACACTCTGCCGTATCCGCACCAGCGGGAACAGCCCGAGGACCCGCGGGATCGCCTCGTCGAGGCGAGGGGTATCCCCGCGAGTCCTCCGGTCAGCTCAGGACTGGCCGTAAGGCGGCTGCCCGTACGGCGGCTGACCACCCTGCGGGCCGTTGAACGGCGGCTGACCACCGTTGTACGGCGGCTGGTCGTCCTTCTTCTTGTTCTTGAGCAGGTAGATGCCACCGACGATGAGCACCACGATGACCAGGCAGCAGATGCCGCCGATGATCAGGAAGCTGCTGTTCTTCTTTTTCTTCTTCGCCGCGAGTTCCATCGCGGTGTTGACCGCGTCCGAACTCGCCAGGGTGTCGAAGCTGCTGGTGAGCATGTGCGGATCGACGAGTGCGGCCGTGGTCAGCAAGTCCAGATACATGTAATCCCCATCCGATGTGTTGTGGCCCGACATCCTCCCGGTGCCGGAACTCCGAGACTAGCCGTCTCGCTGCGGCTTTCGGTACGAAAGCCTTACGCGCGCCAGGCGGAGTAACTATTGATCGCGAACGCGTCGCGATCCGTATACATCTGTACCCGTTCTCACCGCGGTTTCACCAAGGGGAACGGAAGTGTCTCGCGGATGCTGCGTCCGGTGATCAACATGACCACCCGGTCCACGCCCATTCCGAGGCCGCCGGTGGGCGGCATCGCGTGTTCGAGTGCGGTCAGGAAGTCCTCGTCGAGTTCCATCGCCTCCGGGTCGCCGCCCGCGGCCAGCATCGACTGCTCGGTGAGTCGGCGCCGCTGTTCCACCGGGTCGGTGAGTTCGCTGTAGGCAGTACCCAATTCGACGCCCCAGGCCACCAGATCCCAGCGCTCGGTCACCCCGGCGATGCTGCGGTGTGAGCGGGTGAGCGGCGAGACCGAGGTGGGGAAGTCCAGGTAGAAGGTGGGGTAGGTGGTTTGCGATTCCACCAGGTGCTCATACATTTCCAGCACCACCTGGCCCGCGTCCCAACCGTGTTGGTAGGCCACGCCCGCCTCGTCGCACAGTTCGCGCAGCCGGGCCAGTTCGGTGCGCGCGGTCACCTCGGTGCCGATCGCCTCGGAGACCGCGCCGTGCACGGTCTTGACCCGCCACTCGCCGGAGATGTCGACGGTGTCGTATCCGCCGTCGTCGTTGGGGCGTAACGCCACCTCGGCCCCATTGGCGGCCATCGCCGCGTGCTGGATCAGCCGACGGCACAGGTGCATCATCTGCAGGTAATCGCTATGGGCCTCATAGGCTTCCAGGATCGTGAACTCGGGATTGTGGCTGAAGTCGACGCCTTCGTTGCGGAAGGTCCGGCCGATCTCGAACACCTTCTCCATGCCACCGACGCACAGCCGTTTGAGGTACAGCTCGGGAGCGATGCGCAGGTAGAGGTCGAGATCGTAGGCATTGATGTGAGTGCGGAACGGGGTCGCGTTGGCACCGCCGTGCACCTGTTGCAGGATCGGCGTCTCCACCTCGAGAAAGCCCCAGACAAAGAGGGAATCGCGCAGCGAATGCAGTACCGCGCTGCGCTTGGCCATCACCTCGCGCGTCTCGGGATTGATCGCCATGTCCACATAGCGCTGCCGGACCTTGGCCTCCTGATCGGCCAGCCCACGCCACTTGTCGGGCAGTGGATGCAGGCACTTGCCGTTCATCCGCCAGTCCTGCGCGAGCAGCGAGAGCTCACCGTTGCGGCTGGTGCCGATCTGCCCGCTCACCTCGATGAGATCGCCGAGGTCGAAGAATTCGGTGAACTCGTTGCTGCGATCGGCGCCGACCCGCTCGCGATCGATCACCAACTGGATCTCGCCGGTCCAATCGCGCATCAACGCGAAGATCACGCCACCGTAGTCGCGAATCCGCAAGAGCCTGCCCGCGATGCGCACCGTGGTGCCCTTGGGGCAGCGCCTCGCCGCGGCGATGTCGTGGGTCGGCGGGTAGGCAACCGGATAGGGGTCGATGCCGGCCGCGGTGAGCCGGTCGAGTTTGTCCAGGCGCACCCGCACCTGCTCGGGCCTGCGCGGACCCTGCTCGGCGTCGTCGCCCTCGGGTGCTTCCGGCGGGCTGCCGTCGGCGTGCAGGCCGGTGACGGTCGCGGGAACAGCCGACTTCGTGCCGGTGTGCACGCCCGCGTCGGGCGCCTTGCCGATGCGCGGCAGGAAACCTTCGGCCAGCCCGCTCGCCGTGGCCACCCGCGGCAGCTGCCTGCGTTCCTCGAACAGGAAGAACCGCGGCACCCAGCGCGGGTGGTACTTCACATTCGACCGGTACAGCGCCTCGAGCTGCCACCAGCGCGAGAAGAACAGCAGCACACCGCGCCAGGCCCGCAGGATCGGACCGGCGCCGATCCGGCCGCCCTCCTCGAACACCGAACGGAACACCGCGAAGTTCAGCGACACCTTGGTGATGCCGTACTGGTCGGAGTTCAGGGCGAGCTGCGAGATCATCAGCTCCATCACGCCGTTCGGGCTCTGCGGGTCGCGGCGCATCAGCTCGAGCGAGACGCCGGTGCGCCCCCACGGGACGAGCGAGAGCATGGCGTGCACGCGGTCATCGTGATCGACGGCCTCGACCAGCAGGCAGTCACCGTCGAGTGGATCGCCCAGGCGGCCGAGCGCCATCGAGAAGCCCCGCTCGGTCTCGGTGTCGCGCCAGGCATCCGCGCGGGCCACGATTTCGGCGAATTCGGCGGCGGGGATGTCGCGGTGCCTGCGCACCCGCACGCCGAAACCGTTCTTGCGCAATCGGTTCGCTGCCTGCCGAACCTGCTTCATCTCCGGGCCTGCCAGCGAGAACGTGCGGGTATCGAGGATCGCCTCGTCGCCCAGCCGCAGCGCCGACAGTCCCGCCTTGCGGTACGCGGTGGCACCGACCTCGCTCGCGCCCATCACCGCGGGCTGCCAGCCGAACCGGTCGGCTTGCTCGAGCCACGCCTGAATTGCCTGCGGCCAGGCCTGTTTCGCGCCGATCGGATCGCCACTGGCCAGGCACACACCCAATTCGACGCGATAGGTGATCCCCGCCTTGCCGTTCGGCGCGAACACCACCGCCTTGTCGCGGCGGGTCGCGAAGTAGCCGAGCGAGTCCTCCACATCGCTGCTCGCCAGCAGCCCGCGGATGGCCGACTCGTCCAGACCGGTCATCGCGTTGTCGGCGCGTTGCGAGCGCAGCAGCACGATCACCGCGGCCAGCAGCGCGAGGGCGCCGAACAGGCCGAGCAGGAAGTTCACCCAGGCCCGCGGATGCCCGTCGAAATGCTCGTTGTTCACCAGCACGGCCGCGGTGACCCGATATACCGCCCACAGCGGACGCTGCACGCCCGCGGGCAGCGAACCGGGGAACAGCTCGACCAGTCCCCAGCCGAGCAGGCAGCCGAGCGCGAGCCCGGACACCAGCACGCCGAGCGCCTTCCACAGCGCGCCGGGCCGAACCCGGGTGTAGAACTCCTTACGCGCGGCCAGCAGTATCCCGATTACCACCACCTGCACGATGAAGGCGACCAGCGCGTCGACATCGTCTTCGGCGAAGAACTCCAGGATGTTGGCCACCGCGTACAGCAGCAGGTACGCGACCAGCAGCCACCAGGCGATCCGCTTGCGGGCCGCGGTCGCCCCGGCGAGCAGGCCGACCACCAACGCCCACACCAGGCTGGTGTCGGGGGCGTCGAAGTAGTAGGTGTCGACATAGTGCCGCGGCACCTGGGTGAGGATCCGCAGGCTGGGCGAGAGGCTCCACAGGAACAACAGCACCGCGAACACACCGAGAACCAACCCGGCGATGTGCGGTACCTCGGATAACCGGCCGTGCGCGCGATGGGGCACCGGCGTGCGGTCCTCGACGGTTGGGTGCTGCTCGGCCTGTGTGGGAGTCACCGATCCAGTGTGCGTCCAAACGCGCCGGATCCATACGGCGGTGACCGCGGCGTGTTCGTCACCGGCCGCAACGCCGGGGCCGGTGGTGTCCGGTTTCGCGCGACGGGGTAAGTATTAGTGCATGTCGGAACCAGTTGATGTGCCGATCGATGACGTTGTCATCCGGCTCGGGCAATTCCTGAAACTGGCCAACCTGATCGATTCGGGTTCCGAGGCCAAGACGGTGATCGCGCAGGGGTTGGTGCGCGTCAACGACGAAGTGGAGTTACGCCGGGGCAGGCAGCTCGAGATCGGCGATGTTGTTGTGCTCGCGGGGAACAAGGTACGGGTGTCTCAGTAGATGGCGGCTGGCGCCGCTGGTTCTCGGCGCTTAACTCCGCCTCTTCCCTCCCTACGGGCACTCCTTCGTCGCACCCTTCGGTCAGTCCAGAGGCGGAGGCGCGCCGAGAACCTCCGGGGCGCTCAGTCCTCGGCGCGTACGACCACGCCGTCGGAGTCGCTGTAGAGCATCTCGCCGGGGATGAAGGTGATGCCGCCGAATTCGACGGGGACGTCCTGCTCGCCGCTGCCGGTTTGGGTGCTCTTGCGGGGGTTGGTGCCGAGCGCCTTGACTCCGATGTCGAGGGTGCGCAGGATCGCGGAGTCGCGTACGGCGCCGTTGACGATCACGCCGGCCCAGCCGTTGTCCACGCCACGGCCGGCGATGATGTCGCCCACCAGTGCGGTGTGCACGCTCGCGCCGCCGTCGACGACGAGCACCTTGCCCTCGCCCGGCCCGCTCAGGGTCTGCTTGACCAGCAGGTTGTCCTGGAAGCAGCGGATCGTGGTGATCCGGCCCGCGAATTCGGCGTGGCCGCCGAACTGGATGAACTGCGTATCGCAGCTACGAATCTCGGGGCCGATCTCGTCGGCCAGATCGGCGGTGGCCACAACATTCGCTGATTCGGTCATGATCAGATTGTGTCAGGCCCGCCCGGACGCGCCATTCGTAGGTTCTCGGCGGTGCGCTCGACCTGTCAGGCCTGCTGTTCGCGGTAGGACTTCTCGATCTCGTTGATGAGGGCGTCGGTGGTGTGCTTGACCGCGATCTTCACGAACGGCTCGATTGTCTTGCCGAGCATCTTGCCCGCGATGCCGCCACCGACGGAGTAGTCGATGACCGCGTCGACCGTGCAGGTGTCCGCGCTCTTGGGGATGAACTTGAAGGTCGCGACGATCTCGAAGCCCTTGATCGACTTGGTGGCGATCAACCGGCCCTCTTCCCAGCCGACGACCTCGATGCGGGAGGTCAGCGACGCGGGGCCCAGTTTCATCTTCCCGTCGAACTTCGCGCCGATGCCATCGGTCTGCGCGGTGACAGGAGTGAAGGACTCGATGCCGTACCAGAATTTCGGCAGGTTGCGGTAGTCGTTCATGAAGGCGAACGCCGCCTCGGCGGGCGCGGCGCCACCCTCAACAATCCTCACTTCGGTCATAACGATCACTCTAATCGGTGCCTATCGGCGTCGAATGGCACTCGATCCCGAACGTGACCGAGGTGACTATGCGGTGACGGCCAGCGTCGCTGCCAGGCCGAACGCCACCGCCATCACCAGCACCTCGGCTGCCGCGTTGCGCAGGGAGATCTCGGCGGTGACGCGGTGATCGGCGGCCTTGCGGACCCAGGTTCGGCGCCACCACCAGCCCAGTGCGACGAGGCCGCACGCGATGGTGAGCTTCGCCAGCAGGATTCGTCCGTAGCCGCTCGTCAACAGCCCGGTGATGCCGCCGAGTCGCACCACCCCGTTGACCAGGCCGGTGAGCGCGACGACGCACACCAGGGGTGCGGCGAACGTGGAGTAGCGGGGCAGGGTCGCGGCCCATTCGCCGCGGGTGCGCAGGACCAGGACCATGGCCAGCAGCAGGCCGAGCCAGCAGGCGGCGGCCAGTGCGTGGATGGCGGCCAGTACCGAACCGAACATCTGCTGGGACATGTGCCCGGTGATCGGCCGCAGCGACAGCGCGACCGCCGCGAACACGAGCACCAGATCGGCCGACGCGGTATCGGGCCGACGGAAGGCCAGCGCCGCGTAGCAGGCGATCGCGCCGGTGCAGAACAGGATCGCGATGCCGATCTGACCGCCGCTGAGCCTGCCGAGGAAGGTGATGAAGTCGCTCGCGCCGAGCTGGGCCACAGGGACACCGACGATCTCGGCGGCCTCGCACACCAGCACGGTGAACTCCGCGGCGAACCAGATACCGGCGAGGGCGGCCAGTGGTCGCCAGGTGACCGTCAGCCGGTCGTTGAGCCGTGGCAGCGCGGCGAGGCCGATCACGACCGCGCCCGCGCAGTCGGCGAGCACACGCGCGAGCGCCACCCACGCGAACCCGCCGGATCGGCGCAATATCAAGGCCAGCGCCACCCCGACGAGCGCGGCGACGACGACCGGCACCAGGACACGCCACTGCCGCAGCGCGGCGCCGGGTGCCCGGCGACCGGTCGTCATCGTCGATTACTTCTTGCGACCGGATCGGCCGCCGAGCAACGCCACCGCGAGGCCGGCGCCGAACAGCACCACGCCGCCGACGATGAACACCCACACGGGCACACCGCCGTCGCCGCCGCCGTCGGCCTTGTCCTCACCCGGGCGCGGGCCCGGCGTACCGGTGCCTGCCTTGCTCAGCGTGAAAGTCCTTGTCCCGCTGACAGGGTGACCGTCAGCTGAGGTGACCCGGAACGCGATCGTGTACTCACCGACCGGCCCGAGCTCACCCACTTCCACACTGACACTTCGCCCTTCGACCAGCGCCTTGCCTTTGGACCACAGCCTGCCGTCCGGACCGACCACGGTCAGTGACGGAAAGTTCTGCTGCAGTTCCTCATTGAAGGTAACGCTGACCCGCGCTGGTCCGGCCTCGATGGTCGAACCGTTCTCGGGAACGCTGCTCACCGCGCCGGAATGCGCACTCGCCGTGCCGGCCGCGGCGAACGCGCAGGCGAAGAGCACGGCGAACAGCGCGACGAGCATCCGCCGGGGCCGACGCGATGAATTACCAACGGCGAGTGGATCGATCGCCGAGGCGCGCGTCACGACGACCGCCGGGAGCGGAACACCAGGCCGAGGCCGAGCGCCGCGGCGAACAGGCCGAGGGCCAGGCCGATGCCGCCCATCCAGCGGGCCACGGTGTCGGTCTCCGATGCGGCGGTCGCGCCCGAAGCGACCTGGTGATCGCCGCCCTCGGCACCGCCCTTCGCGGTCAGCGTGATCGCCGGCGCGGGGTGCTCGGGTTCGGCACCGTCGGTGGACGGCTGGTCCCAAGCCACGACCTTGCCGTCGCTGTAGGTCTGCTGGGTCGGGAAGTTCACGGTGTCCTGCGAGGGCAGCGGCCCGAGCGAGAGCACGAACCGCTGGAACTGGCCGGGCCCGACGCCGGGGTTACCCGGATCAGCCGACCATGCGACGGCCACCGCTTCGCCCTTGTCATTGCGTTCGACCTTCGACGTCCAGCCCGGCATCGGCTCGGTCCGAACACTTTTCAGGTTCGGCACGGTGACGCGCAGCGCGGTGGTTGACGCGGTTTCGGATTCGGTCGGCACCTTGAAGGTGGCGACGGTGTACTTGCCCTGGGCGGCGCCCGGCGCGTCGACGGTCACATGGGCGGCCGCCGAGCCGCAGGCCGCGAGCACCAAGCCGGCCGCGAGTGCGGCGGTACCGGTGCCGCGGGTGATGAAGTTGTGCATGGAATGCCTTCTGTCCGAGTTGTGCTGATGTCGTGGCGAATCAGGCCAACAGCGGCGGTGCGCGCGGACATCGCGCACCCCTCGGACGAGCACCGCGCGCGACGGGGACCGTGGCGAACCAGCCGACAGCACGGTGGGCGACAGCAGCGGGACTGCTGAGCACCGCCCGAACCACCGTCGACGCAATGAGATAGAGCCGCTCGGCAACGAGAATCAGTGCGGCACAGGCAAACGCCGCCACCAGGTGCGCGGCGATCATCGGCAGACTCGGCAGATGCAGCAGCCCACCGTGATGGTCGAGCGTGGCCGACAGCGCGAAGTGCCCGGCCCACTGACCACCGATCAACGCCGCGGCCGTGCGCACCGCGGCGGGCCGACGTGAATTCGCGGACGAGTGCGGCCGTAGCGCAGCACCTGCGCCACCATGGGCGAACATCCCGGCCGTCAGCGAAACCAGCAGCAGCAGTGCGATTTCCGCCGACCGAGGTACCCCACCACCGCCGAGCCCGTGCGCGGCCACAGCCAGCCCACCCACGAGTACGCCGCAGCCACCACCGCGCAAGCGGGAGGTGAGCTGCGGCGTGGTCACGACAGGATCAGCGAACGCCCAGGCGGGCGAGCACGTCGTTCTCGAGCACGGCCAGCTCGGCCGAGATCGACGCGTGCACAGCCTTGCGACGCGCGGCGGGCATCTGCTCGGCAGTGCGCACCGCCACGGTCAGATCGGCCAGGCGCGAGCGCGCCGCGTCGATGAACTTCTTGGTATCGACATCGCCCGCCTTGTCGGCGGCGATCTTGTCGAGGGCGTCCTCGGTGTTGGTGATGCGGGCCTGCAGGCGCGCACCGTGCCCGCTGAACTCGCTCAGCTGGTCCATGCCGATCCCGAGCTGCTGCGCCTTGCGTGCGTCGAGCTGCCCGCGGACCATCGTGGCGCCGCGGTAAGCCAGCGGGGCGAGCACGGGGATCAGGACCCGGGCGACCCCGATGTACTTGCGGATCTGACTCGCGCTGAACAGTTCACGGTCGGCTTTCGCGGCGGCTTTCTGGGCGGCCTTCTCCTCGGCCTGCAGGGTCGCGATCTGTGCCTTGGCTACCTTGTCGGCCGTGCGTGCCTGTGCCTTGGCCGAGCGGCGGGTCACGCGCTCGCCCGCCTTTGCTGCCTTGCGCTCGTTCTTGGCGCCCAGCTTCGCCTCCACCACGGCTTTGTGCTTGAGTGCTTTCGCCTCAGCGCGTCGGCTCGGCCGCCGCTTCCGCTTGCTGAACAACCCCATGGGATCAGGCCCTCCGTCATGCTCGCCAAGTCATGAGGCAGCACCGCCTCCAAGCGGCCTGCCGTTCTTCGTAGCGTAGTGCGATCAGGGTAGCGATTGGGCATTGTGTCGGGGGTAAGGCCCATACTGCTTGCGTGCGTGCAGCCGAGGACAACTTCGACGGCGGGCCGGTGCGTAGCCCGGTCCCCGCTTCCGCTGCGGATTTCCGCACCGCCTTCCTGGACGCGCGCTCGCTGATCGGATGCAGGCACCGCCTGCGCCTCGATGCCGAGAATCCGGGCGTGCTCGCCGAGGTCCGGGAGGATCCGGGCGTGCAGCAGCGTCGCGACGCCGCCACCGCCCATCGCACCAAGATCCGCGACGAACTGGTCGCGGCCGCCCCCGCCGACTGGGTGGTGATCGACCCGGACTTGCGTGGTGGGGCCAAGGCCGCGGCGACGATGGCCGCCATCGAGGCGGGCGCCCCCCGGATCTGGGGCGGACTGCTGCCCCAGGAAGCCGATACCGGTCGACGCGGCGGTGTCGAGATCCTGCTGCGCGACGACGATCGCGGCGGCTATATCCCCATCATCGTGGTCAACCACAAGGTCACCGACCCGCGCAGGCCAGACCCGGCCGACTTCCACCCACTGACCTCGGACCTGTTCCGCTGGCAGCCCCGCCGCGACAAGCACGTGAAACTGCGTCCGCAGCCGCGCGACCAGCAGCGCCTCGCCCACCTGTACCGCATGTTGCAGCGCTACGGCATGGCCAGTCCCGCGCTGATCGGCGGCGCGATCGGCCTGGTCGCCGACCGCATCCTGGTGCACGACCTGACGAGCGTGCTGGCCGATTACGACCTGCGCTACGCCGACCGCATCGCGGTGGTGCGCGGCGAACTGCCGACCCAACCGTCGAAAGTGCCCGAGTGCAGGCAGTGCCCGTGGTGGGTGCGTGGACCTGATGGGGAGTCCAGTTGTGAGGCCACGCTGACGCAGATGCGCGATGTGAGCCTGGTCGCACCGGGTTCGCGTGCCGACGTACTGCGCCTGCACGGGATCGAGACAGTCGACGAACTGGCCGCTTGGGAGGGTGCTGACCCCGACGATTGGCAGCACGGCCCGTTCACCGAAACCGTCGTCACCGCCCGCGCCTGGATCGACGGTGCCCCGCTGGTGCGCCGGTTCGAGCAGGTGAGCGTGCGTCGCGCCGATGTGGAGATCGACGTCGACCTGGAGAGTTACCAGGAAGACGGCGCCTACCTGTGGGGCACCCTGCTCGACGACGTCTACCGCCCGTTCGTCACCTGGGATCCGCTGCCGACCGAGGACGAGGGCCGCTCGTTCGGCGAGTTCTGGACCTGGTTGATGGAGCGGCGCGCCGAAGCCCACGCCGCGGGCAAAACCTTTGCCGCCTACTGCTATTCGCGCACCGCCGAGGACAAGTGGCTCTACGAATCGGCCCGCCGGTTCGCCGGGCGCCCCGGTATCCCGACCCACGAACAAGTGCGTGCCTTCGTCGACTCGAAGGAATGGGTCGACATGTTCCAGGCCGTCACCGAGCAGTTCATCTGCCCGAACGGTAAGGGACTCAAGAAGATCGCGCCCGTCGCCGGCTTCGGCTGGCGTGATCCGGAAGCGGGCGGCGAGGCGTCGATGGGCTGGTACCGCCGCGCCGTCGGCTACGACGACGCCATCGACATGTCCCAGCGCACCCGCCTGTTCGTCTACAACGAAGACGACGTGCGCGCCACCCAGGTGCTGCGCGATTGGATGTCGAAGCGGGCCGTTGCCGAGGTGCCCTCACTGGCAGATTTCGGCGCGGTGTGACCGGCGGGCCCGGAGGAGGTAGCGGAGCGTAACCACGCAGGGTCCTCGGGAGCACCGCAATAGCTGCCGTAATACCATCGGGGGCGTGACTGAGCAGCACGTCGAAACCCTCGAGTTCCAGGCCGAAACCCACCAGCTCCTCGAGCTGATGATCCATTCGGTCTACTCCAACAAAGACACCTTCCTCCGGGAGCTGATCTCGAACGCTTCCGATGCGCTTGACAAGCTCAAACTGGCCGCCTACCAGGACAAAGACCTGGGCGCGGACACCTCCGACCTGCACATCGAGCTGGAGGTCGACCAGGACAAGCGCGTCCTGACCGTCCGCGACAACGGCATCGGCATGTCCCGCGCCGAAGTGATCGACCTGATCGGCACCCTCGCCAAGTCCGGCACCGCCGACCTGCGCCGCAAGCTGACCGAAGCCAAGTCCGATGCCGCCGCCGAGGAGCTGATCGGCCAGTTCGGCATCGGCTTCTACTCCACCTTCATGGTCGCCGACCGGGTCGTCCTCACCACGCGCAAGGCAGGCGAGACCGAAGGCACCCGCTGGGAAGCCGCCGCGGGCAGCTCCACCTACTCCATCGACACCGTCGCCGACGCACCGCAGGGCACCTCGGTGACCCTCGAGCTCAAGCCTGCCGACGAAGAAGATCACCTCTTCGATTACACGCAGGAATGGAAGCTGCGCGAGATCGTGCGCAAGTACTCCGACTTCATCGCCTGGCCGATCCGCATGCAGGTCGAGCGCACGGTGACCGAGGGGGAGGGCGAGGACAAGGTCGACAAGACCATTGTCGAGGACCAGATCCTCAACTCGCAGAAGGCGTTGTGGACGCGGCCGCGCAGCGAGGTGAGCGAGGAGGAGTACAAGGAGTTCTACCACCACGTCTCGCACGCCTGGGATGAGCCGCTCGAGATCATCCCGATGAAGGCCGAAGGCACCTTCGAATACCAAGCGCTGCTGTTCATTCCGTCGATCGCGCCGTTCGACCTGTTCACCCGTGAGCACAAGCGCGGTGTGCAGCTCTACGTGCGTCGCGTGTTCATCATGGACAACTGTGAAGAGCTGATGCCGGAGTATCTGCGCTTCGTCAAGGGAGTCGTCGACGCGCAGGATCTTTCGCTCAATGTCTCGCGCGAGATCCTCCAGCAGGACCGCCAGATCCAGATGATCCGCAAGCGCCTGGTGAAGAAGGTGCTCTCGACGGTCAAGGATATGCAGGGCGCCGAGGATCAGACCAGGTACCAGACGTTCTGGGGGCAGTTCGGCCGAGTCCTCAAGGAGGGCTTGCTCTCCGACACCGACAACCGCGAAACCCTGCTCACCGTCTCGTCTTTCGCCTCCACCGCCTCCGAATCCGAACTCACCACGCTCGCGCAGTATGTGGAGCGGATGAAGGACGGCCAGGACTCGATCTACTACATGACCGGCGAAAGCCGTGCGCAGGTGGAGAATTCGCCGCACCTGGAAGCCTTCACGGCCAAGGGTCGCGAGGTGCTGATCCTCACCGATCCCGTCGACGAGATGTGGGTCGGTTCGGTACCCGAATTCCAGGGCAAGAGTTTCCAGTCCATCGCCAAGGGCGAGGTAGACCTGGAAACCGAGGACGAGAAGAAGGAAACCGAAGCCCTGCGCGAACAGCAGGACAAGGACTTCGGCGACCTGCTCGGTTGGCTGGGCGGCACGTTGACCGATGTCGCCAAGGAGGTCCGCCTCACCAACCGCCTCACCACCTCGCCCGCCTGCCTGGTCGGTGACGTCTACGACTTCACCCCCATGCTCGAGCGCATGTACCGCGCCTCGGGTCAGGCCCTGCCGGAGTCCAAGCGCATCCTCGAGCTCAACCCGACCCACCCCCTGGTGACGGGCCTGCGCGACGCCTACGACGCCCGCAAGTCCGACGCCGACGAAGGCAAGGTCCCCGAACTCGCCGAGACCGCCGAGCTCCTCTACGGCACAGCGGTTCTCGCCGAGGGCGGCGAACTCAAGGACCCCGCCCGCTTCGCCCAGCTCCTCACCGAACGCCTGACCCGCACTGTCTAATAGACCGACGTTTCCGCCTCCCCACGACCGGCAAAAGTCGTGGGGAGGCGGAACAGTTCACCGGAATTCAGGTGTCGAGGCTCTGGGTTCAGGTCACCATTGGGGGATGGTGGGGCACGAAATCCGTCGGGCGAGACCCGACGACTACGACAGCATCATCGGCGTAGTCGACAGCTGGTGGGGCCGAGCCGCCGTCCACCACCTCCCGAGGATGTTCCTCGACCACTTCCACCGCACCAGCCTCATAGCCGCCGACGGCGACGGAATCTCTGGCTTCCTGGTGGGCTTCGGCTCACCGTCCGACCCGTACACGGCCTACATCCACTTCGTGGCCGTCCGCCCCGACGCCCGCAAATCCGGCCTCGGCCGAACCCTCTACGAAGCCTTCTTCACCATCGCCCGCTCCGACAACCGCACCACCGTCACCGCGATAACATCCCCCGCCAACTACACCTCGATCGACTTCCACCGCAGCCTCGGCTTCACAGTCACCGGCCCCATTCCCGACTACAACGGCCCAGGCCGCGCCCTGATCACCTTCACCCGCCCGGTGTGAGGACATCCGCACCCTCGACCACCGCGACTTTCGCGTGTTGACCACCTGCCGGCACCCGGTATGAATGTTGTTATGTCAGAACAGTTGTCGTCCGGTGTCAGCCCATGGGATCTCGTCGCCGAGGGATACGCCGCGACCGGCGCGACCGTGCTCGCTCCCTTCGCCGCTCACGCACTCGAATACGTCACCATCAGCTCGGAATCGAAGATCGTCGACGTGGCGGCGGGTACCGGGTTGTTGAGCATCGCGGCCGCCGAGCTCGGGGCCGAAGTGCGAGCCGTCGATCTCTCGGCGTCGATGATCGACCACCTGGTCGCGGCCGCCGCCGACCAGCCCACGATCACCGCGCAGGTCGGTGACGGACAGGCATTGCCCTACGACGACAACCAATTCGACGCGGCCTTCTCCCTGTTCGGCCTGATGTTCTTCCCCGACCGGGCCAAGGGCTTCGCCGAATTGCACCGCGTCCTGCGCCCCGGCGGCACCGCGGTCGTCGCCGCCTGGGCGTCTGCGGCCGAATCCTCCCTCATGCGCGCGTTATTCGGCGCGCTCGTTGCGACTGATCCGACAGCCGCACTGCCACAACCGAATCCGCGCAGCCTCGAGAACCCCAGAGTCTTCGACGCGGAGATGCGCGCGGCAGGCTTGCTCGACGTGCGGATCGAGCAGCACACCGTCGAGGTGCACTACCCGGATGCCACCGCCCTGTGGGAATCGCTGACCCGCAGCAGCGCCAACCTCGCCGTCGTGAGAGACGAAGTGGGCGAGCAGGAATGGCAACGTCGCACGGAAGCGGCCGTCGACCATCTCACCGTCACCTACCGCCCGAACACTCCACTGCGCACCACCGCACTCTTCGGCATCGGCACCGCGCCCTGAGACGCCGACGGCGCCCTGCCCGGGTGGACAGGGCGCCGTCGATCGGCGTACCGCGTGACTAGCGCGGTGCCATGCGCAGGGCGCCGTCCATGCGGATGGTCTCGCCGTTGAGGTAGTCGTGCGCGGCGATGTATTCCACCAGCTGGGCGTATTCGTCGGGGCGGCCGAGGCGGGAGGGGAAGGGGACGCCGGCTTCGAGGCCCGCGCGGTATTCGGGGGTGACGCCGGCCAGCATCGGGGTGTCGATGATGCCGGGGGCGATCGTGTTGACGCGGATGCCGAACTGGGCGAGGTCGCGCGCGGCGGGGACGGTCATGCCGTGGACGCCACCCTTGGAGGCGGAGTAGGCGATCTGGCCGATCTGGCCTTCGAACGCCGCGACCGAGGCGGTGTTGATGACCACGCCGCGCTGGCCGTACTCGTCGACCGGTTCGGTCTTGGCGATCACGTCGGCGGCCAGACGCATCACGTTGAACGTGCCGAGCAGGTTCACGGTGATGACGGTGCGGAACAGCTCCAGGTCGTGCGGGCCGTTCTTGGACAGGATGCGACCCGCCCAGCCCACACCGGCACAGTTGACCACGATGCGCAGCGGCGCCGGGCCCTCGGCGATCGTGGCGATCGCGGCGGCGACCTCGTCACCGCTGGTCACGTCGGCCGCGATCAGGGTGACGCCGGCGGGGACGTTGTCGCCCGCGCGCTCGATGGACTGGGGGACATCCAGGCCGAAGACGGTGGCGCCCGCGTCGGCGAGCCGCTTGGCGGTGGCGGCACCGAGGCCGGACGCGCCTCCGGTGACAATGGCGGCGGAACCCGAAATCTCCACTGATGGTCCTCTCTGTGTTGTTTTGCGGCTGGTGCCGCTGTTCTCGGCGCTTAACTCCGCCTCTTCCCTCCCTACGGGTACTCCTTCGTCGCACCCTTCGGTCAGTCCATCGGCGGAGGCGCGCCGAGAACGTGCTCCTTCGTCGCACCCCCAGGTAGGGCGGGGTACGTCGAGAACATGCTCTTTCGTTGCACCCCCAGGTAGGGCGGGGTACGCCGAGAACATGCTCTTTCGTCGCACCCCCAGGTAGGGCGGGGTACGCCGAGAACATGCTCTTTCGTCGCACCCCCAGGTAGGGCGGGGTACGCCGAGAACGTGCTCCTTCGTCGCACCCCTGAGTGTTCGCGGGCGGGGGTACGCCGTGAATTCTATGGGTTGCGGCTTATTGTGCCGCTTGCCAATAAGGGCACCTTAGCGCGTGGGGGGTGTGGTCTGGAACACCCATATCGGGCAGTGCGGAAATCGTCGTGAACACCGGTGTTTGCCGGTGGTAGCGTGCCGTCATGAGATCGTTCGCCGGTCCTTCTGTGGCCGGACGCAAGGTCCTGATCACCGGGGCCGCACGTGGGATCGGTGCCGCGCTGGCTCGGCGATTGGCCGCTCGCGGCGCCCATGTCGCCCTGCTCGGGCTCGAACCGGAACTGCTGGCCGAAGTGGCCGCGGAATGCGGTGATGTGCCCTGGCGGTATTGCGATGTGGCCGATCGGGGGCAGGTCGAGCGGGTGGTCGAGGCGCTGGTCGCCGAACTCGGCGGGCTCGATGTGCTGGTGGCCAATGCGGGGGTCGCCAAGCAGATGGCGATGATCGGCGGGGATCCGTCGGTGCTCGAGGAGACCCTCGCGGTGAACGTGCTCGGGGTCGCCTACGCCGTGTCGGCGGCGGGCGCGCATCTTTCGCATCCGGGCGGGTATGTGCTGATGATGTCGTCGATCTCCACGTCCGTGCAGTTACCGCTCGGCGGGGCCTACAGTGCCTCGGCCGCGGCGGTGGCCTCGCTCGGCGCCACGCTGCGCGCGGAACTGCGGTCGAGCGGGGCGAAGGTCGGGGTCAGCTATTTCGCCGGGATCGACACCGACATGACGGTGCGCGGATTCGGGACAGCCGCCGCGCACACCGTGCTGGGGGAGACCAGCCTGACCGGGATCTCGCCGGTCGGACCCGCGGTCGAAGCGCTGGAACGAGCCATCGCGCGACGACGCAAGACCGTGGTCTCACCCTGGTGGGTGGCGCTGGTCCGGCCGTTTCGGCTGCTGGCCCAGCTGGTCGTGCAGCGGGTGCAGGGCGACCGCCTGGCCCGCGCCATCGACATCGCCCGCACCGAGGACGCTCCCTTCACCACCGAACAGCCGGCCCGACCCCGCAGAATGGAACGGCAACCATGAGCGATTCGACTCTGCGGCAACAACTTCCGCGTGGCCGGCACCACCTGTCGCGTGCGGAAGTCATCGCCTCTCAGCGTGAGCGCATTCTCGTCGCGATGGGCGAGGCGATGACCGTCGGCGGCTATGTCGGAACGCCGGTCGCGGCCGTGCTCAAGCGGGCCGGGGTTTCACGGGAAACGTTCTACGAGTTGTTCCGCTCGAAGGAGGACTGCTTCAACGCGGCCTTCGATCGGGTGTCGGGCGCGCTGGCCGAGAAACTCCAGACGGTGATCGCCGACTGCGCCGACACCGACGCGCTCACCAGGATGGACCGCATCCTCACCGCCTACTTCGACCACATGATCGACGACCCGGCCTCGGCCCGCCTGTTCCTGGTTGAGGTCTACGCGGTCGGCCCGTCGGCCATCGAGGCGCGGATGGCCTTGCAGCATCGTTTCGTCGACGTGGTCGCCACCATGCTCGGCGCCGAATCCTCCGACCAGCAGTTCGCCTGCGCCACCCTGGCGGCCGCCATCGGCGCCATGGTCACCGGCCGGATCGCCGCCGACGACCCGGACAGTCTGCGCGGCATCAAGGACCAGCTGATCGCACTGGCCGAGCGTTCCGGCACGCTCTACGGCAACGCCTTCGCTTAACCGAGGTCAGCAGGTTCGCGAGGTCTGCCGCACGTACTCAGCCCGCGATTTCGGCGAGCTCGCTGTCGGCGGACTTCACCCGCTTACGCCAGACCGCGACACCGAGCCCGAACAGGACGGGTGCGATCAGGGCGACTCCCACCGAACCCCAACCACCCAGCGAGGGCACGAACGCGTCGAGCACGGTTTTGCCCGCGAAGAACAGGAACAGCAGGCCCGAAGCGATGGCGATGCCGCGCTCGGGCAGGTGCTTGCCCGCGATCTTGCCGACCAGGATCGCCAGTCCACCCGCGGCCACCATGCCGGCGACCGAGCCGATCCAGACGGCCAGCCAGTTGTTGTTGGAGGCGAGGGCGGCGGCGGCGAACATGGTGCGGTCGCCGAGTTCGGCGAGGGTGAAGGCGGAGATGACGACCAGGAAGGCGTTGCGAGCGCTCGGCGCCGCAGGAGCTTCTTCGGAGTCGTCAGTGCTGGTCAGTGCGTCACGCAAGGTCCAGAGGCCGACCACCAGCAGGGTGAGCGCGGTGATGACGGCGATCGCGTTCGCGGGGAGTGCGGTGCCGAGGAAATGGCCGACGCCCGCGGCGATGAGGTTCACGGCGACGCTGGCGACGCTGATGCCTGCCAGCACCACCCACCAGCGGTAGCGCAGCGAGAAGGTCAGCGCCATGAGTTGCGATTTGTCGCCGAGCTCGGCGAGGAAGAGCACGCCGAAGCTCAGCAGGATCGTGGCGATCATGAAGTCAGCTCCCAGGAAATACTCCGGCCTGTGGCTGAAAGACGGGTGCGCCTCCAGCCACACCGGTCTACGGATCGGTTCGTGGCCGAAGGTCTCGCCCACCGGTGATGGCCGGTTCGCGCAGCCGGACCGCACCGAGTTCCGGCGGACGATCAGTATGTCGACTGGGCGATTGCGGGCTACTCCCCTTCGCTGTTGTCCACTGTAGCCCGGTTGCTCCGGGTATGCCAAC
This sequence comes from Nocardia sp. NPDC058480, assembly GCF_042720495.1. NCBI lineage: Bacteria > Bacillati > Actinomycetota > Actinomycetes > Mycobacteriales > Nocardiaceae > Nocardia > Nocardia sp. NPDC058480. The sequence continues at coordinate 204,558 of NZ_JBHXMN010000003.1, read as the reverse complement.
TCCTGGTAATCCAAATCTCAATGGGCACAATAAGTTTGGCTATGCGGCGGTGATAGTTCGGTTTCCCTGATTTCAGTCGCACGCAGACCCGTTGCCGGCCGTTCGCCGACCGCGATACGAGCGAAAGATTCAGGCCGCCAGCAGCATCGCGAGCACGGCGGTGTCGGGATCGCTGATCAGATCCATCCCGACCCGGCTCACCAGCGAGGTGATCGTGCCGTCGAGTTCGGCCTCGGCCCACGCCGCGCGGTGCTCCAAGCCGAGATGCGGCACGCCCGGCAGCAGCACGCAGCCCGAGGCCGCGCCCGCGCATTCGGGCAGCGACGGACGGGTCTCCGAAGGCGGATGCAGCATCAGCAGCGCGGGTGGCACGTGCGCGGCGAACCGGCCGGGTTCGATCGCCTCGTCCCCGATTACCGGCCCTTCCGCCATCACCAGCCCCACCGTGCCGGGTTCCGGGTCGTCGGGCAGCTCCTCGCGCACCCCGAACACCGTGGTGGTCACCAGCAGCCCGGGCATCGACGCCACCCGCACGGCCAGCACCAGCACCTGCGCCCATTCCTTGGTGGTATCCGGCCACCGTCCCGAAACCACGAACCCGCTCAATCGCCCACGCGCCTGAAAGGGCGTGATCCCGATCGGACCCTGTGTATTCATGATGGCCTCCCGACTAACGGGGGCGACTGTGCCCGTATATGACAGGAATAGCCCCTAACCCGTCTGGCACACAAGTACCAAAGAGTGCTAATCGGGCAAAACGACAACGGGCCCGCATGCGAAAGTCGCATGCGGGCCCGTTGAAAAGGCTTAGATCACCCGAAGATGAGGCCCTTGCCCTGCGAGACTGCGCGGGAGAAGCGGTCCTGCACGTCGGCCCAGTTGACGACGTTCCAGAACGCCGTCACGTAGTCGGCCTTGACGTTCTTGTACTGCAGGTAGAAGGCGTGCTCCCACATGTCGACCTGCAGCAGCGGGATGATGCCGATCGGCACATTGGCCTGCTGGTCGTACAGCTGGAAGGTCAGCAGCTTCTGGCCGAGGGTGTCGTAACCCAGGACGGCCCAGCCGGAGCCCTGCAGGCCGTTCGCGGCAGCGGTGAACTGCGCGCGGAACTTGTCGAACGAACCGAACTGGTCGTCGAGCGCGGCGGCCAGGTCACCGACCGGCTTGTCGCCACCGTTGGGCGAGAGGTTCTTCCACCAGATGGAGTGGTTGGTGTGGCCACCCAGGTGGAACGCCAGGTTCTTCTCGTTCAGGAAGATGGCGGCGTGGTCGCCGGCCTCACGGGCGGCTTCCAGCTTCTCCAGTGCCGCGTTGGCGCCGGCGACGTAGGCGGCGTGGTGCTTGGTGAAGTGGATCTCGTTGATCTGTCCGGAGATGTGCGGCTCCAGTGCGCTGAAGTCCCAATCGAGTTCGGGCAGTGTGTAGACGGCCACGATGTCCCTTTCCGTGTGTCGGGCTGTGTGCGCCCAGTTCGGACGACAACACCAACCATCATTCGTACACCCGCCCGGTGCAACCCGCGCACCTTGCCCCCGCATTCCCCAACCTGGGTAGGTAATCCTGATGTGTCTCTACCCGGAGGGGCCCGCCCCGATCTGGACTGACCGGAGGGTGCGACGAAGGAGTGCCCGGAGGGAGGGAAGATCGGGGGCCCGAAGGGCCCCGACTCGAGCGCGTCAGCGCTCCAATAAACACAGCAAGGTTCACCGCCCCGGGCACGGTGAACCCCGACGTCTTTCTACAGCGGCGGCGCGATATCGGCCTTGGTTGTCCTGGCATCACCCGCGGCATGCGCATCCCACCAGCGCCGCCCGCCTTCGATGAACTCCTTCATCGGGATCTCGCTCCCCGCGGTGTCGGTGACAGCCATCTTGTCGAACCACACCCGCACATCGAGCTCACGCGGATCGATCCCCTCTTCCTGCGAGAACTCGATGACATGGGCGGCGATGCGCTGATCGAGCACGGTGTCGAAGCTGAGCAGCTCACTCCACAGCGTCCACCCGCTGTCGTCGAGGTCGATGAACTCCCACCCGTGCAGCCCGCCGCCGCCGAAGCTCGCGATGGCCTCGTCGAGCTGGTCGAGGGTCAGCGGAAGCACGCGGGCGTCGACATCGTCCCAGCGCTGGATGCGCAGGGAGGCCGCCACCCGGGTGACTCCGGTGAAGGTGAGCAGGACTTTCGTGTCGATCGGCGTTGGTCCATCCGTTGGTAGCGTCAGCACCTCCAGAGCGAGTTGCAGCCGGCCCGCCGCGGCATCCACTTCTACCCCTAGACACGTGGATTCAGACAAAGCGGTATTCAAGCCGTTGATGTCGAAACTGTCGAGTAGCCCCCTGCTCACGTTCATGCGCCCAGGCTACCGATCTGGCCGCCCAGATCCCAGGATTTAAGATTTTCTCTAGTGTTCTCGTTTTTATGGAACCGAATCGGTCCCGCTTGCGTCCAAGTAGATGTCGGGACAGAACGCACTCCACGAATCCCGACGTCAGCGGCGAACGACCGCTCCGGGATGACATGGAGGGGAGTCCCGGATCGGTCGTTCTCGGCTGGTTCCACCCGGGGAGTCGGCGTCGCCGGCAGCCGGTCCCGTTGAATGTGTGCTGACCGATAGCTGGACCCCGTGCGACACCTCGTCCTCGCACAGGCTCGCCCGGCGATCCGCGCGGCATGGCAGGATCGAGGCGTGACGAGCTCCGATGTCCCCACGGTGCCGGTGGGTGCGGTACCCGCCGCGTTCGACCACGCGGCCCCGGTGCCGGGCGCGCAGCTGCTCGACGTGCGCGAACCCGACGAATGGAACCTAGGGCACGCGCCGGGCGCGATCCACATCCCGATGGTCGACGTGCCTGCCCGCCTCGACGAGCTCGATATCGACGCCGAGCTCTACATCGTGTGCAGACAGGGCGGCCGGTCCATCGAGGTCGTCCGGTATCTCGCCCACATCGGGTACGAAGCGGTCAATGTCGCGGGGGGCATGGTGGCCTGGCAGCAGACCGGCCGCCCGGTGGTCGCCGACGGCGACCACGAAGCCAAGATCTACTAGTCCGGAAGCGGGGTGCGCGGGTGAGTTCGGTGGTGCAACCATGTGCACGCTGTGGTGCGCGGTGGGCCGTGCAGGGCGCGCCGATGCACTGGTGCCCGCGCTGCCGAGGGGTGCTGCTCTCGCCCGGCAAGGTCGACGCACCGGCCACCCAGCGCAACTACCGCTGGGTCGCGCGCAGGCCCGACCACCGCACCCGTAAAGCGGGCGCGACCACCTCGGCCCCGCTCGGGCCGACTCCCCGCTACACCCAGACCCCGCGCTGGGGCCTGCTCGATCCGCCGCCGTCCGCGGCCCGCACGCCCGAGCGCCCCCTGCGTGGCATCGCCGCCCACCGCGACCGGCTGCTGATCGGCACCACGATCGCGTTCCTGCTCGCCGGGCTGGCCGAGTACGGCCGCTACCTGATCCTGTTGCAGAACCGCGTCCGGCTCATCCCCGGCTGGCTGCTGTCGATCTCCGACGCGACGGTGCTGGTGTTCGGCATCATCGCGCCGATCTACGCGCTGGTGACCGCGGTGGCGCTGGTCGCCTGGCTGATCGAAGCGCGCACGATCGTGTTCACGGCCTACGGCAGGCGCGACCCGCGCACACGGTGGTCGCTGATCGCGGGATGCCTTGTGCCGGGCGTCAATCTGATCTGGCCCGGCGTGTTCATCACCGAATTACTCGGTGCCGACCCCGATCCGCGTTCGCACCGGGCCGTGCGGATCTGGTGGGCCGCTTGGGTATTGAGCGGGCTGCTGTTGGTCGCGGCGACGCTGTGGCGTGACGCGTCGACCTTGCAGGCCGAGGCCGACGGCGTCTCGTTCACCGGGTTCACCAACCTGTGCGCGGCCGGGTTCGCCGTGCTCACGCTGTGGATGGTGCGCACGCTGGAAGGTCGTGACCTGCGCGGGGAGATCAGGTCGGCGCATCGCTGGGTGATGGCGGCCGATCCCGCCGAGGTCGTCATCGCGCCGGTCGAGCCGGGAGCTGTCGCTGTGCGCGATGCGGTCGGGCACGATGAGGTCGAACGCGCGAATTCTGACCGGACAGGCGAGAATACGCAGGAGGAGGTCGTGGCCAAGTGAGCCAGAGCAATCGCCCACCCTTCGTGGTGGCGCATCGTGGCGCGTCGGCGGCACGACCCGAGCACACCCTCGCCGCGTACGAGCTAGCGCTGCAGGAGGGTGCCGACGGTGTCGAATGCGACGTCCGGCTCACCCGTGACGGCCACCTGGTCTGCGTGCACGACCGCACCGTCGACCGCACCGCCGACGCCACCGGCCTGGTCAGTGAACTGACGCTGGACGAGTTACGCGACATGAACTTCGGCTCCGACGAAGAGCCGCAGGGCGTGCTCGCGCTGAGCGACCTGATCGGACTCGTCCTCGACTGGCGCACCCGCCCGACGAAACTGTTCATCGAGACCAAGCACCCGGTGCGCTACGGCGCCCTGGTGGAGAACAAGGTGCTCGCCGAACTCCAGCGTTTCGGCATCGCCACGCCCGCCTCGGCCGATCATTCTCGCGCGGTGGTGATGTCGTTCGCGGCGACCGCGGTCTGGCGGATCCGCCGTGCCGCACCGCTGTTGCCCACTGTGCTGCTCGGCGAATCGTCGCGGTTTCTCGGCGGGGGCGCGGCCACCACGGTCGGCGCGACCGCTGTCGGCCCTTCGGTGAAAACCCTGCGCGAGCATCCCGAACTCGTCGACAAGGCCGCCGCGGCGGGACGGGCCACCTACTGCTGGACCGTTGACGATCCCGAGGACGTGACGTTGTGCGCCGACCTCGGCGTCAGCTGGGTCGCGACCAACCACCCCGGCCGCACGAAAGCGCTACTGGCCGGAGTCTGACACCGACGCGGCCTCCGGCGAGCCTGGACAGGGGGCGCGGTAAGCGAACTCGCTGCTCGGCCATAAACTCCACGCGTGGGTAAAAGCAAGCGGAACAGTCCGAAGCCCGACAGTAATCGGGCTCAGCGTCTCGCGCAGCGGCGTGCGGCGCAGGAGCAGGCATCCGCGGCCGTGACACGGCCGTTCGAGGGTCTTGCCGCCGAATGTGATCTGGTGGCGCTGCGGGAGTTCGTGCCGTCGGCGACCGCGACCTTGAAGCTCGCGCCCGGTGTGGCCGCGCAGCGTGAGGTCACCCTGGCGACGGTGCTACCCGGCGCGGTGGCCGCGCTGGTGCGGGCAGGCGACGAGCCGGTCGGCTTCGTCGGCACGCAGATGCAGTTCCGCGGCGACGACCCGTCGGCCGATATCGCGGCGGCGATCCTGTGGACCCAGTCAGCCGAGCCCGGTGAATCGCTGAACTCCGCCGACGCCATCGACGGCGGTCCGCGCCTTGCCGATGTCATCGATCCCGGTGCCGACCTCGAGCTCACCGTGCACCAGGACTTCGACTGGTGGGTGCCCGAGGGTGTCACCCCGGATCCGCAGGTGGCGGCGACGATCGAGCAGGCCAAGCAGGCCATCATGCCCTCGGCACGCCTTGACCTCGGCCCGGATTCGATCGGCGCGGCCTGGTGGGTCGACGCGGGCGAGAAGGCACACGTGCGCTGGGTGCGTCCCGAGGACGAGGACGCGCTGATGCTGGCCCTGGCTCGCGTGCACGCCACCGGTGGCCTGCACCTCGGTGAGGGTTCGCGCTTCGCGGGTTCGTTCCGCACGCACGGTCTGCTGGTGCCGGTGTTCGACCTCGATCCCGAGCGGCACCCGGCCGAATGGGAAGCTCCCGCACGGGAATTCGGTGCTCGCCTGGCCGAAGCGCTGGCGTCGGATGCGCCGATGACCACCGAGGAACGTCGTTCGCGTGATGGTCTGCGTTCGCGTCAGGTCACTCTGCGCTGAACTTAATGAAACATGCTTCTTTCACAGATGCGGTCGGCTAGGTTCACGACTCAGCCGACCAATCGGTGATGACGAAAGAAGAGGCATCGTGGAATTTCTCGGATCAATCGCCGGTCTCGCCCAGATTCTGATCGGCACTGTGCTGGCCAACACCGGCTCGGGTGGCTCCGGCTCCGGATGGTAGACGCGCAGGAAGGATTCGGCTCGCTGCCCGCGAGCCGAATCCTTCCGCGTTCGAGCTAGACGCTGCCGCCCGCGACCGACGGTGCGCCGGACGCCTCCTTCGTGGTGCTCAGCTCACGCCACATGAACGCCTCCAGGTCGAACAGGTTCGACCCGGCGCGATCGGCGATCGTGAGCAGCGTGGTCATGTGCGCCACTTCTTCGACCTGTTCCTTCAGGAACCACTGCATGAACTGCTCGCCGAGGTAATCGCCCTCTTCGCGGGCGGTGCTCGCCAGCTGCACGATCTGGTCGGTGACCGTCTTCTCCTGGGCCATCGCCAGCTCGATCGGCTCACGGGCGGACTCGAACTTCGACTTCGCCGCATCGATGCCCGAGATTTCTACGGAGAGGTCACGGTCGACGAAATACTGCACGATCATCATCGCGTGATTTCGTTCTTCCACCGACTGTGCGTAGAAACGCTTGGCCAGCTGCGGCAGGTCGTTGTTGTCGAACCACACCGCGATCGCGATGTACTGGTGCTCGGCATTGAACTCATGCCGGATCTGATCTTGGAGCAGAGTATGGAACTTGCTACGCGGGGCTTCCGGATGAATCGACATGTCGGCAACATTAATGCTGGTCATAGGGGGTTGTCATCCAAGTGCAGCCTTATTGAGGACAGTATTCCCTAACCAAGCATTTCCTAAGTCGCACCGGCCATTCGGGGTGCGGTGGTATCTACGCGCACCGTGCCACGCAGTTCGCGGCGAATGAATTCCTCGACGTCGAACAGGTTGTCCTGGCGGTCGAGCACGGTAAGCAGTGTGGTCATTCCGGCGACATCGTCGACCTGTTCACCCAGGAACCACTGCATGAATTGTTCGCCGAGGAAATCATTCGTGTCGCGCGCGGCCGCGGCGAGCGCGCTGATCTGCGCGGTGGTGGCCTGTTCACGGTCGAGCAGAAAGGCGATCGCGGCGCGCGGGGAATCGAATTCCGAGCGCACTTCGTCGAGCCCGCCGATCATGATCGGCACATCGCGGTCGAGTAGGTACTGCACCATGCGCATCGCGTGCCCGTGGTTCGCCGTCGAGCGCGCGTAGGTTTGCCCGGCCAGCTCGGGTAAATCCTTGGCGTCGAAATAGACGGCGGCGGCCAGATACTGATGAGCCGCGGTGAGACCGGCTCTTACCTGGTCACGCAGGAGTTCGGTGAACGACAGGTTCTCGGACATACCTCGACGTTACCGCGTGAGCAGCTCCTCCGGAATCTGCTGATCGGTGGCGAGCGCCTCGAAGAACCCGGAGGCCTTCGACTTGTCCCAGAGCAACACGTTGCCCACGTCGGTGTCGTCGAATCCGCCGATCGGGACGCTGGTGGTAACGGTGTCGCCGCGCATCGCCCAGCCGAGCGCGGCCAGGTTCCAGATGTGGTCGCCGTCATCGACCTTCAGCGAAGCCGCGACCCCGGTTGCCATGGGCCACAAGGCGAACGGATTCACGAGGGTGCCCACGCTCGTGGCCTTCTTCAGTAGCGCCGCCATGAACTTCCGCTGGTTGTTCATCCGGTCGACATCGCCCATCGGGGTGGCTCTGGTGCGAACGAAACCGAGTGCTTGCGGGCCGGTCAGCTCCTGACAGCCCGCGGGCAAGTCGAGCCCGGCCAGCGGGTCGACGATCGGATCGTCCAGGCACATCTCGAGCCCGCCCAGCGCGTCGACAACGCCGGCGAAACCACCGAAGCCGATCTGGGCGTAGTGGTCGATCCGCACGCCCGTCGCTACCTCCACAGTCTGGACCAGCAGTGACGCGCCACCGATCGCGAACGACGCGTTCAGCTTGTCCTTGCCGTGGCCGGGGATGCTCACGTAGGAATCGCGCGGGAGGCTGACCATCGTGGTCGGGCCGGAGGACGGGATGTGCACCATCATGATCGTGTCGGTGCGTTCGGATCCGGTGTCGCCGCCGGTCGCCAGTTCCTGTTCCTGCTCGGTCGAGAGGTCGCTACGGCCGTCGGAGCCGACCAGCAGCCAATTGGTGCCGGGGGTATCGCCCACGCGGTCGCTGTAGGAGGACAGCGCGGTGATGCGGGTGAGCGAGTTGTCCAGGTGCACGACCGCGGCGATGAGGCCGGCGATCAACAGCACCACGATCACCGTGAACCACCGGAACGGATGACGTCTGCGCCTGCGCCGCGGCGGCCGCGGCTGCCTGCCCCCGTTGACCGGCGGGGGAGTGCGCCGGGGTGGCACACCGTCGTGATGGGGGACCGGTCGCTGGGTCGGCGCGTGTCTGACCTGCTCACGTGGTCTTTGCGGCGGTGACTGACGCGGCTTCTCGCGCTCGTACGGCATCTGCGAATAGGCCAGCGGCTGGTCGCCGGAATTGCGGTGCAGCACCTGGGTGGGTTCCACGTGCGACGCGCCGCGCCGAGGTGCCGGGTTGTAGCGAACCGTCGGCCCATCCTCGGGATGCGGACGCCGATCGTTGCCGGGCGGACGGCCGTATCGCGGATCGGGTGGCACCGCGCGACCCTGGGGTGGCACAGGACGACCTTGTTGGGGCACCGAGGGACCGCCGGGGCGGCCGGACGTCGGCGGCACCCGGCGTCTACGGGGGTCCTCGCGGGGATCGTCGCCGTTCATCACCGTCAAACTCTACTGATCGTGGGGAGCGCGAGTCGGTTCTGCGCGCTCGGTCACTACTGGGATACCCCGCGTGCGGGCCATTGTTAGCGCGAAACGCGGTGATGTGGTGAAACTCGCCGCGACACGCCGTTCAGGTCATGGCCGCAATGGCGTGTCGGGGCAATTGCTGGTGCGCCCAGCTTCACTCACGGCAGCCAGCCGACGCGCCCGCGCAGCACGTTGTAGCCGAGATAGGCGACAGCGTCGATCGTCGCGTGGGCCAGGATCAGCGGCCACAGGCGGTTGGTTCGCTGCCAGTAGCGGCCGAAGATCAGGCCCATCACGATATTGCCCAAGCCGCCGCCGATCCCCTGGTACAGGTGATAGCTGCCGCGCAACAGCGCCGACGCGGCCAGCGAGGAGTTCTCCGACCAGCCGAGCCTGCGCAGCCGGGTGATCAGATAGCCGACCACCAGCACTTCCTCGGCGACGGAATTCGCACACGCCGACAGGATCAGCACCGGCAGCCGCCACCAGTGTTCCGACAGCGAACTCGGCACGATGGTGACGCTCACTCCCATCGCGTGCGCGACCAGATACAGCGCGAGTCCCGGCAACCCGATCACCGCGGCCAGCGCAAGACCCGCCACGATATCGCCACGCCGGATCCGTGCCAGCCCGATCAGCCGCGGCCCGATCCCGCTGCGCCACAACAGGTACAGCCCCAACGCCGCCCACGCCATCAGCCTGGTCACCCCGACGAGCTGGAACAGCAGATCGAGGAACGAATTGTTCGACCGCGACGCGTTCAACGCCACCGTCCGCCCACCGACCCCACCCGGCGCCAACGCCGAATCGAGCAGGGACAACCCGGCACTGATCCCACTCAACCCGAAGGTCACGAGCAGCACGACCGCGATCTCGACGCGCAGCCCGAACCTGTCGCGCTCGCTCAGCTCGGTCTGGGGAGGATCGACACGCATGCCGCGCAGTGTAAACAGCGAACACGCCGCAGTCTGTTCCCGCCGGGCCCGGCGACCCGAAGTGAGACGCACCCCCCACGTGATCCAAAGTCACCCGAGCCCGCAGGGCAGACGGCGTCCACAACCTGGGCCGGGTAGCCCCGAACTGTCACCACCTACGTAGACAGCCTGGGCCGGGCGATCCTGATGTGTCTCTACCCAAAGGGGCCTCAGGGGCCCCGCTCGAGCGCGCCAGCGCTCCAAAAACACAGCCGATCAGATACGCCGCATACCGTTCAAGAACGGGCAGCCCGCCAGCACGCGAACCGCGCGGCTCAACGATTCGACGCTATCGGCAGGGGTGGGAAAGGGAAGGCGCACATCATGATCGCCATCGTTGCTCTCGACCCGCAGCGTGAGCCCGTAGCGGTCGATGGCGAGCGGATGCACGAGCCCCCCGCGCAGCCGGGTCGGCAGATGACGAGCCAGCTGGGCGACGATGTCGGCGTGATCCTCCGACATGTGTTGCAGCCAGGCGCTTTCCAGCTCGCAGAACGGATCGGCCGTCGCGGCGCGCAGGTCCGCGTGGTCGACGGATTCCGCGCCTGCGGTGTCGGCCAGTACCGCCGAATTCACCACGATCCGCAGCAGCGTGACGCCGTGCCCGACATCGAGCAGCCCCGGATGCGGGAACTCCTTGGCGATTTCGACGGCGAGCGCGCGCTGCGCCTGCTCGGGTACCTGGCGCACCCATCCGCGCAACCACACCAGCGCCCGGACCGGCTCACGCAGCGGTAGCGGCGCGTGATCGGTGAGTTCGAGTACCGCGGAGGTCTCGTTGGCGGTGGCGGCCAGCGCCGCCGCGAGTGAGGACGCGGGCACCGCGATCACCGCGTCGCCGCAGCGGCGCAGGTGGTGCAGCGTAGTGGGAACCGGGTCGATACCGGGGAGCGCGAGCACCGCTGTCTCGGCGTGAGCGCACGCGCTTCGCACCCGCTCGGCGGTGGTCGGCGCGAGGATCGTGGTGGGGCTCGACATGACAACCTCCGCGAACGTTTGATTAGGTAAACCTAAGCTAAGTTACAAACGCCCGACGCGCAAGAGGACACCACGATGAATCGAGCCGATACGGTGGACGGATGACGCACGACGACCACGGCGACGACCATTCCGCCCCCGCCGAACCCGTCCTGCTGAACCTGTCGGCCCCCGCCCGCCGCAGCCTCGTGGCCGACCTGGTCCGCCCCGACGGCAGTTCCCCCACCCCCGTCGACGTCGACATCCCCGACCCCGAGCTCACCGCCTTCCTGGCCGGCATCGCCCACGCCGACCACGGCTTCACCGCCCGCACCACCAGCGGCCCCCGCGCCCTGGCCGTGGTCGCAGGCACCGTAGCGGCCCTCTGCGGCGAAGACATCCCCACCGCCCTCACCACCCCCGACCTCCCCTTCCTGAAGGCACTGAAGCCCGCGGCGATCGAGGCCACCCGCACCGTCCTCTTGGCCATCGAAACCCCCAACGAACAGGCAATCACCGAAGCATTGCGCGTACTGGGCCACTAATCCCAAGCCCCGATTGGGTAGCCCTGATGTGTCCCCACCTGCGTGCACAGCCTGGGCCGGGTAACCCTGATGTGTCCCCACCTGCGTACACAGCCCGGGCCGGTAACCCTGATGTGTCTTCACCCGGAGGGGCCCGCCCCGATCTGGACTGACCGGAGGGTGCGACGAAGGAGTGCCCGGAGGGAGGGAAGATCGGGGGCCCGAAGGGCCCCGACTCGAGCGCGTCAGCGCTCCAATAAACACAGCAAGGTATACCGCCCCGGGCCCGGTTTTGCCTGAGTGGCAAGGTCCACCGCCCTCCGACCACCACTCGTTTCCCGCCGCACCATATGCCTGACCTTCGAGTCCGAAACCCAGCCGACACCAGCCGCTAAAGTTGCTGTGTGCCGCGTATTGCGTATTTCGGGCCGTCCGGGACCTTCACCGAGATGGCGCTGGCTAAGTTCGAGAACTCGGGGGCCTTCGACGGGCCGGTCGAGCGGGTCGCCGCGCCGAGCCAAGGGGCGGCGCTCGACCTGATCCGGGCCGGGCAGGTCGACGGTGCGGTGGTGCCGATCGAGAGTTCGGTGGAGGGCTCGATCCCGGCGACCCTGGATTCCCTCGCCATCGGACCGCGTTTGCAGATCATGGCCGAGACCGAGCTCGAGGTGACCTTCACGGTCCTGGCGCGACCCGGAACCTCGCTGGCCGATGTGCGCACCCTGGCCGCCTATCCGGTGGCGGCGGCGCAGGTCAGGGAATGGGTGGCGCGCACTATGCCCGATGCGCGCCCGTTCACCTCGGCATCCAACGCGGCCGCCGCTGAAGACGTGGCGGCCGGAACAGCCGACGCCGCGATCTCGACCGCACTGGCGGGCGAACGACTCGGCCTGGTGACCTTGGCGGGCGGCGTGGCCGACCACGACCAGGCCATCACCCGCTTCGTTCTGGTCACCCGGCCGGGTGTGGCACCCGGCGCCACCGGCGCCGACCGGACCTCCGTCGTCCTGGAACTGCCCAACGAGCCTGGTTCGCTGATGCGCGCGTTCGCCGAATTCGCCACGCGTGGAGTTGATCTCACGCGCATCGAATCGCGACCAACCCGCACCGGCATGGGCACCTACCGGTTCTATCTCGACTGCGTCGGACACATCGATGACCCGGCGGTGGCCGAAACTTTGAAAGCCTTGCACCGCACCGCCCATATCCGATTCCTCGGATCATGGCCCGCGGCAGCGGCCATCGGCTCACCGCCGCCGTCGGACGAACCGGCCGCGGAATGGTTGACGCAATTGCGAAAGGGGGTCGCGGACCTATGACTACCCGCGCGAAACTGATTCTGGTGCGCCACGGCGAGACCGAGGGCAATGTCGCGAAGATCCTCGACACCGCGGTGCCGGGCCTGCCGCTGACCGAACGTGGTGTGGCGCAGGCGAAAGCGTTCGGCGCGGGCTTGACGCGAGCGCCCCAGGTACTGGTGTCGTCGGATGCGCTGCGCGCGCGACAGACCGCGAGCCACATCGAAGAAGCCACCGGCACACCGGCACACGTCCTCGACGGCCTGTACGAAGTGCAGGTAGGCGAGCTGCACGGCCGCTCCGACCGGGAAGCGCACGAACTCTTCCAGCAGATATATCGTGGCTGGCACCTCGGCGAGCTCGACGTCAGAGCCCCCGGCGGCGAATCCGGCCACGAAGTGCTGGCCCGCATCCTGCCCGTCCTCGACGGCCTGCGCGAGGAATTCCTCACCGACGACGCCGACGGTGACGTAGTGGTGGTGAATCACGGCGCCGCCATGCGCCTGATCGGCAAGGCACTGGCCGGGGTGGCGCCGCCGTTCACGACGAACAACCACCTCGACAACACCGAGACCATCGAACTGCTCCCCACCGAAGACGGCGGCTGGGAATGCCTACGGTGGGGCAAATTCACCCCACCGTTCACCGTCCAGGCAGACCCATCCGCCGACGACCCCATGGGTTAAACCAGGTTATTAGCTGTCGCGGTGGGGAATTCGGTGCGCACCGGGAGCGACTCGATGAGGTCGGCTACCGCGGTGCGCAGGCGGGCGTTGGTGCCGCTGGCGATGGACGACCACTTCACCCCGTCGTCGGCGACGCTGGCGGTGATGATGAATCTGCCTGCGCGCGTGTTGAAGACGGCGATGTGGTTGTCCTGGATATCGCGGGTGCCGTCGCCGTAGGCCACGCCGACGATCTCGGCGTAGGAATGGATCTCCACCAGTGCCGAGGACAGTGCCTGCGCGTCGGTGGCCGGATTGCCCACCTTGTTCAGGCGCTGCGCGGTGGCGGCCGCGTCGCCGGTGTCGCCGAAGATCGGCGCCAATTGTTCGGTGGGAGCGTTCATTCCGTACAGCTCGAGCGCTTCGACCGGCCCGAGCGCCTGCAGCACCGCGCCGGGTAGATCGAGACCGGCGTCGTCGATGACGTAGGACTCCGGCCCGCGCAAGGCGACGACCGCACGGTCGTCGCCCTGCGCCAGACAGAATCGGTTGACCTGGCCCGCCACCACCCACCGCAGCGCGATGATCCACTGCGGCCGGTAGAGCACCCGCAGCCGTTCGGCGAGCTCGGGTGCCACCACCTGGCCGAACAGCAGCTCGCGTTCGGCCAGGGCGGCCTGCGCCACGTTCATGGCGGCGTCGTGCGCGGTGACGTTGTCATAGCGGCCCATGGCGTCGAGCACCACGGGCATCTCGTCGAACTCCAGTTTCTCCAGGAGGAACTGCATGTCGTCGAGCGAGAGCACGACGGCGCCGAGCAGCGAACCTCCGCTGCCCGTGCCGAGAACCGTCACTTGGCCGATCCGGTGAGGTCGGCGCCGATCACGCCTTCGGCCGCGTAGCGACCATCGGTGAACTCGTCGGAGCGCACGTAGTCGACGCCATCGTGCTCGTCGTCTTCCTCGCCCTTCTGCCGGCTGCCCATCAGCGGGTTGCCGCCGGTGCTGTTGTTGCGCACAGGTGCGCTCTCGACCCGGTTGATGACCGATTCCGAGACCGGCGCGCTCGCGGTCGCGGCAGCCGGCGCACCCCAGCCATCGGGCATCTTCAGCGAGCCCGCGCTGACGCCGCCGAGACCGGCCGACGTGGTCGCCATGCCACCCATAGCGGCGCCTGCGGCACCGACACCTGCCATGGCGGGCGCGACGGCAGCGGTACCAGCGGGCGCGGTGACCGCGGAGATCGCGGAAGCGCCGATGTTGCCGACCGTGCTGACGCCGCTGGTGAGCACGCCACCGGCGGTGTTGGCCGCCTGGGTGGCCGCGCTGACCACACCGGGGTTGGACACGAAGGCCTGCGCCGCGGCGACCGCGGTCTGCAGCGGATCGCCACCACCGAAATCACCCTGCGACGCGGAGCCCGCACCGCTGGCGATGGCGGGCGGCATGGTGAATTCGCTGGGGACGGCGACGGTGGCCGACGTGGCGGCTTCGTAGGTCTCCATCACCAGTGCGGCGCGGATGTCCATGGCGTGGCGCGCGACCTCGGCGACCTCGAAGGCGCCGGAGACGACACCGGGCGGGTTGGCCGAAGCCGCGACCGCGGCGTTGGTGCCGACGATCTCGGGCAGGCTCGGCATCGCGATCGAGGCGACGGTGTAGGCGGTGGCGTTGGCCGCGCACTTGGCACTGGCCGCCGCGGACGCGATGCCCTGCTGGCTGGCCCAGCCCGCGAACGGGGCCAGACGCGCGAGCACGGCGATACCGTTGACGCCCTGGAGGCCGACACCGACCTCCGCGATCACGCGGGTGACGGTGAAGGCGGCGTCGCCCCACGCGGCCGCCAGCGTGCCCCACGAGGTGGCGGCGGCGCTGATCGGGATCGCGTGTGCGCCCGCGTTGAGGGTGGTGGAGTTCATTTCGGCCATACGAGGCAGCCAGAACACCCCGGTGATCCCTGCGGTCATGCTTGTTTCTCCCCTGAGTAAATGATCGTCGACGAGTTCGGTGCGACTACACCTGGACGGCGTTGATCGTCGCCGCGCGAGCTACGTCTTCCCCGATATGAGTGGTCAGCTGCGAGCGCAGGGTCGCGGCCGCGTGATGCAGCTCGAGGATTGCCTGGGCGACCGAACCGTCGTGCTTGGCGGCTGCGGTGTTGAAGTGCGACGCCGCGAGCAGCGACACCTCTTCGGCGCCGGACGGCAGCACATGCGTCGTCGGCCCGGCGAGCCCGGCCGCGATGGCGAGGCGCTCGGCGAGCAGATCCAACTCCGCGGACGCGGCGAGGACGATTTCAGGTGCAACGAGAACGTGTCCAACCATGACCCGACTCCTTCTGGTGGCGGCTATCGGGAACCACGAGAATTCCCCCTACGAGTACTAGGACGCGAGAGCGGGTCATTCGGTTCCCCCGATTCCCCACCCAGTTTCGCTAACCCCATCCCAGCTCATGCAACCGGTCGTCGTCAATCCCGAAATGGTGTGCTATTTCGTGGATCACGGTGATCGCGACTTCCTCGACCACCTCGTCGTCGGTGTTGCAGATGTCGAGAATAGCTTCTCGATAGATCGTGATGGTATCCGGCAACGATCCGGCGTAGTAGCTGTCGCGCTCGGTGAGGGCGATCCCGTGGTACAGCCCCAGCAACGAGGGTTCCTCGTCATTTCGGGGCTCCACCAGCACAACAACGTTGTCTATGGCACTGGACAGCTCCGCCGGGATCTGGTCGAGGGCATCGCCGACCAACTCCTCGAAACGCCACTGCGGCATCCGCTCGGACAACATCACCGCGGCTGGGGCTGGGGCGGCAGCGGCGCGGCGCCCGGCAGCGGAGCCGGCGTGGAGCGTCCGGAGTTCGGCGGGGGCACCGGTGCCTGCCCATCGATCAGGATCTCGCCGCGGGCCGAGCCGACGATCGGCGCGAAACCCTCACGGTCGGCACCTTTTCCGAGCCAGCAGTCCAGTTTGTGGCTGCCCGCGAGCCAGCTGGCCGGCTCCAGGTAGTCGAAGAACAGGGTCAGCGTCTTGTTGCGGATGGCGTCGGGGCTGCCGAGGTAGTCGCCGGAGAGCCGGTTGCATTCGGCTTCGACGAACTTGTCCTGTTCGGCCTCCGACGGGGGTCCGCCGGTGAAGGCGGTGGCCAGGTCGACGGTGCCGACGATCTCCACCGAGTGCGGTTGGGCACAGTCGACCGGGTCGGTCGGCAGATTCTGATTGATGCCGAGGCAGGTACCGGTGGCATGAATCTTGGACTGATCGCTGTCGGCCAGGCTGCCGATGCTGGCCGGGCTCGTTGCGGTGGCGGCGACCTGGACACCACAGCGCAGCGTCCGGTCGCCGTGCTGCCAACCCGCGGGGCTCGGCGACATCACATTCACCATGAACTTGCCGCGCGGATCGAATCGCCCGCCCAGATACTTCTGGACGGCGGTCACGCAGTGTTCGTCGCGCAGTTCGGTCATGCGCAGCGAATCGGGGTGACGGGTGCCCTCGGCGAACTCACGCCCGGGATAGGCACTGAGGTCGATGACACCCGCCACCTCGAAGAGGTGCTTGTCGGCGCAGCCCACCTTCACCAGGTCGCTACGGTCGGGCTTGGACCAGGTCAGACAGTCGCCCTGCGCCGCGCTGCTGAACTCTTTGTCGCGCACCACCGGGGCGGCACCGGGCTGGTGCGCTTCCACCTTGTCGGTGTCGAAGCCTGTCACGGCCATGGTGACCATGGCCGCGACGACCGCCCCGAGGGCGCCTATCAGCAGCCCCCAACGCAGTTTCGTCGCGGACAGGTGCAGGGCGCCGCCGCGATTGGGCGCGGCGGGTCCCTCGGCTGGGTTGCTCTGCTTCTTCGACATCGACGACGAGTGTATTTGTCGTGGCGGACTGCCGGGTCAGCCCCGCAGAGCTGACACGAAGATGCCCGGAATGCGGCGCAGTTTGCCGTCGCCGTAGAAATCGGTCAGTTTGCGGCCGGTGGCGGTGCCGGTCTTGTTCGAGACGAACCACGGCGGCTTCGGGGTGAGGGCGAATTCGCCGCGCAGAATCGAGCGCGGAGCGGGGCGGAAGGGCCCGCGGACCACCGTGCGTTCGACGTCGTCGAGGAGGAAGGCGTTGTGCACGACGCCGATGCCGCTCTGGATGTCGTCGATGGTGTGGCCGGGGTAGGCGCCCCAGCTGGCACGCGGTGTCAGGAACGCGAGACCGGTCCACGCGTTGAGGGCGACGGTGCCGTACCGCAGGTTCTCGATCGCGGTGTCGAGCTTCGCGCCGAGCTCGGCGATGGTCGCGGGAGCGGCGACGATGTTGGCGCCCAGGGTGCCCATCAGCTCGTCATTGGCGAAGTCGACCGCGTTGCTGAGGAATTCGGCCCCGGTGCCGGGCAGTTCGACCACGCCGAGAACGGGCGAGAAGTACTCGGTGCGCAGCAGGGGAGTGTCGCCGGCGGGCAGGTTCTCGACCAGGAGGCGGCCGTTGGCGCGGGCGGCGTCGGGGTAGGACTCGAGTGCGCCCGCCACGCGGTTGTCGCTGCCCGGGTAGTAGGCGGTGCGCGCGGGAGCGTTGTCGATCGCGGCGCGCAGTTCGGTGAGGAACTGCTCCTTGAGCGGCCAGTCCGCGGCGAGCACCACGGTCTGCGCGGCGACACAGTTGTAGCCACCGTTGTGCAGGCGCTGGGTGGCCACGTGCTCGGCCTGGAACTTCAGATCGGCGGCCGCCCAGTCACCGGGAACCACGATGCACGGCGCGACTCCGCCGAGTTCGCTGGTGATCGGCTTGTCCAGGATGGGCTCGCCGGTCTTGTCGGCACCAGGGCCCCACACGATCGCGTCGTGGGTCGGCGCGCCGCCGGTCATGTGCACGTGCGCCACCAGCGGATGGTTCACCAGGTAGCCGCCCTCGGGGGCACCGCCGGTGAGGATGCGCACCACGCCGAGCTCGATGAACGGCGCGAAGATCGCCTGGAACACCGGCAGCAGCGGATCGGTGATCGGGTTGAGCTTGAGCGCGACGACCCGGTTGTTGGCGTAGAGCTCGTAGAGGGTGTCCAGCGGCGCGATCGACATGATGTTGCCCGCGCCGAGTACCGCGCCGACACCATTGGTCTTCGCGGGGTCGCGCTGGGCCAGGCCCGCCTTGCGACGCGCGGTCGCGGCGTCGACACCGGGCTTCAGCCACACATCGGCGCTGAACCCGCTCAGCAGCAGCTTGTCGTAGATGCCGTGCGGCAGCGCGGGCACCGCTACCCGGCCGCCGGGCGCGGTGGTGAGTTCGACGCCGTCGAGCGGGCTCGCGCCCTTTTCGAGCGCGGCCATCGACTCGCTCAGCGCCTGCGCGCCCGCGAGCATCGTCATCGGGCCCGACATCCACTCCTCGCCGAGCAGCGGGCTGTCGGCATCGAGCTTCTTGATGGTGCGGGCGGCGGCGACCCAGGCCTCGGCATCGCGGGCGGTGAGCGCGTGCAGTTCGTCGAGCAGTTCGCGGCGGCGACGCAGGTCTGTCGCGGCCCAGGTCTTTTCCCCTTGGGTGAGATCGTCGAGCGCGGTATCGATGACGGCGGTGTCGAAAGAGGTACTCACACCGTAACTATGCCCCTGTGATGCCCGATTGGCATAGGCCGAGAGATGAAGACTTGCGTAAACAACTAGGCTGTTTTCTCATGATCGACCTCCGATTCCTGCGCGAGAACCCGGAAGCTGTCCGTGCCTCGCAGCGGACCCGCGGTGAGGACCCCGCACTCGTCGACGCCCTACTCGAAGCCGACGCCGCGCGCCGGGCCGCCGTGGCCACCGCCGACAACCTGCGCGCCGAGCACAAGGCCATGGGCAAGGTGATCGGCAAGGCGAGTAAAGAGGAGCGCCCCGCGCTGCTGGCCGCCGCCACCGACATGTCCGCCAAGGTCAAAGAGGCCGAACTCGCCCAGCACGCCGCCGACGCCGATCTCGACGCCGCCCAGCGCGCGATCTCCAACGTGGTCCAGGAAGGCGCGCCCGCGGGTGGCGAGGACGATTACGTCGTGCTCGAAACCGTCGGCACCCCACGGGTTTTCGACTTCGAGCCCAAGGATCACCTCGAGCTCGGCGAGGCGCTGCACCTGATCGACATGGAGCGCGGCGCGAAGGTGTCGGGCTCGCGGTTCTACTTCATGACCGGTTACGGCGCGCTGCTGCAGCTGGGCCTGTTGCAGCTGGCTGCGCAGAAGGCCGTCGCCAACGGCTTCACCATGATGATTCCGCCGGTGCTTGTTCGCCCGGAAATCATGGCGGGTACCGGTTTCCTCGGCCAGCATTCGGCCGAGGTCTATCACCTCGAAGAAGATGATCTCTACCTCGTCGGTACCTCGGAGGTGCCGCTGGCCGGCTACCACTCGGAGGAGATCCTCGATCTGAGCGGCGGCCCGAAGCGCTACGCGGGCTGGTCGTCGTGCTTCCGCCGCGAGGCCGGGAGCTACGGCAAGGACACCCGCGGCATCATCCGCGTGCACCAGTTCGACAAGGTGGAGATGTTCGTCTACACCACCCCTGACCAGGCCGAAGCCGAGCATCAGCGGCTGCTGGCGTGGGAACGCGAGATGCTGGACGCGATCGATGTGCCCTACCGGGTGATCGATGTAGCCGGTGGCGATCTGGGTAGCTCGGCGGCGCGCAAGTTCGACTGCGAGGCCTGGGTGCCCACCCAGCAGACCTACCGCGAGCTCACCTCCACCTCGAACTGCACCACCTTCCAGGCCCGCAGGCTCTCGGTCCGCTACCGCGACGAGAATGGAAAAGCGCAGGTCGCGGCCACATTGAACGGCACGCTGGCCACCACGCGCTGGATCGTGGCGATCCTGGAGAACCATCAGCAGGCCGATGGTTCGGTGCGCGTGCCCGCGGCGCTGGTCCCGTTCGTCGGCACGGATGTACTGACGCCGTAGGATGCTCATTGTTTGCTGAGATCCATTTGTCGGATGTGGCAAACACCCTGACCCATCAACATCTAGGCTGGTGCTCGTGCGAGGAATCGGGGCGCGCGGCGATACCCGAACCCGGGTACGGGCGGCATCGGCGTTGGCGACGGCAAAGGTCATGGCCAGGACAACGGGGGCGTTCTACGTTCTCGGTGGTGTCCTCGGCCTGACGATCACTGCCGTCGCGCCGGGCGAGGACGGTAATCGCGCTGTGGTCGGCACCGCGGCGGCCATCTCGGTTCTGCTCGGGCTCACGATGCTCGCGTGGGGCCCGCGGATGCCGCACCGCCTGCACCACGCCTACCTCGCCACCGCGGCCGTGCTCGTCGCGATCGCGGTCTACGACTTCCCCGATGTGGTCGGCGCCATCACCCTGGCCTCGTTCTTCGTGTTCGTCGCCTGTGACGCGGCGCTGTTCTTCGCCTGGCCCCAGGCCGCCGCGCACATCGGTTTCGCGATGGTGCTGTGTTTGCTGGTGTTGCCGACGCGCGGGTTGCCGTGGTGGTCCGGGTTGATCCCGGCGGGTGTCACCTTCGGCGCAGGCGTAGTGGTCGGCATCCTGACCAGGATGGCGTCGGAAGCCGATATCGATGTGCTCACCGGCCTGCTCAACCGTCGCGGTTTCGAGAAGCAGCTCAATCCGGCGATCGATGCGGCCGGTCGTGGCGGTCAGGGCATGGCCCTGGTGCTGGTCGACCTCGACCGATTCCAGAAGATCAACGACCACCTCGGCCACCGCGCGGGCGACGCCGTCCTCCAGCGGGTCGCCGATACCTGGCTCGACCTGCTCGCTCCCGGCCAGGCGCTGGCCCGTTTCGGCGGCGATGTGTTCGCGCTGCTGTTGCCGGGGACCACCGAGCAGGCCGCGATCCTGCTCACCGAGCAACTGCGCGCCGCGGTGACCATGGGCTGTTCGGCCGGTGTCACCTCCTGGCAGCCGGGCGAGTCCGGTTCGCTACTGGTCAGCCGTGCCGATGTGGGCCTGTACCGGGCCAAGCAGGCGGGTCGCAACCGCACGGTGCTCGAATCGTCGCGTCAGCTCCCGCTGGCGGTGGAGCTGCGCGAGGCCATCGACCGCGGCGCGCTCGACGTGCACTACCAGCCGATCGTCAGCCTGACCGAGGACGGCGGCCAGGCGGTCGGCGTCGAGGCGCTGCTGCGCTGGTCGTCGAGCGCGCAACCCGAGGTCACCACCGAGGGCCTGATCCGCGTCGCCGAGGAATACGACCTCATCTCCGACCTGGACGAGCTGGTCCTGCGCCGCGCCTGCGCCGACGCCGCGCGCCTCCAGGAGAGCTTCGCCTCGCTGAACCTCACCCTCAACGTGAACGTCTCCGGCCTCGAACTGGCCGAAACCGAATACGCCGAGCGGGTCGCGACCATCCTGTCCGATACCGGCTGGCCCGCCGACCAGCTCGTCCTCGAGGTGACCGAAAGCGAACTGGCCGCGGAATCCCAGACCGCGATCACCAACCTGCACACCCTGCGCGACCGTGGCGTGCGCATCGCCATCGACGATTTCGGCACCGGCTACTCCTCGCTGAGCCGCCTGGCCACCATCCCCAGCGACATCCTCAAGGTCGACCAGTCCTTCGTCGCCGCCATCCGCTCCGATTCCCCCGCCCCGCCGCTGCTGAGCGTCATCGCCGCACTCAGCAAATCGCTCGACCTGCAGGTCATCGCCGAGGGCGTGGAAACCGAATACCAGGCCGCCGTCCTCACCGAACTCGGCTTCGCCCTGGCTCAGGGCTACCACTACAGCGACTCCCATCCGGTGTCCGAACTCATCAACGACCTCAACGACGGCCGCCCCCTGGTTGGCGCCACCGACGAAGACGATTCCCTCGCCGCCAACGGCTGGATCCCGCTCGGATAGCCGGATGCTCGCCGTACAGTAAACCTGTACAGTTTGTACTTATGAGGCAGATCAGCTACACCGAAGCACGTGCGACTCTGGCCAGCGTGCTCGACGCTGCCACCGATGACCTCGAGGAGGTCGTCGTCACCCGAGCGGGCCACGAGGCGGCGGTGGTGGTGTCGCTGCGTGAGTACGAAGCGTTGAAGGAGACCGCGCATCTGCTCGGCACGCCCGCGAATGCCCGACACCTTCAGCGTGGCTTGGAAGAGTTCGCGGCCGGTGGTTTCGCTCCGCGGGAGCAACTCGAAATCCCTGACGACGACGGGACCGGCGAGACGGCCGGTGTGGCGTGAAACTGGACTTCTCCAGCGAGGCATGGTCCGACTACGCCTGGACGGTCACCAACGACCGTGCGGCCGCTCGAAAGATCAACCGCCTGTTCGATGACATCGCGGTCAACGGGCAAGCGGGCGGAATCGGCAAACCCGAGCCCTTGCTGCACAACCTCGCCGGCTGGTGGTCACGCCGGATTACGCAGGAACACCGGTTGGTCTACCGCGTCGACGAGGGGGTCATCCGCGTACTGTCGTGCCGTTTCCACTACGAGTGATCGCGTGCGGATAATCGCTTGACGATGGCTCGTGCGCGGCGAAATATTGGCTGCATGCGGATGCTCTACTACGGCTGTTGACCTTCCCCGCTCCGGCACGCGGTGGCCTGGTTGAGGCGTGAACCGACCGGTGTCCGCGACCTCACGGTGCGCGCGGTCCTGTTCAAGGGCACGCGCGACCTGTTACCGATCTATGCGCTCTACGGCGTTCTCTTCGCCGACCACGGGCTGAGTACCGCACAGATCTCGCTGCTGCTGGCGATCTGGTCGGTGACCGCGTTCCTGCTCGAGGTGCCATCGGGTGCTTGGGCCGACACAGTGTCCCGCCGCCGCCTGCTTTTCCTGAGCTCGCTGTTGCAGACCGCGTGTTTCGTCCTGTGGATGCTGGCACCGTCATTCGCCGGCTTCGCGCTCGGCTTCCTCGTCTGGGGTATCGCGGGCGCCCTGGAATCGGGGACCTTCGAAGCGTTGATCTACGACGATCTGGTCGCGCGTGGTGAACCGTCCGCCTATGCGCGAATCATGGGCTGGGCGCGCGGTGCGCAGGAGAGCACCGTCCTCGTGGCGATCCTCGCCGCCGCACCGCTGTTCGCCGTCGGTGGCTATGCGCTGGTCGGTTGGGTCAGCGTCGGTGTCGGTCTCCTGCACGCGCTCACCGCGCTGGCTCTGCCCAGCGCGCCGGTCGCTATCTCCGCCACCGCCGTCGACGATCTGGACGATGAGCCCACCCCCGGACCGTTGGGTCCGCACGTCAAGTCAGGAGCGGTGTCGGGCGTCGACCCGGGAACCAGCGGTTCCACACCGTCCCGATACCTGTCGATGCTCAAAACCGGTATCTCGGAGGCATTCCACGTCCGCCGGGTCCGCCGCGGTGTGCTGCTCGGCGCTCTCCTCTACGGCGTCACCGCCTTCGACGAGTACTTCGGGCTGCTCGCAGTGTCCGGTGGAGCGTCTACCAGCACCTCGGCCCTGCTGGTCGGCGTCACCGTCGCGGGATCGCTGATCGGTTCGCTGCTGGCGGGCCGCACCGAATCCCTCTCGTCCCGAACCCTGGCAGCCGCCCTGTTCCTGGCCGGAATCCTTTTCATCGCAGGTGCACTCGCCGTCGGTGCGACTGGGGGACCGGCCATGATATGGATCGGATTCATCAGCATCGGCGTCGCCTACGGAATCGACTTCAACGCTGAAGTCGTCGCGGGCGCGCGCCTCCAAGACGCCATCGAAGGACCAGCCCGAGCCACCGTGACCTCGGTCTCCGGCTTGCTCTCCGAGATCGTCGCCCTAGCTGTCTTCGCGTTCGTAGCGGCTGCGACCCACTACCTTTCGATGTCCACCACCATCGCCCTGCTCGGCACGGTCCTACTCGCGGCCGCTCTACTGACCCCCACCTGGATGCCGCCGCGGCGACCCGAGTAGCGGGGTCCGGTGTTAGATTCGGGACGCACGGCCGGTGAGCGGTAACCCTGCCGTGGTGAGCGCGATCGGGGGAGTCGGACAGCAGTGATCAAGGCGCTATCTGTCGATGACCCGAATACGGTGTCCCACTACCGGATTCTCGGATTGTTGGGTGCGGGCGGAATGGGGCGCGTGTTACTCGGCCTCGGTCCGGACGGTCGCTTCGTCGCGATCAAGCAGATCCATTCGAGACTGCTCGACGACGGCGACTACCGGGCCCGATTCCATCGCGAGGTCGCCATCTCGACGCGGGTTTCCGGTGCGTTCACCGCCGCTGTGGTTGATTTCGACACGACCGGCGAAATTCCCTGGCTCGCTTCGGTATTCATTGCCGGCGTACCCCTCGAAAGTGCGATTCAGCAGTACGGTGCGCTGCCCGTCGCCAGCGTACGAATCCTGGCCTCCGGGCTCGCTTCGGCGCTGCATTCGATTCATACGACAGGCCTGATACACCGAGACCTCAAGCCCGCCAACGTCATTCTCGCGAAAGACGGCCCTCGGGTGATCGATTTCGGCATCGCGCGAGCCGCGGAATCGGATGAGTCGCTCACCGAGGTAGGCAGCGTCCTCGGTTCTCCGGCGTTCATGTCGCCAGAGCAAGCGGGCGCCGACTCCATCACCGCCGCCAGCGACGTCTTCTCCCTCGGTTCGCTGCTCTACATGGCGGCAACCGGCGTGAGTCCCTTCGCCGCGGCCTCGGCGCCGTTCACCCTGTTCAACATTGTTCATGCCGAACCCGACCTCGCACCGGTTCCCGAGCCACTGCGAGAGCTCATCGCGGGCTGCCTGCGCAAGGACCCCCGCAATCGTCCGACCGCTGCTCAAATCCTGGATTATCTAGGCGTTCTCGCCATCCACGCCACCCCGTGGCCGGTGCCGATACATCGGGACATCGAGGCGCAGGTAGCAAGGATGCGGGAGCTGACCGCCGATCCGGAACGCACCCAGATAATCTTGGCCGGACCGCGACGTGGTGGGGTGCCAGTCGATCAGCCGAAACGCCGCCGTGGACTCGTCATCGGCACGGCTTGCGCTGTCGTCATGATGATTCTCGCCGCCTCCGTGGCGGTGGTGCTGTTTCGCGGCACCACACCCGCATCACCGAAGGTGGCAGGCCCGGCGGCGGTCATGCCCACGTTGGCGCAATTGCGTGAAGTCGATGCCTGTGCGTGGTTGCGACAATCGCTCGGCCCGACACTGCCTGAAGCGGTCGCCACCGGTGTTCGCCGGGAAACCAGCGCTTGGATGTGGACGACGACATCGTCATGGGGATGTGATGGCAGTTCGGGGACGGGTCGAATGACCATCGAGATAGGTCGAACCCTCACGGGGTTCCTGTCGACACAGCGCGAAGTCGGCCAACTCGACCTACTCAGACGCGGTCGCGACTGCGCGTTCGCCGTCGCCGGAAGCGGGCCCGCGTCATGGGGAATCAGTGTCGATACCGGCGTGGCCGTCGACTGCGCACTGGCTGAATACTCCATCGAGCGCCTGGTCGCGGCACTGCCAGCTCTTGTTGTGGATCAGGCCACCGCACGCTCGTTGGCATCGGTCGACCCCTGCGCCCTCGTCACCGAAGACGAGATCAGGGCCGCAGGCTCATCGGGGCCGGGCGTGCCGACGGCGCATAGCTGTACGTGGGGCGGGGCTGGGCGAGTCCAGGTGGACCTCGGTCGGCCGAATGACATGGACTCCGGCACGATTTCGTCCCACAATGCGGTCGATATCGGCGATGGCACAGTGGTTTACAACGCGGACCTATACCAGGCAGGCAGTGATCGAGGCTGTGCCAGCACCTACCGGTTCCGCGCGGTCGACTCGAACCATCACGAGTCGGTCACCGTGCAGGTATCCGGTGCCCTGCCCAAGGACCGTCGGTGCCCGGCGGGTGAGGCGATCATCGCGGCATTGATCACCCGGCTGCCGAATCGGTAGCCGGCTCCGGCGCGAGATGCTAACTTTCGCAACAGGTTTGACATGGCCAGTTACGTTTGACCACTGGTTATAGGGGGAGCGATCGTGCGGTTCGAGCTGCACCGCACAGCGGTGCTGTCACTACTCGTGGTCGGCTTGCTTGTCGGGTGTGGTGACGCTCCCGTCCAGCCGGATCATGGCAGTTACTCGACGGAACATATCCCGGCTGACTACGACGCGGGCACGAGCCGTGCCCGCGGAATCTTGGTGGAGTCGCTGCGACTGGGTGAGCGAGTGAGCTTCGCCGACCGGATAGATCCCGACCTCACCTGGACGCGTGGTGGTGGGGTGCTGGGCGATCACCGAGGCCTGGTGCCCGGCATGAACATTCTCTCCGGTGTCCAGAGCAATGCGGCGGGCAAGCACGGCGTACTCGCCTCGTTCGGTGCGATCGCCAGCAACGGTCAAGCGGCAGGTATGAACGAGAAGCTCGTCTCGATTTCGCTGCTGGCCTTTTCGAGTGAGGACGTCGCACGAGCAGCCGCAGCGGACATGGCCCGCGCGGACTTCGAGCAGGGCACCGATAATGTTCCGATCGCGGTTCCGGATTACCCCGGGGCACTGAGTCATTGGCGTCCATCGGTGCCGACCGTCGGCAGCTGGCTGACGTGGAAGAACCTGGTGATCCGCGTGTATGCCAAGGTCCTCGAACCACGCGCCGAGCTCCTGGTCGACGTATTGACCAGGACCTACCGGACCCAACTCGCCGATCTCGAAGGGTTCGTCCCCACCGCCGAGGCAGATCTGCCGAATCTGCACATCGATCCGGACAAGCTGCTCACCCGAATCGTGCAGACCGGGGAACCACAACTCGATGGCAAAACCGGACCCGACACCTTCTCGGTCTACGGTCCGCGCGCGTTCGCGTTGCTATCGGAACGCCCGGCCGCGTTCTTGGCGGCGCTGCGTGCCGCCTCGGTGTCGCAGATCGCGGTGGCACACAACCAGTACCTGCGTCGCACGGCCAGCGCTGAGGCCGCGGCAGCGGAAGCTGGCCGACTGGCCAGCGAAGGTGAACGCGACTACGCCTCGATACCAGGCATAGCCTCGCTGCCGAAAGTCTCCTGTTGGCAGGCGAAACTTCCGAACGCCCGCGGTGTTCTCCCGGACCGCTTCAAATGCATTGTCTATCGCGGCGCTGACGTGGTTGTCGTATTCAGCTACTTGGAAGCCGACGTCCGACACCTCGCCGCGGCTCAATACGCGCTACTCGCCCAGGATCGGTGACCGGCCATGCAACTTCGCGATCGGACAGACCCCGAGCTGCTCGGCCGGTATCGCATCCTCGCGGTGATCGGCAGCGGCGGGATGGGTCGAGTGTTTCTCGGTCAGGCACCCGACGGCCGACTCGTCGCGGTGAAGCAGGTCCATGCCGATTTGACCGACGACGCGGAGTTCCGGGCTAGGTTCGAACGCGAAGTCCTCGCCACCGGTAGGGTGACCGGCGCCTACACCGCCGGCGTCGTCGGTCATGATGTCGCTACCGAAAAACCCTGGCTGGCTTCGGAATACGTGCCCGGTCCGTCGCTGCAGGAGGTGATGAACGACTTCGGGCGACTCACCCCGAGCGGACTCAAACTGCTGGCCATCGGGCTGGCGATGGCTCTGCTCGAGATCCATCGCACAGGGTTGGTACACCGTGACCTCACACCGAGCAATGTGTTGCTCACCAACGAGGGGCCACGACTCATCGACTTCGGCATCGCGCGTGCCCTCGATGACGACATCGGCTTGACGGCCACCGGTGCGGTGATCGGATCACCGGCCTATATGTCACCGGAGCAGGCCGAGTGTCGCACGCTGACAACGGCATCCGATGTGTTCTCGGCGGGTGCGGTCCTCGCGATGGCCGCGACGGGGTTCAGTCCGTTCGCGGCGGGGTCGACCCCGCAGACGCTGTACAACGTGCTGTACATCGAGCCGGATACCAGCGCGGTGCCACAGCCGATTCGCGGCATCGTCGATGCCTGTCTGGCCAAGGATCCGGCCGAGCGCCCGACCCCGAGCGAATTGCTGGCCGCGGCGCAGCAGCTCGAGACCGAACCGGTGTGGCCGGTGCGGGTACGTCGGCGGGTGGCCGAGTACGAGCGCGATGCGATCGCCTGGGCCGCGGGCAACGCCGTGCTGACACCGGAGTTGCCGCAGAAGCCTCAGCGCGACAAACGCGCGAGGGGGATCCTGGCAACCGCTGCCGTCGCGATGGTTTCAGTAGCGATATTGATCGGTTCGATGCTGGTTGGCATCGGCGTGCGGGGGAACGCGGTCGCGATGGCCGATCCGCCCCTCGCGCTCACCGAGCGGGAGTCGATGCTGCTCGACATGTGCGCGCTGTTGGGCCCCGAAGTGTTGGGCGACCTCGGGACGTATCGGTCGGCCCCGAATGGGATCTATGAGAGCACTTGCTCGGTGGGGATGACCGATCCCGCCGGAATGAAACTGAGTCTCGAGCTGTCCATCGGGTACGGGTGGGCATTCGACGACCCGTCTCCGATGGGGAGCACGATCGCGTGGCTGCCGGTTCAAGGAAACCGTAAGGAGGGCAAGTCGTGTGACCGCTTCGTCGAGACGCAGGTCGGCCTGCGGATGCCGCTGAACATGCAGGCATCAGGCCTGACCGACAGTTGCCCGCTGGCGGAGCGCGCACTGGCCGCGGTCGTCCGCCGCCTCTCGGTCAACCCACCGCTGCGGAAGGTCGCTGCCGGCTCCATCCACCTGCTGAACGCCTGCGCGATCATGGACCGCGACACGAACCTCCGGATCGTCGGTGACCCCGCGAAGAAGAACCCAACCGGCAGTAGTAGTTGCTGGGTCAGCGGGGCCAACGGAGAATTCCACCTGAACCTGCACGAACAGACTCGAAACGACAACCAGATGCCGAACAACAGGTTCGAGAAGCTGACCACCATCGACGGTTGGCCAGGCACCATCGACGACCGTGACGGCTGGTGCGAGTTCACGCTCACGATTCGGCCGACACGTGACGACCTGGCCGAGGTGGCCCGCGCTACCTACATCCCTTACGACAAAACAGCGACCGGCGGCTGTGACCGTCTACGGACTCTGCTGACCCCGGTCCTCGCGAAGTTGCCGAAACCATGACCCGGCCGTCGTCGACCGATCCAACCCAATTGGGCCGCTACCGAGTGCTCGGCCTGCTCGATCCGCAGCCGAACTTCCGCCTGCTGTTGGCCGCCGCGCCGGACAATTCGCTGCGGGTGGTCGAGCAGTCGTTGCCGCGCTTGCTCGAATTGCCCGATCTGCGGCTGCGCCTTCGACACGGTGCGGTATCGGCGATGCGGGTCAGCGGTGCAGGTAATGCCACGGTGCTCGACGTCGATGCCGACGACGAATTACCTTGGCTGGCACGCACGTACGAGCCGTCATTGCGGCTCGACCGTGCTGTCGCGGATTTCGGTCCGCTCCCGATCGAGGCCGTTCGCGGGCTGGCGACGGCGCTCGCACATGCGCTGCAAGGCGTGCACGCGGCCGGACTTGTCCATCAGCGGGTGCGACCCGACACGGTGGCACTGACCAAGGACGGCATCGAGCTGGCCGGAATCGATGTCCTCGCCGGTGAGCGCGGCACACTGCTGGCGCCACCCGACTACTTGTCGCCCGAACAGTCCGTGCACGGTGAGTTGACTGTCGCGTCGGATATTTTCTCGCTCGGATCGGTGCTCGCCTTCGCCGCGGGCGCGAGCGCACCGTTCGCTGCCCCGTCGGTTCCGTACACGCTGTTCAATATCGCGCAACGGGACCCGGATCTGTCCGCGGTCCCCCAGGCGTTGCGCGAACTGATCGCAGCGTGTCTGCGCCGGGACCCGGCCGCGCGACCCTCGCCCGCGCAGATCGTCGCCTACGTCGGTGCTCGGCGCCAGCCCTGGCCCCCGGCAATCGTGGACGAGATCGACCGTACGGAACGGGCAGCGGCGGCACTGCTCGCGGCTGCCCCCGCCGCTGCCTCCGTCGCACCCGTGCGCCCGCCTTCAGTCGGTTCCGCGCTCGCGGTGGCGGCCAGGTTCGGTCGCGACCGGTGGATGGGCCTGCGTAGCCGGGTCGAGGGTTCCTCGGTGCGGACTCGTGGAGTGTTCGCGGCGGCGCTCGCCGTTGCCGTGGTCGCGTCGGGATCATTGTGGTTGTCGAGAACCGGCGACCTCGTCGACACGGCGCAACCGAAGGCCCTTTCGCCGGCCGAGATCCGCCAACTCGATTCCTGTGCGTGGCTGCGGTCGGCACTGGGCGAGAGCGTCGCATGGCGAGAAGGGCCGACTCGGACCGAATCGTGGCAGTTCGAGCTCGATAAGAACTGGAATTGCGAGGCGGATCAGCAACAACAGGTCTACGGCGACGGAATCCGGCTGAGCCTCGGCGTCGACCTGGGGGAAATCCCACCCAATCGCAAGCTCGTCGAGGGAATCGCTGTGCTCGAAGGCGATGCCGAACACTGCCGCCGGGCGATCGCGAGTGCCGACAGTGGCGGCAGAACCGGAATTCTGATCGAGTTCGACACCGGCCTCGCCGAAAAGCAAGGGTGCGCCGTCGCGGATCACGTGGTCGCGCAGCTCGCTCGGACTCTCCATACCGCACCGCGCAGGCCGGACGCCGCGATCTCGCTCTCGTCGATAGACCCGTGCGCGATCTTGGTCCGCGCCGAATTATCGGCGGCGGTCGCTCGATTGACCCCGGAACCGGCCACCCCGGAATACACGCACGCCTGTGAGTGGTACGGCAGCGCGCGAGTGACATTGCAGGTCGTGCGGACGTCCTTCGAGCCGGTGAGGTCTGTCACCGTAGACGGCATAACGCTGCTCACGGGAAAGGAACCAGATGGTCCGGTACTGGGGTGTTCGCGGATCTATCGACACCGAACGATCGATGAAAAGATTTATGAAGCAATGGAGTTGGTGATTCAGGGCCCACATGTCGACAGTGACTCGATCTGTCGGACCGTGGAATCGCTGATCGTGAAGGCGGTGCGGCAACTGCCCGAGGCGTGAGGCGCGGCTGGCATGCTCTTACCGACATGCGGGACGTGGATCGGGGTGAGGAGCGGGCAATCGGGCGCAGTGGTGTCGGGCTGGTGTTCGGGTTCTGTATCGGGGCAGGTGTCGCGGTGCAGGGTCGGATCAATGGGGCGTTGGGGGCCCGACTGGCTGATGGGATCGCGGCAGCGACCATCAGTTTCGGTACGGGTCTCATCGTCTTGCTGGTTGCGTTCGCTCTCAGCCCCGCGCTGCGAGCGGGTGTCACGAAGGTGCGTTCCGCGGTGTCAGAGCGCAGGTTGCCGCCGTGGCAGTTGCTCGGCGGGTTGTGCGGCGCGTTCTTCGTGGCGGCGCAGGGGCTCACGATCGCCGCGATCGGTGTCACCGCCTTCACTGTCGCGGTGGTCGCGGGTCAACTGCTGAGCAGCCTCGTTGTCGACCGTCTCGGCCTCGCTCCGAACGGCCGAACCCCGATCACCGGGTGGCGGATCTTCGCGGCTGCCCTCGGCATCACCGGGGTCGTGCTCTCGGCCGGCGGCAGTTCGATCCCGACCACGGTCGCCACCGGCGTCCCGGACATCCCCGCCCTGCTCATCGTCCTTCCTGCCCTCGCGGGTATCGGCCTGGCCTGGCAACAAGCGATCAACGGCCGCGTCGGCGCAACCGGCGGTCCCTTCACCGCCACCCTGATCAACTTCGCGGTGGGCCTGACAGCCCTGCTCCTCCTCGACCTCTACACCCTGTTCACCACGGGCCTGCCCACCGAATTCCCCACCGACCCTTGGCTTTACACCGGCGGCCTGATCGGCGTGGCTTTCATCGCCCTGGCTGCCGTCACAGTCGGCATGATCGGCGTTCTGCTACTCGGCCTCACCTCGGTGGCGGGCCAGCTCGTCGCGGCGATGCTGCTCGACGCGGTCGACGCAAAGCTCTCGCCCATTGCGATGATCAGCTGTGCGATCGTGCTGTGCGCTGTGGTCGTAGCGAGCAGAGCGGGCCGCTAGCGCCTTCCCGCCAATCGGGAGACCGCGCCCGCTCGTCGCCGACCGAGTACGGAGACGTCGACCGGCAACCGGAACCGGGATGCTAGGTTGCTGGCGGACCGGGCGCTCGTCGGATGAGCGTCTCGGGCACGCCCGCCGTGGTGGGTATGGACCGGGGGAGTACCGCATTGATCGAGCCGCTGTCGACGAGTGACGCGCCGATGATCGGGCGCTACCGGGTGCACGGTGTGCTCGGTGCGGGCGGGATGGGCCGGGTTGTGCTGGCCACCGGGCCCGACGGGCGGTTCGTCGCGATCAAGCAGATTCATTCGCATCTGCTCGACGATCGGGAATTCCGGGCCAGGTTCGAGCGTGAGGTGGCCATCTCCGCCCGGGTGTCGGGGGCGTTCACCGCGGCGGTGGTCGACTTCGAGACTACTGGCGAAACGCCCTGGCTCGCTTCGGTATTCATTGCGGGGGTTGAGCTGGACAAGGCGGTGCGCGAGCTGGGTCCGCTGCCGATGCCCGCGCTGCGCACACTGGCCTCGGGAATGGCCTCGGCACTGCATTCGATCCACAGCACCGGCCTGGTACATCGAGATCTCAAGCCCGCCAACGTGATTCTGGCCGCCGACGGGCCGCGCGTGATCGACTTCGGTATCGCGCAGGCAATCGGCACCGGTGCGCAGCTCACCGAAGTGGGTGCCGTGGTCGGCTCGCCCGCGTACATGTCACCGGAACAGGCGAACGGCCAACCGGTGACCTCGGCGAGCGACGTTTTCTCCCTCGGCTCGCTGCTGTGCATGGCCGCGACGGGAACTGCCCCGTTCGCGGCCTCCTCCGCGCCTTACACCCTGTTCAATATCGTCCACAGTGAGCCGCAACTCGATCAGGTCCCCGCACCGCTGCGCGATCTGATCGCGGGCTGTCTGCGCAAGGATCCGATGGCCAGGCCCACACCCGCGCAGATCCTGGACTACCTGGGGGTTCTGCCCGTTCAGTCGCAGCCGTGGCCCGCACCGGTGCACGCCGAAATCGCCGACCAGACCCGGAAACTTGTCGCGCTGACCTCGGATCCTGAAGCGACGCAGATTATTCCAGCGCACACCCCGATCGCAGCGCCGCCCGCCGGAGCGCCGGTCGAGAAACGGCGGACCGCGCTCCGGGTGGGGATCGCCGCGGCGACCGCGGTGGTGATCGCGGGAGCGCTCACGGCCGTTGTGTTGCGCGGCGGCGAGTCCGCGACAGGACCTGAGGACACCCCGCAGGCGATCCCGACCGCGACCCTCCCCGGTCTGGACCGGATGCGTGGCACCGACGGATGTACCTGGGTGCCAAAGGCTCTCGGCGAGACACTACCCACCGAGGTCGCTGAGAAGGCATCGACGGACGTCTCGTCCTGGCGCTGGCAGCCGACCTCGAGCTGGGGGTGTGACGGCAGCTCGGGTGGCGCGCGCGTCGTCGTCGAAATCGGCACCGCGCTGGATGGATTCGAGTCCGGCAAGCAGGTCGTCAACGGCTATGCGGTCGCGCGCCGCGGCGATGACTGTGCATTCGCTATCGAGGGCGGCGACCAGGGTAGCCGCTGGGGGATCATCGTTGACACCTTCTCCCGCGCCGAGTGCCCGCTCGCCGATCACGTCGTCGAACGGCTCACCACCGCACTCGACGACCTGCGCCCCGACCCCGCCGCACAGCAGTCCCTGTCGTCGGTAGATCCCTGTGCCCTGGGGGACAATTCGGCCTTCGCTGCCCTCGGCCCAGCCGTCGCGAAGTCCGCGCACACCTGCGAATGGGCGGGAGATTCCACCGTGCGGATCACCTTGTCGCAGCCACGGCAGCGGGCGACCTCCGCGTACCAGAAGATGATCGACATCGGCGATGGCGTGATGGTCGAGGAACTCGGTATCGGCATGGTGGGAGCGCACGAATGCCGCCGGGTGTATTGGTTCCGTAAGGTGGGCGAGACGTATCGCGAGGAGGTCGAAGTGCTCGTCAGCAACCCAGCACAGCGCGAAGACCAACTGTGCGCGATCGCCGATCCGCTCGTGAAACAGGCGGTCGCACGATTGCCCGCGCGGTAGCGGCGCCGAACAGGCAGGTGATAGTTTCACGGCAGAGTTCGGGAGGGGCCCGGCGTTTCACGCCGTGGTCGGAGGGGAATGTTCGTGCGTAACCGGTTGTGTTGGCTGGCGGCGTTGGTGTCGCTCACCCTGCTCACCGCGGCATGTGGTGACAGCGCCGCCCTCGATCACGGCGACTATGCCCTCGAACCGGTGGCGGGCGATTACGACGACGCACCGAACCGGGTGCGGGGAACGCTGGCGGAATCGGTGCGCATCGGCGAGCGGTTGCTGTTCGCCGACCGCATCGACCCGGAGCTCACCGAGGGCAACGGCGGCGGCCTGATCGTCGGGGTGCGTGGCGTCGACGACATGCTCTCCGGCGTACAGCGGACCGCGCTCGCGCCGTTCGACGTGCTGGCAGGCTACGGCGCGATCGCCGGCAACGGCCAGCAGGACAACGAGCCCAAGTACAAGCTCCTGTCGATCTCGATCCTGTCGTTGCCCGATGAGGCGCAGGCGACGGCCGCCGCGCAGGCGATGGCTGCCGCCGACTTCACCGCCAACACCGAGAACGCGCCCCTGGCGATCCTGGAATACCCTGCGGCGCTGACACATTGGCGACCCGGCGTGCCGACGGTCGGGAGCTGGCTGGTGTGGAAGAACCTGGTGATCAGGTTGTACGCGAAGATCATCGATCCGCGCCCTGAACTGTTGACCGATCTGCTCGCGCGCACCTACCGCGCGCAACTGGCCGAACTGGATACCTTCGTTCCCACGCCCGCCGCCGACCTGCCGAAGTTGAAACTCGACAGCGACAAGCTGCTCACCCGCGTGGTGAAGACCGGCGACTACTGGCCGGACAAGTGGGATTTCATGGTCTACGGCCCCCGTTCCTTTGCCCTGCTGCGCGATAAGCCCTCGGTCGACATGCGCGAGTTCGAAGCGAGCTCGATCGATGCGATCGCGGTGTCGTACAACAAGTTCCTGTACCGCGCGGGTAACCACGATGCTGCGCGGATCTTCGCCGACGCCGAGGAAAAGCTGTCGCTGGCAGCGGATTACACGCCGATGACGGGAGCACCGGAACTCGCCGGTGTTTCCTGCTATCGCGCGGCCAGGCCGAACAACACGTCGGTTCCCGCCCGGCGGTTCTCCTGCCTGGTCCGCCACAACGAATTCGTGGTCCGCCTCTACAGCAACCAGGAAATCGATATCCGCCAGCAGGCGGTCGCGCAGCATGCGCTGCTGAGTGGGTCACAGTGAGTGCGGGAGACGCGACGATGAAACCGCTTGGTCCGCAGGATCCCGATCAGCTGGGCCGCTATCGCCTGCTGGCAGTGATCGGCCGCGGCGGAATGGGGCAGGTGCTGCTCGGCCAGGGGCCCGACGGCCGGCTGGTCGCGGTGAAGCAGATCCACCGCCAGTTCACCGGAAACCCGGAGTTCCGCGCGAGGTTCCGGCGGGAGGTGCTGGCATCACAGCAGGTCACCGGTGCCTACACCGCGGGTGTGGTCGACCATGACGCGGAATCCGAAACACCCTGGCTGGCCTCGGAATACATCGCAGGCCCCGGCCTGCAGGACATGATCGGCGAGTTCGGGCGCCTGAATCTGAACGGGCTGAAACTACTCGCCACCGGCTTGGCGATGGCGCTGCTCGAGATCCACCGCACCGGCCTGGTGCACCGCGACCTCAAGCCGAGCAACATCCTGCTCACCAATGACGGTCCACGGGTGATCGACTTCGGTATCGCCAGGGCGCTCGAGGACGACGTCGCCCTCACCGCGACCGGCACCGTGATCGGCTCGCCCGCGTACATGTCGCCGGAACAGGCCGAATGCCGCACGCTCACACCGGCTTCCGATGTCTTCGCGGTCGGCGCGATCCTCGCGATGGCGGCTACCGGAGCGAGTCCGTTCGACGCCGCGTCCACCCCGCAAGTCCTCTACAACGTGCTCTACAGCGCCCCGAACACCACCGGCATTCCCGAGCCGATCCGCACTCTGGTCGATGCCTGCCTGGCGAAGGACCCGTCGGCCCGCCCGACTCCGGAACAGCTGCTCGATGCGGCGAGCCGGATCCAGGCCGAACCCGTCTGGCCGGTCCGCATCCGCAGGCGCATCGCCGAGTGCCGTGCCGAGGCGGGTCGCTGGGCCGACGGGACTGCCTCGGCCGCACCGGCGGTCGTGCCCGAGCGGCCGAAGAGTCTGTGGTCGCGCCTGATTCCCGCCGCCGCGGTCACCTCGACGCTGGTGCTGGCCGCTATCGCGTGCTGGGGGATCGGTGTCGAGGGCAATGCGGTGGCGATGGACGACCCGCCACTCGCGCTGACCGACGACGAATCCCGCCGACTCGACATCTGCGCCTTGCTCGATCCCGCGGTGCTCGGCGAGCTGGGCACCGCGACAGCTGAATTCGTGCCGGGCGGGGTCGGCGGTTGCGCCATCGCCTACCGCGATCGGGCGGGTCGCAAGGTGTCTTTCAACTTGGACACGAGTTCGACGGTCGCCGAGATACGTGATGACAAACTGCCGTTGGGCAGCACCATCAACTGGATGCCGGTGCTCGGCACGTACAAAGAGGCCGACTCCTGTGACCGCATGGTGGTGACGCAGAGCGGCCTGCCGATGGTGGTGAAGATGAATGCGAGCGCCTTCCCGCAGGTGGGCGACCTCTGCCCGTTGTCCGAGCGCGCACTCGCCGCGGTGGTCCGGCGGCTGTCGGTCAACCCGCCACTGCGAACCTTCCAGCAAGGCTCACTGCTCGGGCTCGACCCCTGCACGCTGATCGACGTCGCTGCCACTCGTTCGGTGGTCGGCGACCCGGTGCGCTCCTCGAGGCCACACGGCTGTGCGTTGACCGGTGCCGATGGTTCGTACACGATCGATATCGACGAGCGCATCCGGCCGGACAGCCTGGCGGGCGGAAAGATCCGCCCGACGAGGAAGGTCGCGGATCGCACCGTCTACCTCGACGGCAGCGGCCCCAACTACTGCACATTCGTCGTCATGGTCCAGCCGACCGTCGACGACGAGGCCGAGCAGGTGCGGGCCACGTACTTCTCGGGCCGACCGCAGGCCCGTGACCACTGCGACACCGCAGCCACTCTGCTCGAACCCGTACTCGAGAAGTTGCCCCCATCATGACGATCCATCCGCCCGGTCCCGGCGATCCGTCTACCATCGGCCGCTACCGGGTGATCGGTACGCTCGAAGCCGAGGCCGGATTCCAGTCGGTGCTCGCCATCGGCCCCGATGACTCGTTGGTCGTGGTGCGGCAGCCGCAGCCGGAACTACTCGACGAGCCGGAGTTCCGGATCAGGATGCGGCACAGCGCGATTGCCGCGATGCGCGTCTCCGGTTCTGCCAACACCACCGTGATCGATGTCGATGCTGACGCCGAAAGGCCTTGGCTGGCTTCGGTATTCGTGCCGAGCGTGCGACTCGACGTCGCGGTAGCCGAACACGGACCACTGCCCGGGCCGGCCGTTCGCGCCCTCGCCGCGGCACTGGCCTCCGCGCTGCGGACCGTGCACGGTGCGGGTCTCGTGCATCAGCGCCTGCGCGCCGACAGCGTGCTGTTGGCAAGGGACAGTGGCCGTCTCGGCGAAATCGGTATCACGCCGGTCGCCGGACCCGCGACCACCGGCACCGCGGCAACCCTCGGCACGCCGGACTTCCTGTCACCGGAACAGTCGCTCGGGCACACTGTGACGGCTGCTTCGGATGTGTTCTCCCTCGGTTCCGTTCTGGCCTTCGCCGCCTCCGGCGTCGCACCGTTCGCCGCGCCGTCGGTGCCGTACACGCTGTTCAACATCGCCCAGCGCGAACCTGACCTGAGCCGGGTGCCCGAGCCGCTGTTCGAGATGCTCGCCGCCTGCCTGCGCAAAGATCCGGCCGCTCGCCCGACGCCCGGGCAGATCCTGGACTATCTCGGTGCCCAGCCGAGCGGACCGCCGCCGTGGCCCGCCCCGGTGCTCGACGACATCGGACGGCAGCAGCACGAGGTCTCGGCGCTGCTCGCCGCCCTGCCCGCGGTCACCGCGCCCGCGCCAACGCCCGGACGCCCGGTGCCGGAGGTCATTGCCGCGGCTGCGCGAGCGGCGATCGAATATGGCAGGCGCACACTGGAGTCCGGCCGCAGTCGGTGGAGCGCGGCAAGCCCGCGGGCACAGCGCGGCCTGGCGGGTGGGCTGGCGGCGTTGCTCCTCGCGCTCGCCGGCATCACCTACTTCGCGACGCGTGCGGGAACCGAGCCCGAACCGGTCACCGGGTTGACGCTCGCCCAGTTGCGGCAGCTCGACTCCTGTGCCTGGCTCACCTCGGCCATCGGCGACGCGGTGCCTGTCGCCCCGACACCGCTGGCCGCCGATGCGTGGAAGTTGAATCCGTCCCTGAACTGGGGTTGTATTGCCAGCTCCAAGAAGTACAGCATCAGGTTGGACCTGGGGCAGGAATACGAATACCTGACACCGAATCGCACGATGGTCGATGGCGTCCCGGTCACCGACGGCAGCTCGGCGGGCTGTACGCGAGCCATCGCCAGTCCGGGAGCCGAGCGTGACGCGGGCATTGTCGTTGTCCTCAGCAACCCGTCCGAGGTGAAGGAATGCGCGGGCCTCGACTACCTCGCGGCCAATCTCGCCCGCTCGCTCACTACCGCGCCACGCGCTGAGCGCCGGGAGTCTTCGCTGGCACTGCTGGAACCCTGCGCCCTGCTCGACCGCGCTGCTGTCGCCGAGAAGATCGGCATACTTGCGCCCGAACCCACGATCGCCGACGCGCATACGTGTCAGTGGGACGCCCGCGTGCGATTGAGCGTGAAACTGGTGCGTACCAGCACGATCACCAAGGGCAAAGCCCTGGAGATCGTCACCGTCGACGGGCTTCAGATTCACCTCGGCAAGGATGGTTCGAAGGCGATGTGCACCCGCGCCTACCTGATGCCCGATGAAGGGGAGGAGACCATCGAGGTCGAGGTGTACGGCTCCGAGGCTGCCCGCGACGAGAACTGCGCCATCGCCTCGGCCCTGCTGCGCCATGCGGTCGGGAACCTGCCCAACAGCTGACCGGCTACGGAGCGAGCGCCTCGACCTGCACGGCGACCACACCGGTGAGGATCGCCCTGGCCACCGCGAGCAGTTCGGCGACCTGCGGCGAGGTGAGCGCATAGGTCACCGCGAGCCCTTCCCGGCGGGCGGTGACCAATCCGGCCCGGCGCAGCACCGCCAGCTGCTGGGAAAGGTTCGCCGCCTCCACGCCCACCTCGGGCAGGATCTCCGAGACCGCGTGTTCTCGCTGGCTCAACAGCTCCAGTACCCGGATACGCACGGGGTGCCCGAGGGTTTTGAAGAAGTCGGCCTTCATGTGATAGAGCGGCTGCTGTGTCCCCGGCATTCCGGCTGGCACTTCCCTTCCCCGACTTCACTTCTCGCATCGACATCGGTGGCGGGACCGGCCGAGTGCGACCGAGCCTAGTTGAAACCCCGTGCGGGAAGAGATGATACGAGCGTCTAGATTTCCAGCTGGGCGTCGATGTCGGCGAGGCGGCGGCGCGCGAGCGCGAGATTGCCGCGAGTGCGGTCCAGCGCGAGGTAGAGGAACAAGCCCTTGGCCCGGCGGGCCTGGGCGGGCCGGATCAGGTGGTACTGCTGGCCCAGGGTGATCAGCATGTCCTCGATGTTCTCTTCGAGTCCGAGCTGCTCCATGGTGCGCATCTTGGCCCGCAGCACCTCGGTATTGCCCGCGGCGGCGATCTGCAGGTCCAGATTCTTCGACCCGCCGATCGCGCCGAGCGTCATTCCGCTGGTGTAGTCGACGATGCAGGCCCCCAGCGCGCCGTCCAGCAACATCATTTCCTTCAGCGCGATATCCATGTCCGCCATGGGTTTTCCTCTCGAGTTCAGATCCCGTTGATCGTCGATCGTGAGGTTACCGAGCGCGATGGTCCCCATCGCCGGAATCGATCCGGAATTCTCCGAAGATTGGCAATTTGCAAGTTATGCAAACAGTGAAGACGAAAAAACGGCCGGTACGAAAGGCGTACCGGCCGTTCTGTTCTGGGTGTCAGAGCTTGCGCGAGCGCAGCTCGTGTCCCTTGGACGTCTTGCAGCGACCCGATTCCAGGTCCCACTGCCAGCCGTGCAGGTTGCAGGTGAGGTTATTTCCTTCCACCACACCGAATGTGGAGAGGTCGGCCTTGAGGTGGGGGCAGCGGCGCTGGACTTCCCAGCCGTCGAGTTCGGTGACGGCGGAGTCGTCGTGTGCCTCGGAGAACCAGCCGTCGGCGTAGGCGATCCGCTCGTCGGTGAGGCACTTGAAGAAGGTGTAGAGGAACTCGTTGTAGCCGCCGATGCGCCATGCCTGGAAGCGGGTGGACAGGAAGATCGTGTTCACCCAGTCCGGCTCGTCGTCACGCAGCACGGTGCGCACCAGTTCCGGGGCGATCCGGAAGCCGTAGCGGTAGCGGCCTTCGCTCTCCAGCGGCGCGCGCACGGTGCGGTGCGGGAAGTCGAGAACGATGGTCTCCTCGCCGATCACCAGGCCAACCGGGTAGCCGATGCCGTCGCTGATCAGCGCGCTCTGCTTCATGATCGGCTCGAACAGCTCACGCAGCGGCTCGAGCAGCGAACCCTCGCCGGTCTCCCACGATGCCTTCTCCGCGGCGAGCACCGGCGCGAAACGCTGCGCCATCTCCTCGATGTAGGCGGCCTTGTCGCCGTAGATCCGATCCGGGTCGAACGGGTGCGCGAGGTCGAGCTCCTTGCCACGCACGTCGGCGACCGAACCGGGGATCATCAGGATCCCGCCGTCGTTGCCGTGGATGTTCATCTGGTCGAGGAACACCATCTGATCAGGGAAGATGTTGCCTTCGTCGCCGCGATCGTCGTTGAGATAGCGCAGTTCGGCGTCGAGGAACACCGGCGGACCGGCCGAGGGCACCACCCAGGTCGCGCCGACCTGCTCGATGTAGGAGCGCGCGCGATCCATCCCGCGCTGACGCTTCTGCTTGCCGAAGTTGGCCTTGGTCCGGGCCGGGATGTCGTACACCGCCGGGTACCAGATCGCGCCCGAGTACTGCAGCAGGTGGATGTCGATATCGCCGAACGCGTCGTGGATGACGTCCATATCCACCGGTCGGGCGTCGTTCATGTTGAAACAGGTGGTCTCACCGTCGGAGATGAGAATGCCGGAGTCGCCGATCGGACCGTCGGCGGGCGCGCGCAACGCCACGATCATGATGTCGACGGACCCCTTCGGCCCGGTGATCGTGTGCTTGACCGAGTCCTCGGTCTCGAAGAACTTGGTGAACCCCAGCGCCTCGAGCTCACGGCGCAGGTCGAGCACCGGGTAGTCGGGCAGCAGGATCGTCGCGTCCTTGTTGACGTACTTCGCCAGGTGCGCGGCGTCGAAGTGATCGCGGTGCAGGTGCGAGACGTACAGGTAGTCGACATCGCCGAGGGACTCCCAGTCGAGCTGAGAGTTGTCCGGGAACGGGAACCACGACGCGAAGTACGCGGGGTTGACCCAGGGATCGCACAGGATCGTCCCGGCCTCGGTTCGGATATGGAAGCCGGCATGTCCGACGCTGGTGATCTGCACGAGCTGTTTCCTCCTACCAGGATCTGATTCGCCGGATCAATGGCGAGCTACCGCCTCAGGCCCCCTGACTGCTTCGGCGTACCAGCCAACCAGGGTAGTGGCTAAATCGTTACGTCACCGATGCAATAGCCCTCAGCGGTCGCGACAACCGTGAAAGTGCGTGTCCGCGTGCCCCCCGGTGAGGTGGTCACCGGGACGTGAACTGCCAGGTAGTCGCCACGAACCTGCTCGGATCGTAGCTCCTCGCCGGTGTAGGAGGTGACATTGCCTACTTTGCCCGAGTCGCCTGTCAAGGGGGCTGCTGTGGGGTTGCCGGTGCCCTCTGGATCCCAGTTGGCGGGCGAGGCCTTGCAGGTCAGTGGATGGTCTGCTTCGATGTCGGCCGGGTCGAGGGGTTTGCCGGTGGCGCGAGCGAGGTAGCGGCGGACGGTGTGGCGCGCGTCCGCGTCGTCGTAACCGGGCTCGACGCCCGCCGCGGACACCCGTCCGCAGGCATATCCGGACGCGACGGACTCACGGTCGACGGTGACAGTGACGGTTCGGTTACGCCAGGTCACGGTGTCGGCGGTCGCGGTGCCCGGCGCGGTGAGGGCGGCCAGCACCGACTGCGGATCGGCGTACATCTCGGCGACGGTGGCCGGTGGGATGGTCCAGCAT
Source organism: Nocardia sp. NPDC058480 (assembly GCF_042720495.1). Lineage (NCBI taxonomy): Bacteria > Bacillati > Actinomycetota > Actinomycetes > Mycobacteriales > Nocardiaceae > Nocardia > Nocardia sp. NPDC058480. The sequence continues at coordinate 162,290 of NZ_JBHXMN010000003.1, read as the reverse complement.
TTCGCTTGGAGTTCGGCGGTGGTGCCGGTGGCTAGGTCGGCGGCCCAGCGGCGCACGGCGGTGACGGCGTCGGCATGCCCCGCGACTGTGCCGACCTGCGGTGCGTCGGCGGGGAGCGGGCTGGTCGGTGCCGGTTCGCCCGGTGCGATGGCCTGGGTCGCCGTAGTCGTCGGCGCGGTCGTCGTGGTCGGCGCGGCGGTGGTCGCCTCGACCGGATCTCCCGGGATGCCCGACACCGAGTCACACCCGGTGACCAGGGCCGCGGTCACGGTGAGTCCGGCAACCAGCGCGTAGGCGCGGCGCGGACGAGCCGCGGCGATCGGGGTCGACTGAGCGCGTTCCACTTCGACGTTCCTCAATTCCTAGGTCGTGGCACCCGCGGGCGATGCGGGCGGTGACTGTCGGGGCGAGCGGACTCGCCGGGTGTAGACCGGTGTGCGCGAAGCGGATTGGCTGCGCGGGCGAACGCCGCGATTCTACGGTGACCGCGCCCACCGGGCGCACCCCTGCCGACGAGGGGATCTAGGACTACGCTTGCGTAATTGTGGAACCCCTCTACTTCTCGATCATCGGCGTGGCCCGAACCCTGTTCTTCCTCGAAGGTCTGAAGTTCACCGTCAAGGGAGCGGAAAACATCCCCGCCACCGGCGGTGCCGTGCTGGCGGTCAACCACACCGGCTACATGGACTTCACCTACGCGGGTCTGCCCGTTCGCACCCCTCGTCGCTACATCAGGTTCATGGCCAAGCAGGAGGTGTTCGACAACAGCATCTCCGGCCCGATCATGCGCACCCTCAAGCACATCCCGGTCGACCGCACCGCGGGCGCCGACTCCTACCAGTCGGCGGTGCAATACCTGCGCGACGGCGAGCTGGTCGGCGTGTACCCCGAGGCCACGATCAGCCGCAGCTTCGAGATCAAGGAATTCAAGTCCGGCGCGGCCCGCATGGCGCTGGAAGCCGATGTCCCGATCATCCCGATCACCATCTGGGGCGCCCAGCGTGTCTGGACCAAGGGCTTCCCGAAGCGTCTCGGCCGCACCAACACCCCCATCTCGATCGCCGTCGGCACTCCCATCCAGCCCTACGAACCCGCCACCGACCTCACCGCACAGCTCCGCTCCACCATGCAGGAAATGCTCGCCGACCTCCAGGAATCCTACGAACACGAGCCCGGCGCCTACTGGGTCCCGAAGCGGCTCGGCGGCAGTGCCCCGTCCCTCGAAGAGGCAACCGCCCTCGACGAAGCCGAAGCCGCCGAGCGTTTCGCCCGCAAGGCCGAGAAAACACAGGAGTCCGAGGGCTGACTCCGGCAGCATTTGCACGGTGCGGATCTTCGCTGGGCGGGTTCGCTCGCGAAGGTCCGCCGCTGTCCCGAGCGGCCGATCGCTGAGCCCCTACTCAGCGTGGCAGCTGGCAGCGGGTCGGTGCGGGCAGCTTGCCGCGGAGGTAGGCGGCGGGTGGGACGCCCATGAGGGTGCGGAAGTCGGCGGTGAGGTGGGATTGGTCGTAGTAGCCGGTGTTCGCGGCCAGGTGCGACCACGGGCTGTTGCCCGCGTACGCCAGGACGCGGCGCAGGCGTTGGATGCGGGCGAAATGCTTGGGGGACAGGCCGATTCCCGCGGTGAACAGGTTGCGTAGCTGGCGTTCGCTGACGGCGAGGCGAGCGGTGAGTTCGGGGAGTGCCGGGGCGTTGTCGGCGGTGAGCGCGGTGATCGCTTCGCGCAGCACGATCCGGTGCGCGCGATCGGTGTCGGTCTCGGAAAGGCGCTGCGGCAGTTCGTCATCCAGATAGCCGATCGCCTGTTCGGCGGGGAGCTGGGTGAGTTCGGATGCGAAAGTTCCCAGTGGGCCGGGCAATTCGTCGAGGCGGACTGCGCGGTCGGTGAGTTCGGCCGCGGCCACACCGAGAAGTTGGCGTGTCACACCGGGTTCCAGTCGCAGTCGCACGCATCCGGCAGGCTCGTCTGGCCGCGAATAGGAAGCCTTGGTCTGCGCGCCGACGACGAATGCCGTACTCCTGCCTGACTGTTCGGTGCGCAGCACCACCGTGGTCGTCGCCATGGGTGGGTGCGCGAACGGCTGGGCGAGATCGTCGAACACCGGCGTGCTGGTGAGTTCGGTGAGCCATGGGCGCAACGATTCCGGCGTCGTCATGGGAGTCTCGAGCTGCGCCGAGGTCAGGTACCGCACCCGATCAACAGTAGGCGTCGCGGGCCGCGATGTCCGTGCCGATTTCTCCTATATTCGCAGGCCGCGCGCAGTCAATGCTCATTGCATGATCCTGATCACCGGTGCGACAGGCACCATCGGAAGCGACATCGTTCGACAGCTGGTAGCCGAGGGCGTCGCCGTCCGCGCGGCCACCCGCGACCCGCGGCAGGCCGAGTTTCCGGCCGGCGTGGAGGTGGTCCGGGTGGACTACCGTGACCCGGCGACTTTCGGTCCCGCGATGGCTGGGATCGAGGCCGCGTTCCTGGTCGGCATTCCCGGCCCGGACGACACCGGCACCGACGCCGCGTTGGTCGCTGCCGCGCGGGCAGCCGGGGTGCGACGCGTGGTGAAGCTGTCCGCCGTCGGTACCGGCGACCCGCGTTTGGGCGTGCCGGGTTCCTGGCATGTGCCGGGGGAACAGGCTGTGCGCGACTCGGGCCTGGAGTGGACGATCTTGCGCCCCAACACTTTCGCCTCGAACACGTTCAGCTGGATCGAACCACTCGGCAGCGGACACCCCGTCCCGAACCTCACCGGCGACGGCCGACAGGCCGTGGTCGACCCGCGCGATGTCTCGTCGGTCGCCGTAGCGGCGCTGCGCTCCAACGACCACCACGGCCGCACCTACACCCTGACCGGCCCCGATCTGCAAACCGGCCGCGACCAGGCCGCCGTCCTCGCCGAGGTCATCGACCGGCCGATCACCGTCACCGACATCCCCGAAGCCGACGCTCGCACCTTCATGGTCGCCGCGGGCCTTCCGCCCGCCTTCGTCGACGGCTCACTGACCGGCCAGGCCTTCATCCGCGGCGGCCACAACGAACTGATCACCGACGACGTCGCACGCGTCCTCGGCCGCCCACCCCGCAGCTACGCCACCTGGGCCGCCGACCATCGCGCCGCCTTCGGCGGAAGTCGGCCCAGCTGACCGTGGGTCCGGCGCGTGGCGGCGCACCGGACCCGACCGGCTCAGTTCATCGTCAGCACCCACGACCCGTTGCAACCCCGGCGGGTGTTCATGTTGGCGTCATAGACCCAGTTGAACCTGATCGGCGGGTTCGTCCGCACGTTCCAGTTCCCGGACGGCGAGGTCACCACCTTGCCGTTGCGCGTGAGCACACCGACCTGGTCGTGGTTGAACTGCCACTTTCCGCCGCTGGTCGGGTAGTTCAACCGCACCGTCACCCGACCGCCTGTGTGGTTCTGCACCACCAGGCACGACCTCGGTTCGGCCCGGTTGACCGCGTACTCCCCGAACCCGTCGTCTTCCACGTTCTCCCCGCTGTCGGTGAACTCCACCGGATCGGTGAAGTCGGCATGCGCGGGGCCGGCCCCCAGGACGGTCATCGCCGTTACCGCAACGCCAGCCGCGATCATCCCCAGAGTCTTCACGTAGTTCCTCCCGTAGTCCCTGCGGCTGCAACCGCCCTATGAAAAACCCTCTCCCGCAGCCACTTACACAACCTTGTCGCTCACTTAACGGCGCTCGCCACCGCCGCGTCTCACCGCGGTCGCGGTCGGTCGGTGAGTGCGGATTTCGTAGTTCGGGAGTTTCGCGCTAGAGTTCCTACTCGCACGACGAAGTCACCGGCGGTTGCCGGATCGGCCTCGGAAGGCACGCGGATGTGGCGCAGTGGTAGCGCATCACCTTGCCAAGGTGAGGGTCGCGAGTTCGAATCTCGTCATCCGCTCAACGAAAAGCTCGGCCGACACTATGTCGCGCCGGGCTTTTCTCGTTGTCAGCGACGTTTGACCTGTTCGCGCGTCAGCGGCGGCAGGAATTCGCCGACCAGGGTGCGGCGCCACCATATTCGCTCGTGGAACAGCTCGTGGGCCGTGCTGAAGTGGTATTCGTACAGGCGGGCGCGCAGGTAGTGCGGCGGTGCGTCGGGGAAAGGGCAGTGCCGCAGCAGGCGCAGCGTATCCGGGTCGTTGCGGAGCAGGCGCGCGACCAGCGGCAATGCACACCCCCGCGCGTAGGAAGGCGATAGCGCCGCGAACCACAGCAGCCAGTCCAGCCGCAGGTGGTAGGGCGCCCACTGGCGTGGGCGGTACCGGGGGTCGCCCGGTTTGCCTTTGAACTCGTATTCGCGCCACCTGGTGTCGCCGGTGAGGTGGGTGTCGTCGGTGCCCTCGATCACGATCTCCTGCCGGACCCGGGTGATACTGCCGAAGGCGCCGTAGGTGTTGACCAGGTGCAGCGGGTCGAACGAGGCATTCATCGCCTGACGTGACGAGAGCAAGTTGCTGACCGGCCCATAGCTCAGCGCGGTGACCAGCGCGATGTAGGCGAGCACTGCCCCGATGAACCACACCGGTGGCGCGGACACCGGCGGCGCCGCGGGCAGCACCGCGTAGGTACGGGTATCGACGGCAGTGGTGGCGAGCAACAGTGTCACCCAGTTCAGCCAGGCGAAATTGCCGGAGAACACCAGCCACAGCTGGGTGGCGATGATGATGGCCGCGGCCACACTCGCCACCGGCTGCGGCGCGAACAGGCCGAACGGAACGACGAGCTGCGCGAAGTGATTGGCCGCGACCTCCACCCGGTGCAGCGGCCGGGGCAGCTGGTGGAAGAACCAGCTCAGCGGGCCGGGCATCGGCTGGGTCTCGTGGTGGTAGTACAGGCAGGTCAGGTCACGCCAGCACCGATCGCCGCGCATCTTGATCAGCCCGGCCCCGAACTCCACCCGGAACAGCAGCCAGCGCGCGGCCAGCAGCACCAGCAGCGGTGGCGCGACCGTGTCGTTGCCGAGGAAGATCGCCAGAAATCCCGCCTCGAGCAGCAGCGATTCCCAGCCGAACGAATACCACGTCTGCCCGACATTGACGATCGACAGATACAACACCCACAGCACGAACCACAGCAGCATCGATGCCCACAGCGGCACCAGATCCGCGACCCCCAGCGCGATGGCCACCGCTAGTACCGCCCCCGACCAGGCCAGGACGGCGTAGAACCGATCGGAGTAGTGCAGGTGGAACAGGCTCGGTGACCGGCGGAACGAGGTCCGGGCGAGGTAGCGCGGCACGGGCAGCATTCCCCGCTCGCCGAGCAGCGCGCGGAATTGCCGGGCGGCGGTCAGGAATGCGAGCGCGTAGACCACCGCCAGACCACGCTGGAAGATCAGCCTGCCCTGCCAGTACTCCGGTGCCGTGAACCACTCCATGCCTGTGCTCCCGGTGGTCGACGCCCCGCAACGAAGGGGTACCCGCGATCGCCCGACGAAATCTAGGGTTGCTCGAGTCCGGTGCCACCGAGCAGCGCGCCACGCAGGTCGGCCTCATCCCAGTGCCCGGCGATCCCGGGCCGCCCACGCAGGTACTCGACGACGCGATCTGGATCCCAGCCGTGTGATTCACGCAGCCCGGCGCCGATCATCGTCAGGTATCGCGCTGAGGGGCGTTGCAGAACAACGGTTTCCGGGTCCCATGGCGAGGTGAAGGTGAGGACGGGGATCCCGTCGCGCGTACCCGCGTGCACCACCGTCTCGTAGCGCCCGGGCCCGAGCCGCACCGAACCGCGGGCGAGGACCGGCGCCGGATCGAAGTCGGTCGCCGGCGTCCGGTACATCTCCTGAGCCAGCAGATCACCGAACTGACCGACGGTCAGCAGATACCCCCGCGCCGCCGCGCCGATCGGCCAGCCCGCCGCCGGACGCGCGGCATAGAACCCGACCCCACCCGTCCAGACCGGGCTCTGCCAGGCGAAATACAGGCTTCCGGGCAGGACGAGCGCGGCGACGGCGGCCGGTGCGGAGGGGTCACGGAATCCCGGATAGGTGTGGTCGGTTCCGGGCGGGGTGCCGCCCTCGCGGTAATAGGCGAACCGCTGCGCGTGCATGTTGGAGCCGTACGCGGCGTACCAGACGTGCTGAGCTGTGGTCACGGGCTCACCTCGGGTGGGTCACGGTTCATGAGCGCGGGAAACGATATCGCTCGTACTCGCGATTGTGATTCGACGGTCGGGTGGATACAGAGGGGACGAACTCATGAGATCAGCGATCATGGTGGCCGCGCTGGTGGCGCTCGCGGGAGGACTCGCGGCGTGTGACAGCTCCGGCAGCCCGGCTTCGAGCGGACCGACGGGCCCCACCCAAGCGGCCGGGACATCAGTACGCCAGAGCGACGAACCGACGGTCGTGCCCGGCCTCGACACTACGGACCCGACGCCCGCTCCCGGTCCCAGCCCGACCGGCCTGCCATCCCGCGACGACGCCACCGTCGACGCCCGCGACTATCAGCAGCGCGACAGCTTCTACTTCCAGTCGCCCACCGGCAACATCATGTGCGGGATCGTCAGCGCGACCACACTCGGTGTCGGTTGCCAGCTCGGCCACGCGAATGTCATTCCACCTCAGCTGCCCGACTGCACCGACGCCCCCGATCGCAAGGTCGCCGTGCACGTCTACGGCAGCAAAGCTGAGTTCCTGTGCACCAGCCAGGGCATCTTCGTCGGTGAATCGGTCGACGGCACGCGCAAGGGTGGCGGCAAGATCCTGAACTACGGCGACACCATCATCGCCCTCGGCGCCGCCTGCACCTCCACCCCGCAGGGCATGCGCTGCGACGCGGGCGGCCACGGCTTCACCATCTCCGCCGACGGCCAGACCCTGTTCTAAGTGGGCGTCAGTGCTCGCTGCGCGGAGTCAACTCCACGCAGCGAGCACGTCGTGCGCATCCCAGGTCACGTCGACCAGGTCAGCGCAGGACCCCTGCACACCGCCCAGCGACACCACCACCAGGGCGGATTCCTGCGGAATGAAGCCGGGAACCATACCTGCACCGCGAGTCAGGTCGGCAAGATCGTGCCGGTCGAACGCGCTTCCCAGCCATTTGATCGAACCGGCGAACGCGATCCGGTGGGCGACGGGGGAGCGGTCTGCGCCGATCAGATCGATTTCAGGATCGAACGCACGGTTCCACCAGCTCCCCACCGCGGCGACATTGTCGAACGGCAGCGAGCCCGCCAGCGCTGCCAGCTCGAGCGCCTCGCGCACGAGCGGCTCCACGGCTTTGCCGCGCCAGGTTGTCCATCGACGAGTGAACAACGCGTAAGCGGTATCCGGCCGACCGCGTCGAGTCAGCTCCTGAACGGAACGTAATGCGGCGAGATAGAGCCGCAGGTTGCTGTCTGCAACTCGATACAGCGCCGGCTTTCCCGATTTGATGGAAAGCGGAACATCCATGGCGAGGACGCGCTTCTCGGTGGTCTGCCGGTGCAATAAGGGCGATAACGTACCGGAAGGCAGCGCGCCACTACGACTTCCGGCTGCCGCAGCGATGGTGGCATTCGTTCGCTCGCCACTGCCGACCGCTTCGAGAACGCGCCGGGAGTGGTCGGGCGCCGGAAATTCGGCGAGCAGAGTCGATTCGGGCACGCTGAACAATGGCGCGGCCGGATCGTCGCACTCGCGTCGCACGAAGTCCAGCGGTGCCATTCCCTGCGGCCAGCTTCGCAGGATGCCGGGCAGTCCGCCGGTGATCAGGTGAGCGTCGATACCTGCCGCGGCGTCGAGGCCGAGCGACTGGCCGACCTCGGCGGGGTTCAGTGGGCCGAGGACGAGATTGTCGGCACGGCCGTAAAATGGCCGGTCGTATGCGGTGAGGCGCTCCATCATGTGGATATCGCTGCCGAGCAGCAGCAGTAATACGGGTCGTTGCTGCAGCAACCGATCCCATGCTGTCTGCAGTGCCCCGTCGAAGATCTCGTCCTGTTCGGTGAGCCAGGGAACTTCGTCGATGACGACGACGGTCGGCTCATCGCCGATCGCCTGGGCGAGCACTCGGAACGCATCCGGCCAGCCGCTGATGCTCTCGGGCACTGCTTCCGCCTCGCGGGCAATCCCTGACCTGCGGAGTTCCGAGAGGAAAGCCGGAAGCGAGTCGTTGACCGACATTCCCTTGGTGGCGGCGAAATAGAAGTACCGAACGTTCGCCCGATCGCAGAACTCCTGCACCAGCCGCGACTTTCCGACCTGCCTGCGACCGCGCAGTGCGACCGCGATGCCTCGCCCTGATTCGATGATCCGATCGAGGCGGGTCCTCAGCAGGCTGAGCTCGGTACCACGACCGACGAACCCGGAAGCCACAAGCCCTCCAAAAAGTAGAGGTGATCTACGTAGATTCAGTCTACATAGATCACCTCTACTCGATTGGCTACTGCGCCGTCGACTTGAACCGGCGCAACCGCAGGCTGTTGCTCACCACGAAGACCGAGCTGAACGCCATGGCGGCGCCGGCCAGCATCGGGTTGAGCAGACCTGCCATGGCCAGCGGGATGGCGGCCACGTTGTAGGCGAAGGCCCAGAACAGGTTGCCCTTGATCGTGGCCAGAGTGCGCCGCGACAGGCGGATCGCGTCGGCGGCGGCGCGGAGGTCGCCGCGGACGAGAGTGAGGTCGCTGGCCTCGATGGCGACATCGGTGCCGGTGCCCATGGACAGGCCGAGGTCGGCCTGGGCCAGGGCGGCCGCGTCGTTCACGCCGTCACCGACCATCGCGACGACCTTGCCCTCGGCCTGCAGCCGCTTGACGGTGTCGACCTTGTCCTGCGGCAGCACCTCGGCGATAACGTTGTCGATGCCGACCTCGTCGCCGATGGTGCGGGCCGCGCGGGCATTGTCACCGGTGAGCAGGATCGGGGTCAGACCGAGTGCGCGGAACTGGGCGATGGCTTGGGCCGAGGTCGGTTTCACCGCGTCGGCGACCACGAGCACGCCGCGCGCCTTGCCGTCCCAGCCGATGGCCACCGCGGTCTTACCCGCCGATTCCGCTTCCGCCATCGCGGTTTCCAGCTTCTCGTCGAGCGGCTGTGACCAGTCGGCCAGCAGTCGCGCCCGGCCGACGATCACCGCGTGCCCGTCGACCACACCCTGCACGCCGAGGCCCTCGACATTCGCGAAACCCTCCACCGGCAGCAGCGTGCCGGACTTGTCCCGCGCACCCTTCGCGATCGCCTGCGCGATCGGGTGCTCCGACGAATCCTCCAGCGCACCAGCCAGTTCCAGAACCCGAGTGTCCGATTCACCCTCGGCCGGGATCACCTCGAGCAGCGTCATCTTGCCGGTGGTGACGGTGCCGGTCTTGTCCAGCACGATGGTGTCGACCTTGCGGGTCGATTCCAGCACCTCGGGGCCCTTGATCAGGATGCCGAGCTGCGCGCCGCGTCCGGTGCCGACCATCAGCGCGGTCGGGGTGGCCAGGCCGAGGGCGCAGGGGCAGGCGATGATCAGCACCGCGACGCCCGCGGTGAAGGCCGCGGCGATGGAACCGCCTGTGCCGAGCCAGAATCCGAGCGTGGCAACGGCGAGCGCGATGACGATCGGGACGAAGATGCCGGAGATCCTGTCGGCCAGCCGCTGCGCCTGCGCCTTGCCGGTCTGCGCGTCTTCGACCAGCTGTGCCATCTGGGCGAGCTGGGTATCGGCGCCGATCCTGGTGGCGCGCACCACGAGTCGGCCGCCGACGTTCACGGTGGCACCGGTGACCGCGTCGTCGACGCCGACCTCCACCGGCACCGACTCACCGGTCAGCATGGACGCGTCGACCGCCGAGGTGCCCTCGGTGATCACACCATCGGTCGCGATCTTCTCGCCGGGACGAACGATGAACTCGTCGCCGACGACCAACTGCTCCACCGGAATTCGGGTCTCGACTCCGTCGCGTACCACCGCGACTTCCTTGGCACCCAGCTCGAGCAGCGCCCGCAACGCGGCGCCTGCCCGTCGCTTCGACCGTGCCTCGAAATACCGCCCGGCCAGGATGAAGGTGGTCACGCCCGCCGCGGCTTCGAGGTAGATGCTGCCCGTGCCGTCCATCCGCGCGATGGTCAATTCGAACGGGTGCTTCATCCCCGGCGTGCCCGCCGTGCCCCAGAACAGCGCGAACAGCGACCAGCCGAACGCGGCGAGGGTGCCGATCGACACGAGCGTGTCCATGGTGGCCGTGCCGTGCTTGAGGTTGGTCCACGCCGCCTTGTGGAACGGCAGCGCGCCCCAGATCACGACCGGTGCCGCCAGCGTCAGCGAGAGCCACTGCCAGTTGGTGAACTGCAGCGCCGGGATCATCGCCATCGCGATCACCGGAACGGTGAGCACCAGCGAGACCAGCAGACGGGTGCGCAGCGAGGCCGTGGGGTCGGATTCCGCGGGGGCGTCCGCGGCAGGCTCGGCCTGCTTCGGCGCGGGCAGTGCCGCGGTGTAGCCGGCCTGCTCGACGGTGGCGATGAGTTCCTCGGGGGAGACGTCACCGGTGAAGTCGACGCGCGCCTTCTCGGTGGCGTAGTTGACCGTGGCGGTGACCCCGTCGAGCTTGTTGAGCTTCTTCTCGATCCGGTTCGCGCAGGAAGCGCAGGTCATGCCACCGATCACCAGTTCTACCTGGCCGGTGCCCGGTGGGTGTGTCACGGTGGTCATGGGCTGCTCCTTTGTTCCTGATAGCAATTCTTGCTGAGAGTTCGCGGGCGGGCTAGACGGGTGTTCGGCGCTGGTCAGTGGCCGTGGCCGGGAGTGCCGTGGTCGGCGGGTGCGCTGGTCGGGGCGGGGTTGCTCGCGCCGGTGGCGTTCGGCGTGGCGACCCGTACCGTGAACTCGGCCGTGCGCACCACGCCCTGGTGCTGGAAGTCGAGGAACAGGCGGTAGTCGCCCGTGCTCGGCGCGTTCACCACGAAGTCGATGCCAGGCCCGGCGGGGGTGACCCCGTCGCCGGGCGTGCCCTCGGGGTGAACGTGCAGGTAGGCGAGGTCGGCGGCCCGGAGTGCGACCAGGTGACCGTAGGCGCCGAGGTAAGGCTGGAGGTCGGTGACCGGGGTGCCGTTGCGGCTGACCGAGAGTGTCACCTTCGACGCCGTGCCCGGGCTGACCGTGCCGTTCAGCGCCACCGTGTACTCGCCGACCTGCGCGGTGGCGGCCGGGGCGGGCAGGGCCTGCACGTCGTAGTTGCCCGCGACGCGTAGGTCCGTGCCGAGGGTCAGGTTCGACCCGCCCGCCGGGGTGAAGTCGGCGAAGACCCGGTAGTCACCGGCCCGGCTCAGATTCAGCGGGACGGTCCAGGTTCCGGCCGGATCCAGCACCGGGTGCACGTGCTGGAACCCGGCCATATCGCGCCGGACCACGATCAGGTGCAGGTCCTTGTCGTGGCTGGTCTGGTATTTCGTCACCGGGGCGCCGGTGGCGTCGAGGATGCGGAAGGTGATCTGCGATTGCGCCGCGGTGGTGGTGTTCGTCTTGTCCAGCGCCAAGGTGTAGCCCTGATCGGTGACCAGGAGGCCACCGGGCAGATCGGCGGACGGTGCCGCCGCGGTCGAGTGCTCGCCGTGCCCGGCCGGTTCGGAGGGTTCCGGACCGATCAGGGCGCCTGCGGCCAGAGCGATCCCGAAGACCGCCGCGAGGCCGAGGGTGAATCCGGCGAACTTGCCTGTTGCGTTCATCGGGATGCTCCGATCCGGTTCAGTCTGCGAGTTGGAAGCCGGCCGCGGTGACGGCGTCGGCGAGGGCGGTGCGTTCTGGTGTGGTTCCTGCGATGGCCACGGTGCCCGCGGCCAGGTCGACATCGACGCCGGTGACGCCGGGCAGGGCGCCTACCTTGTCGCGGACCTTGTTGACGCAGCAGCCGCAGGTCATGCCGTTGACGGTGATAGTGGTTGTGCTCATAGGACTCTCCTCGTTCCGCTCTTGGTCCTTACCATACCCCCCTAGGGTACTTTGTCAAACGGTCGCGCCGGTCTTGTCCGCAGCCGGTGTGCGCATGGTCGCCGCGGTGATGCCCGCGCCAGCCAGTGCCAGTACGCCCGCACCGAGGAAGGCGGCGGAATAGCCGTCGGTCAGCGCCGAGGCGTCGCCGAGTTGACTCGCGCCGAACGCGGCGGCCACCGCCGTCATGGCGGCCAGGCCGAGCGCGGATCCCACCTGGTAGCTGACGTTGACGATGCCCGAGGCCAGCCCGCCTTCCTCGGGACGCGCCGCCGAGATGGCGGTGCCGAGTGAGGGGATGAAGGCCAGCGACATACCCCCCGCCGCGATCAGCGAGGCGGGCAGCACGTCGACCCAGAAATTGCCGGTCGGCCGCACCAACGACATCACCGCGAGGCCGAGGCCGAGCACGATCAGGCCGGTGACGATCATCGGCTTCGCGCCGAACCGCTGCATCGCCTTCGGTGCCAGCACCACCATGCCGAGCATGATCAGCGTGGTCATCGGCAGCAGCGCGGCACCCGATGGGAAGGCGCTGTAGCCGAGCACCTGCTGCAGGTACAGGTTGAGGAAGAACCACATCGGCACCCACGCGGCGGCCAGTGCGAACTGGGCGAAGTTGGCGGCGGCCAGGTTCGGTGCGCGGAAGATGCTCAGCCGCATCAGCGGTTCGCGGCGCCGGGACTGGATGGCGACGAAGCCGGCCAAGAGCGCGGCGGCCAGTGCCAGCACACCCCAGGTCTCACCCGACGCCCAGCCGACCTCCGGTGCCTGCACGATCGCGTATACCGCGGCAGCCAAACCGGCTGTCACAGTGACAGATCCGGCGATATCGATGGATCCCTTACGCGCCGGGGCGGCGGGCATCAGCAGCGGCACGGCGATCAGCGCGAGCACGGCGATCGGAATGTTGATGTAGAAAACCCAAGGCCAGCTGATGTATTCGGTGATCACACCACCGAGAAACACGCCCGCGGTACCACCGGCGGGTGCGGCCGCGCCGTAGACGGCGAGCGCCTTGGTGAGTTCCTGTGGCGAGCCGCCGAACAACATCATCAGCAGCGTGAGTGCCGAAGGCGCGATCAGGGCGGCACCGCCACCTTGGATCGCCCGGCCCGCCAGCTCGACGCCGACATTGCCTGCGGCACCGGCGATTACGGAGCCGATGCCGAGCACCACCCAGCCCGCGGCGAATACCCGGCGAGCGCCGAGCAAGTCGGAGAGCCTGCCGCCGAGCAGCAGCAGACCGCCGAAGGCGACCACGTAGGCGTTGAACACCCACGTCAGATTGCCCGGCGTGAACCCGAGTTCGGCCTGCATCTTGGGCAGCGCGATCCCGATGATCGAGGTGTCCATGATGACCATGAACTGCGCGGCGGCGATCACCGCCAGCGCCCACCACTTCCGGGTGGATTGCGATTGCGTAGTCACGACTTTCGTCCTTTCGAGCGGAGTGCATCTCGTGCTCGGTACCATACCCCCCTAGGGTATAAATCTGTCAAGCCTTTCGGCCGGAAAGGATTTTCGTCGGTGGACATGCGAAAGCCCGGCTCGGGTGAGGATGCGAGCCGGGCCTGCGGTTCTCGGATCTAGTCGGCGTGGAGGTTGCGCGCCGTGGGAGATGTCGGCGTGGTGGCCGGATCGGGAGCGGTGCCGAGTAGTCGGTCGGCGGTGCCGGTGGTGGTCACGGTGAACCAGTAGTGCTCGTTCTTGTAGTGGTGGTGGCGATGATTGCGCCAAATCGCCTGGTACGGAGCATGTTTCGGCTTGTAGTCGGTGTGGATGAGGTAGTGGGTCCACTCGTAGAGCAGGCCGAGCGTGGTGATGGTCAGCAGGAAGGTGAGGCCGAGGCCGGTGCGGGGCAAGGCGAGCAGGGCGATCGCGACCAGGGTCACGATCGTGAGCAACAGCGACTTCGGCGGGATGAAGATCAGCGGGATGTCACGCGGGTCGACGTGATGCTCGCGGTGTTTGCGGGCCAGCTCACTGTCGAGGGTCAGTGGTCCGAAATGCCTTGGGCGCCAATGCAGGACAGTGACGTGAATGATCCACTCGACAACCGGGAATACGGCCAGAATCAGCACGGGGACAAGGGCGTCGGTGAGTTGCCAGTCGCCGATCACGAAGCGGGCTGCCAGCGTGGCGACGAATACCGTGGCGATCATCCATGGGGACGGGTGCCGAAGGAATTCGTGCGCCGCCGCAGGCAATGTCAAGCTGCGGCGCATCGGGCGGGGAGAACGGGTGGCATGGGTTGGTGCGGGAGCGGCTGAGCGCGCGGCCTCGGCGTGCGTGGGGTCGGTAGTCACCTGGTCGGTGGTCTGCGGGTGCTCGTCTACGGCATCAGGCGCGGCGGTGTCGTGCGACGTCGTTGTCGGACGGTCATTCATCATGGTGCTTCCTCGGGTGGATCACGCCCCGTTCAGGGCATGGATCAGGGCGGTGGTCGCCGGCTCGAGCAGTGCTCGCGCGGTCTCGGCGGCCCGTTCCGGCTCGCCCGCGGCGATCGCGGCGGCCAGGTCTCGATAGGCGTCGGCATTGCCCACCTCGGCGGACATGATCGGCGCCAGCGCGGCCAAGGCGGGTTCGTAGGCGGCGCGCAGCATGGAATACATCAACCGGAAGGCGATCGAGTCGGCGAGATCGAGGATGTGGTCCCAGAATTCGAGCGCTATCCGTTGCTGGGCGAGTGGATCCGATTCGGCGACAAGGGAATCGACGGATTCGTGCAACAGCGCCAATTCGCCGTCGATCCGCGGATCGACCGTCCCTCGTACCCGCGCTGCGGCGAGCTCGGCGATCTTCGGCCCATTGTGCAGCCGCGCCTCGAGAATGCTGCGAGCGACCGCGGGATCGATGGAATCGCCCCGAAGCAACAGCCGGGGAAGCACTTCCAGCCCCGCACTCCGCCGATAATCGAGCACAGTCGTCGCCTCACCTTGCCGAACGGCAACCAGCCCCGCCGCGGCCAACCGCTGCAACGCCTCCCGCACCGCGGGCCGCGAAACCCCCAACGCCTCGGCCAACTGCCGCTCACCCGGCAACGTGCTCCCCGCCACCAACTCCCCACCCAACACCTCGGCGGCGATCTGCTCGAACACATCACCGGAAACCGAGCGCTTCACCACAGGAGTCCATGCCATACCCCTGATGATGCGCCCTGAGTGGTAAGAGGTCAAGTGGTCAGACCAGTCAATTTTGAGCTGGACAATTGATGGCAGATGCCTGGTGATCGACTGCCCAGGTCAGCTGGGGTCGGAGCCTCGGATGGCGGAGAGCCAGGTGAAGGTGGTGGCGGCGACCGTGGTGGTGGCGACGAACGCGCCGAGGCCGCCGTTCATGACGTAGACCCAGAGCAGGCCGACGAGGGGAGCGCCGACCGCGGGTTGGCTGTCGAGGATCAGGCGGCGGGGGATGCCGTAGGCGGGTGGATCGGTGGGGCGGGAGGGGTTATCGATGAGCTTGCCCGGCGGCTCGACCGTACGGACCCGGCCCGAGGGATAGAAACGCGTGTTCCCATCATCGATGGATCGGCCGGTCAGCTCCAGATCGGTCGGGACGAGCGCCGACAGCGCCGGGTCATAGAACACCGGCTGCCACACCACGCGGTCCCCACTGCTGATCTCCAACCACGACCGGCTGACCAGTCGATGTTGCTGCCGAACCCGCCTACCGCGCACCGTGCCGGTCGCGACCAGCCCGCTCGGAAGAACACCGAAAGCAAGGCCCAATTGGTAAGCGGTATAAGCGAGTATGGCAAGAGCGACCACGGCGAGCGCGCTCAGCTGATCGATATCGGCGAACGGCACCCACGCGGCGATGATCGCGAGGGTGCCGCTCGTGACGAGCAGCGGATAGGTGAGTGCGCGCGCCGGGCCGGTACTCACTGTTCGAAGCCGACCTTCGGGCTCACTTCAGGAAACCGATCTTGGTGTAGTCGTAGGAAGCGAGGCCTGCCGCACCGAAGTTGGCGAGGTTGTCGCGAACTCCGAGATTGCCGGCGGACTGCATGAGCGGCAGGGAATGTCCCTCCTCGAATACCTTCCGATCGATCTGGTTGGCCAACTCCTTGGCCTTGACCGGATCGAGTTCAGAGATGGCCTGCTCGATGAGGGCGTTGAGTTCAGGAGAGCCGATGCGACCGTAATTGCCCTGGATGTCATCGGGGTACAAGCCGTAGATCTGCGTCAGGCTGCTGAGCGGGAAGGCATCGCCAGCATAGAACCACTGTCCTACATCGAAATTTCCCGGCTTGAGGACATCGGGGAACAGACCGGCGCCTGCCTTTGTCTCGATGGTCAACTTGACGCCGATCTGCGCGAGGTTCTGCTGGATGATCTGCGCGGTCTGAATATTGATCGGGTCGTTGTACATCACATCGCGGATCTCGAGCTTCCGGCCGTCCTTTTCGCGCACATCCCCGTTGAGCTTCCAGCCGAGGGCGTCGAGTTCTTTTGCCGCGGCCGTCGGGTCGAACCCGAGGCTGTTGTCCTGGTAGCCGTCCTGGCCCTGCAGGTAGACATGATTGTTCAGCGGTTCGGGGTCGAGGACGAGCCCGTTCTGGATCGCGTTGGCGATACCCTGCCGGTCGATCGCCTTCGAGATCGCGACTCGTACACCCTGGTCGGCGAGTATGGAACCGGGCGCACCATTGAAGGTGAAGTGACCCCAACCGTTACCGGGTGCTCGGCGGATCGCGATGCCGGGTGTATTGCTCACCGCCTTCAAATCGTCGCGGCTGGCTATTCCTACCGCATCGATCTCGTTGTTCAGGAGTGCGGGAGTGAACGCTGCACTATCCAGCATACTGAAGGTCATGGTGTCGAGTTTCGGTGTGTCACCCCACCATCGGGGATTGCGGCCGAGGACGACCCGGCCTTGTCCTCGGTCGACGGACTGGACGATGAACGGGCCGGACGACAGCGTCAGAGCCTCGACCTGGCTGTTGTTGAATGCTTCGGCGCTCGATGTGACGGACTTCGGAAAGAGTACCGAGTTGCCCGCGAATTGTCCGCGCCACTCGGCGTAGTGCTGCTTGAAGGTGATGACAGCCTGCTTGTCATCCACACCGCGTTCGACCTTGTCGACCCGATCGAAGCCGCTGTTGTTGGCGATCAGGAACGCCTTGTCGGCACCGCTGAGCGCTGCGGCCTGGGACCGAATATCCTCCCAGGAAATCGGCGTGCCATCGGACCAGACCGCCTTGGGGTTGATCGTGTAGGTGACCTGCTGCGGCTCGGTGTTGGTCAACGCGACGTCGGTGAAGAAATCGGTGTTCACCGAGAGATTCGCCGCTGCATCGGTTGTGAACGCACGCGGCATCACCGGACGCAGCATCGAGCCGGTGTTTCCGGTATTGCCGTCGGTGTGCAGGCCGTTCCAGTTCTCCGGCAGCGAGGTAATCGCCAGTCGGAGATTGCCACCGTCGCGCAGTTCGCTGACGTCGCGCGGGTTGATGTCGTTGGTGGTGCCGAGCGCGGCTTCGCCCTCCGCCGCGATGTCGTCGCCCGAGCCACACCCGGCAGCGATCAAACTGACGATGACGAGGGGGATTGCCAGGCGGGTGGTCATCGAACGAATTCGCATTGACCGCTCCTTTCCTCAGATTCGCTGCACGAGTGTGGCACGACGGGTTGTCTATTTGACGAAGCCGACCTTGGTGTAGTCGTAGGACGCCAGCCCCTCCGCACCATAATTGGCGAGGCCGTCCCGCGTAGCGACCGTGCCCGCGGATTGCACGATGGGGAGGGAGAACCCCTCCTCGAAGATCATCCGGTCGGCCTTGTTCGCCAGTTCGATCGCCTTCTCGGGATCGAGTTCGCCGATGACCTCCTCGATCAGTGCGTTGAGTTCGGGCGAACCGATACGGCCCTTGTTGCTCAGCGGGTTCGCGGGATCGTAGGCGTAGATCTGGGGCAGTGCGCCGAGTGGGAAAATGCTCTTCGCCCAGGAGAATTGGGCGATATCGAAGTTGCCGGGGTCGATGACGGTCGTGAACAAGCCATTGCCGGGGTAGGTCTCGATGATCAGCTTCACGCCGATCTCCGCCAGGTTCTGCTGAGCGATCTGCGCGATTTGGGTCCAGGTATCGGCCTGGTACATGACATCGCGGATCTCCAGCTTGCGGCCATCCTTCTCACGCACGTCGCCGTTGAGCTTCCAGCCCAGCTCGTCGAGCATGCGAGCAGCGGCAGCGGGATCGTAGGAGATCGATTCGGCGTTGTCCTGGTAGCCCGTCTGGCCGACCAGGAAAAGGTGGTTGTTCAGCGGCTTCGGGTCGGTGACCACACCGTTCTGGGTGGCCGTAGCGATCGCCTGCCGGTTGATGCCCTTCGAAATCGCGATCCGCAGCTTCGGATCGGACAGCAACGCGCCGGGGGCACCGTTGAAGGTGAAGTGCGAGAACCTGTTCGCGGGCGCGCGGCGAACCTTGATGCCGGGCGTATTCGTCGCGGTTTTGACCTCTTCGACGCCGGACAAGGTAGATACGTCGAGTTCGTTGTTCTGCAACGCATTCAGGCGCGCTGAATTGTCGAGGACGCTGTAGGTGACGGTGTCGAGCTTGGGAGTGTCACCCCACCATTTCGGGTTGCGGCTCAGCACGATTCGCTGCTGTGCCCGGTCGATCGAAGTGATGATGAACGGCCCGGACGACAGCGGCATATCGTTGCGGTACAAGTCGTCGAAGGCCTGCGGCGATGCCGTGAGTTGGTGTGGGTACAGCGGATTGAACAGGCCCTTCCACTCCGCGTAATGCTCGGCGAAGGTGACGATCGCTTGCCGGTCGTCGACGCCGCGTTCGACCTTCTCGACGCTGCTGTAGCCCTGGCTCGCCGCGATCTTGTAGGCGGTGTCGCGCCCGCTCAACACATTGGCTTGAGACCGCAGATCCTCCCAGGTGATCGGGGACCCGTCCGACCAGACCGCTTTCGGGTTGATCGTGTATTTGATCTGCTGCGGGTTGGTGTTGATGAGTTCGACATCGGAGTAGTAGTTGTGGTCAATCGTCAGATTGGCCGCCGCGTCGGAATTGATCGTTCCTGGCAGTGTCCAGGCGGTGAGGTCGCTGATCTCGCCGTCGGAATCGACGTGGAGGTTGTTGAAGGTTGCGGGGAAACTGGTCAGCGCCAATCTGAGATTGCCACCGTCACGCAAGGCGTCGCGATCCTGCGGATTGATGTCATTGATCGCGCCGATGGTGCTCGACCCCGACTGCACATCGACATCGGACCCACAACCACCCAGCACCAACGTCAAGGCGAAAACAGGCACCGCGATGCGGAAACCGGCCCGGCGCAACCGCCTGGCGTAAGTAGCTGTGGTCATTTCGTGAATCCGATCTTCGTGTAGTCGTACGTTGCCAAACCGGGGGAACCGATGTTGGCGAGGGTGGTGCGGGCGCCGACGCTGCCGTCGGACTGCATCAGGGGGAGCGAGTGTCCTTCTTCGAATACCTTGCGGTCGACCTGGTTGGCGAGGTCGATGGACTTCGCGGGGTCCAGTTCGGTGAGGGTTCGTTCGATGAGGGCGTTGAGTTCGGGAGAGCCGATTCGGCCGAAGTTGGACTGGAGGTCGGTCGGGTCGTAGTAGTAGATCTGGCGAATGCTGCTCAAGGGGAAGGGGTCGCCCTGGTAGACGTATTGGGCGGCGTCGAAGTCGCCGGGCTGGATCACGTCGGTGAAAAGGCCTGCGGCGGGCTTGGTGTCGATGGTGAGCTGAACGCCGATGGCGGCCAGGTTCTGCTGGATGATCTGGGCTATCTGGACCCAGGTGGGGTCGTTGTACATGACGTCGCGAATGACCAGTTTGCGTCCGTCCTTCTCGCGCACCTCACCGTTGAGTTTCCAGCCGAGATCGTCGAGTTGCTTGGCTGCGGCGGTGGGGTCGAAGCCGAGACTGTTGTCCTGGTAGCCCTTTTGGCCCTGGAGGAAGACGTGGTTGTTCAACGGTTTCGGGTCCTCGACCAGCCCGTTCTGCATCGCGTTGACGATCCCGATGCGGTCGATCGCCTTCGAGATAGCCACGCGCACACCCTCTTCGGCCAGGATCGAGCCGGGCGCGCCGTTGAAGGTGATGTGGCGCCACCGATTACCGGGAGCCCGACGCACTACGAGCCCTTCGGTTCCGCGCACCGTTTTCACGTCGTCGAGGGTGGTCAGGCGAACGAGATCGAGTTCGTTGTTCTGCAACGCCTGAACCCATGATGAGTGGTCGAGCACGCTGTAGGTGATGGTGTCGAGAACGGGTTTGTCGCCCCACCATTTCGGGTTGCGGCCCAAGGTGATCCGACCCTGAGCGCGGTCGGTGTCGCTGACGAGGAACGGGCCCGCGGTGAGGGTGATCGCGTCGGCGAGGCTGGTGTTGAAGGCCTCCGGTGTGCTGGTCACCGACTTCGGGTAGAGAGCGGAGTTGCCGGAGAACTGACCGCGCCAGTCGGCGTAGGGCTTGCTGAAGGTGAGGACGGCGTGCTGGTCGTCGGTGCCGCGCTCCACCTTGTCGACGAATTCGAAACCGTTGGTGATCGCGATCAGATAGCTCTTGTCGCGGCCGCTCAGCGCGTGCGCTTGCGAGGCGAGGTCTTCCCAGGTGATCGGCGAACCGTCCGACCAGACAGCTTTCGGGTTGATCGAATACGTCACCTGCATCGGATCTGTGCCGGTCAGCTGGATATCGGTGAAGAAGTCGGTGTCGACGCTGAGTTGTCCCGCGGCGTCGATCTCGAAGGAGCGCGGCAGCATCGCGCGCACGATTTCGCCGATCTCACCGTTGTTGCCGTCATTGGACAGGATGTTCCAGTTGGCGGGGTAGTCGGTGGTCGCCAGGCGCAGGTTGCCGCCCTCGCGCAACTCCTCGACGCCCTTGGGGTTGACGTCGCTGGTGGCGCCGATCGCATTGCTCAACCCGGCCGCCGACTCGTCACCACCCCCACAGCCCGCCACGATCATCCCGGCCGCCACCACCACGGCGGCACAGCGCAATCGGGTACTACGGCCTGCTTGCATTCGACGGGTTCGCATGGCGCCTCCTGTTTCGGCTCGTGATCAGCCGCTGACGACGGGTTCCGGTACGGCCGCGATGAGCGAGCGCGTGTATTCGTGCTGAGGATCGGCGAAAATCTGCTCGGCCGGACCGGATTCGACGATCTTGCCCTGCAGCATCACCGCGATGTCGTGGGCGAGATTGCGCACCACCGACAGGTCGTGGGAGACGAACAGGTAAGACAGTCCGTGCTCGGCCTGTAGGTCGCGCAGCAGGTTGAGCACGCCCGCCTGGATCGACACGTCCAACGACGAGACGGGTTCGTCGAGAACCAACAGCTGGGTGTCGAGCGCCAGCGCGCGGGCGATGCTGATGCGCTGCTTCTGGCCGCCGGAGAAGTCCGAGGGGTAGCGATCGGCGTGCTCGGGACGCAATCCCACCTGCCGCAACAACTCTGGCACCCGCCGGTTGACCTCTTCGCGCGACCGGCCGTCGATGCGCAGCGGCTCGGCGAGCACGTCGAAGATCGGCAGGCGCGGGTCGAGGGAGGAGCTGGGGTCCTGGAAGACGATCTGCATCTTGCGGCGGATCTCGCGGGTGCGCGCCTTGGTGAGGGTGGCGACGTCGTTGCCGAGCACTTCGATGCTGCCCGACTGTGGGCGGGCCAGGTCCATGATCTGCGACAGCGTGGTCGACTTGCCCGAACCGGATTCGCCGACCAGTGCGAGGGTGCGGCCCGCGCGCACCGAGAAGCTGATGCCGTCGACCGCGCGGACCTCGCCGGTGCGGCGGCGCAGCAGCACCCCGGAGGTGAGCGGGAAGGTTTTCACCAGGTCGGTGACGCGCAGGACCACGTTCTCGTCGGTGCGGTCGGGGTGCGCCGGGGTGGGGATGTCCTTGCGGTAGGCCTCGAAGAGTTGCTTGGAACTGACCTCGGCCGTGCGGATACAGGCGGCCGAGTGGCCGGGGCTCACCTTCTCCAGCGGGGGTTCGGCGGCGGTGCAGTCGCCGATCGCGACCGGGCAGCGCGGCGCGAACGAGCAGCCGGGCGGCAGGGCGTGCATGGCGGGCGGGGCGCCGAGGATCGGGATCAGCGGCGTGCGTGGCGGGCCGTCCATGCGCGGAATGGAGCCGAGCAGGCCGACGGTGTACGGCATCCGGGGAGCGGCGAAAAGCTCCGCGACAGGTGCGGTTTCGACGATCTTGCCCGCGTACATCACCGCGACCCGGTCGGCGACGGTGGCGGCGATACCCATGTCGTGGGTGATCATGATGACGCCCGCGCCGGTGATATCGCGTGCCTTACGCAGCAACGCGAGGATCTGGGCCTGCACGGTCACGTCGAGCGCGGTGGTCGGTTCGTCGCAGATGATCAGGGCTGGGTCGTTGGCGATGGCCATGGCGATCACCACGCGCTGGCGCATACCGCCGGAGAACTCGTGCGGGAAGGCCCTGGAACGAGCCCTCGCATCGGTGA
The DNA here is from genome assembly GCF_042720495.1 of Nocardia sp. NPDC058480. Lineage (NCBI taxonomy): Bacteria > Bacillati > Actinomycetota > Actinomycetes > Mycobacteriales > Nocardiaceae > Nocardia > Nocardia sp. NPDC058480. Next base: position 139,931 of record NZ_JBHXMN010000003.1, on the reverse strand, counting down.
TGCCGACCAGTTCGAGCAGCTCGACGGCCCGCTCACCGGCTTCCTTGCGGCCCATCTTGCCGTGTGCGAGAAGGGCTTCCGCGATCTGGTCACCCACCCGGTACACCGGGGTCAGCGCGGAGAGCGGATCCTGGAAGACCATGCTGATCGAGGAACCGCGCAGCTTCGACATCTGCTTGTCACCGAGGCCGAGCAGTTCGCGGCCGCGCAGGCGCACCGATCCGTGTACCCGCGCCTGCTCGGGCAGCAGGCCGATCACCGCGAGCGAGGACACCGACTTGCCCGATCCGGACTCGCCGACGATGGCGAGCACCTCGCCGTCGGCGACGGTGTAGTTCACCCCGCGCACGGCGTCGACGCGGCCTTCCTCGCCGGGGAACGAGACTCGTAGGTCGGTGACCTCGAGCAGGGGTGCGGTCGACGCGGTCATCGCTTCTCGGCTTTCTTCAGCTCCACCTGCGCCTCGTCCTTGTGCTCGGCGACCTCCTTGCGTGCCTTGCGCGCGCCACGGGCGCCGGGGTCGAACGCGTCGCGCAGACCGTCGCCGACGAGGTTGGCGCACAACACGATCGTGATCAGCAGGCCACCGGCGAACAGGAACAACCACGGGTAGGTGAGCGCCGATTTGGTGCCCGCCGCGATCAGCGAACCCAGCGACACATCCGGCGGCTGCACACCGAAACCGAGGAAGCTCAAACCGGTTTCGGCCATGATCGCCGAGCCGACGGCCAGTGTGGTGTCGATGATCAGGATCGAGGCGATGTTCGGGACGATATGACTGAGAATCACGGTGCGAGTCGGCGCGCCCATATACCGTGCGGCGCGGACGAATTCGCGGTCACGCAGGCTCAGAGTGAGGCCGCGGATGATGCGGGCGGCGATCATCCAGCCGAACACGCTGAGCAGCACGATCAGGATCGCGATCGACCCGGAACCCTTGGTGCGCGGCGCGAACAGCGCGATGATGATGAAGCTGGGGACCACGAGCAGCAGGTCGACGAACCACATGATGGCGCGATCGGTCCAACCGCCGAGCAGCCCGGCCACCGCACCCGCGGTCGCGGCGATGACACTGGAGAACAGCGCCACGCAGAAGCCGATGATCAGCGACTTCTGGAGGCCGCGCAGGGTCTGGGCGAGGACGTCCTGGCCGATCTGGGTGGTGCCGAACGGGTGCTCGAGGCTCGGCGGCTGCATCAGCGCCTTGTAATCCATCTGCTGGTAATCCCACGGCAGCAGTGGCGGCAACGCGAAACTGGCCACGAGCAGCACCAACAGGATCACCGCGCCGACCACGGCGGGTTTGTTGCGCAGGAAACGGCGCCACACCAGTTTGCGGCGCCCGGCGGCGATGGCCTCCGGTGCGCCGACGACGATGAGTTCGGTTTCGGTCATGAGACACGCACCCTCGGGTCGAGCAGGGCAAGGACGACATCGGAGAGCAGGCCGGAGACCAGCACGACCAAACCGGCGAACGCCGTCACCGTCACCACGACATAGAGGTCCTGGGCATTGATCGCATCGATCAGCCATTCACCTACGCCGTGCCAGCCGAAGATCTTCTCCACGAAGGTGGCGCCGGTGATCAATCCGCCGAGGCTGTAGGCGAACAGGGTGGCCATCGGGATCAGCGCGGTGCGCAGGCCGTGCTTGTAGAGGGCCCGATTGCGCGTCAGGCCCTTGGCTCTCGCTGTTCGGATGAAATCGCTCTGCAGCACATCGAGCATGGCGTTGCGCTGGTAGCGGCTGTAGCCGGCCATGCCGCCCAGGGCGAGTGCCAGGGTCGGCAGGACCAAATGCTGTGCGCGATCGACCATCTGGTTCCAGAACCCGGTGATCTGAGTGGCCGAGGTCTCGCCGGTGTAGAGGAAGATCTGTGTGCCGGTCATCGTATTGATTTGCAGCGCACCGTATTTCAACAGCGTCGCCAGCAAGAAGATCGGCGTCGACAGGATCAGCAGCGACAGCACCGTCGAGAAATAGTCGCTGAACTTGTACTGCCTGATCGCGCCGGCGGCACCGATCAGCACGCCGAGCACGGTGCCGATGACCGAACCGAGAATCAGCAGCCGCAGACTCACCGCCACCCGCCTGCCCAGTTCCTCGCTCACCGGCTGCCCGGCCAGGGTGGTTCCGAAATCCCCTTGCACGACGCCGCCGAGCCAGGTGAGATAGCGCTGTGGGATCGGCTCGTCGAGATGCAACTGCTCGGCCTTCGCGTCGATCACCGACTGCGGCGGGCGCGGATTGCGCTGCTCGAGGCTTTCGAGGGGGTTGAACGTGAGGGATGCGAGGCTGAACGTCAGAAACGATGCCAGCAGAAGGAGCACAACGTAGTTGAGTGTGCGCCGCAACAAAAAGCCGGTCATCAGTCCCCTCTGGATCGGTATTCAGGCCCTGATCATAGGGACAGTCCGGCGTCCCCGTGTGGCGACGTGCGGCAGGATAGATGGGATGACGCACCTGCACCCGAAACCGCAGCTGGTGGCCAGCGACGTCGACGGCACGCTGATCGACGATTCCGACAAGGTCTCGGCGCGCACCAAGGCCGCCGTCGGGGCGCTCGTCGCCGACGGCGCCACCTTCGTGCTCGCCACCGGCCGCCCGCCGCGCTGGATCGAACCGGTCGTCAGCGAACTCGGGTACGCACCGCTCGCGATCTGCGGAAACGGCGCGGTTATCTACGACAGCGCCACCGACCGGGTGCTGTCCAGCCACACACTCGATACCGAGACCCTGAGCTGGTTGGCCGAGGTCGCCGAACACGCGTTACCCGGTTGTGGGCTGGCGACCGAGCGGGTCGGGGCCAGCGCGCACGACGCCGTGACCCAGCAGTTCGTGAGCTCGCCGACCTACGAACATGCCTGGCTCAACCCCGACGACACCGTCGTCTCGCACGCCGAGGTCATCGACTCTCCCGCGATCAAGATGCTCATCCGGCTCAGCACGGCCCGCAGTTCCGAGATGCGCGCCGCCCTCGCCCCCCTCATCGGCGACCGCGCCGAGATCACCTACTCCACCGAGAGCGGGCTGATCGAGCTGGCGGTGCCGCAGGTGACGAAGGCGTCCGGGCTGGCCGAGGTAGCCCGACGCATCGGCGTCGAGAATTCCTCGATCGTGGCATTCGGAGATATGCCGAACGACGTGCCGATGCTGGCGATGGCCGGGCACGGAGTCGCGATGGGGAACGCCCACCCGGAAGCTCGGGCGGCCGCCGATGAGGTGACAGGCAGCAACATAGACGACGGCGTCGCGATGGTCCTCGAGCGCTGGTGGCGATAGGCCCAACCACCCTGGGCTGGGTATCCCTGATGTGTCACCACCTGCGTGCACATCCTGGGCCGGGTATCCCTGATGTGTCTCTACCCGGAGGGGCCCGCCCCGATCTGGACTGAGTGGAGGGTGCGACGAAGGAGTGCCCGGAGGGAGGGAAGATCGGGGGCCCGAAGGGCCCCGACTCGAGCGCGTCAGCGCTCCAATAAACACAGCAAGGTCTACCGCCCCGGGCCCGGTTTTACCTGAGCAGCAAGGTCAACCGCCCGGGGCCCGGTAAACCTCGCATGTCACGCAAATAAAACAGCCGGTGCCCTCGCTCGGAGGTACACCGGCTGTTCTTCGCCGTGACCGGGGGTTAGCCGGTCGGGGCGGGTTCGGGGACCGGCGGGTCGGCCGGGGCCTGTTCGACGGGGACCGGTCCGGCAGGGATCGGCTGTGCCGTCGGGTCGGCCGGAATCGCGAGCCCGAGCGTCGGTGCGGTCTGCGTCTGGCCAGGCTTCGGCTGTCCGTTCATTTCCTGCTTGTAGGTCTCGTCGTAGGTCTTCCAGAACGTCGTGACGATGCCCGTGAGCTCGTTGAGCACCAGTGAACCGTGCTCGAAATCGGTGCGCGAACCGTTCGGGACCAGGTACGAGCCCGTGGTCGGCAGGCCGAGCACGCCCGAGTCGGCGCCCAGGCTCAGATAGCGGTCGAGAATCGTGCCGATCACCTCGAACACCTCACCGCCCTCGCCCGAATAGACGAAACCGTTGGCGAACTTCGCGTACTGACGGCCCTGCGCGCCCGAGATCAGGTCCGACTGCGGCGCGCCGAGCGGCCCGTCGACCCCGCCTTTGGCGACCCAGTGTTTGGCGATCGCGTTGTCGCCGGCCAAGCCCAGGAACTTGTCGACCATCGCGCCGAGTTCGGCCATATTGCCCTGCGGCGCGCGGGCCTGCTGACTCGGCGGACGATTCACCGTCGGGGGCGAGGTGTAGGTGTTGGAGTTACCCGCCGCGATCCCGCGGATGCGGTCCATCAGCGCGTAGGCGGCATCGCCGGGGCAGTCGGTGTTGCCGACATCGCGGTGCGCGAACACCACCGGCAGGTCGACCGCTTCGTCGTAGGCGTACGGGGTGAACTCGGTGCCCTCGGAGTACATCGTGGTCGTGCCCTTGGGATTGATCCCGGCGAGCTTGGACCGCCAGCCGATGAACTTGCCGATCGCGTTGATCGCCTCGTTGCTCGGCTCCTCCGTCTCGTAGTTGCCCATCAGCGCCACACCGGCAGTGTTCTCGTTGAAACCGCCCGCGTGCGCGCCCTGAACCGCCCGGTCGAGGCCGCCGTAGCGGCCCTCGAAAATCTGGCCGTACTGGTCGACCAAGGCGTTGTAGCCGACATCGCACCAACCGAGCGTTTCGGCGTGATAGGCGTAGATCGCGCGGACGATGCCCGCCGATTCGGAGCGGCTGTAGTCGTTTCGACCGGCCGTGTGATGCACGGTGATGCCGCCGAGGCCGTCGTCATAGGTGGGTTCCTGGCAGCGGATCGATTCGTCGGCACCCCACTGCGCGCGGGTGATGACCTTCGGTCCGCCACCGGGCAGCGCCGCGGCCACGTCAGTGAGCGCGGCATCGATCGCGGCCCGGCCCGGATTGATCAGGATGGCCTTGAGCGCGGCCTCGGTGAGGTGCGCCGGGTCGTGGTCGGGGCCCGCGGTTGGCTTGCGGGTGACCAGCATCTGCACCGCGGTGGTCTCGCCGACGTAGATCGGTTCGGTGCCGGTCGGTGCGCCCGCGGGGGTGTGATCGGTGGCCCTGGTGTCGAGTGGATCGGCGTCGTACCAGGGGCCCCAGTTGCCGTCGAGCTGGCGGGCACGGAGTTTGGTTGTGGTGTTCGCCAGGTCGCGAGCGGTGATGGCGACCATGCTGAACGGGGTGTCCTGGGTGAGTTCCTTGACCTGCGCGCCCACCTGGTCGATGACGTCGGGGCCGACCGCGCCCGGAGAGAGGGCGGGGGTGTCGGGGGTGGTGCCGGGTTCGAGGTTCTCCGGGTCAGCGATGAATTTCGCGCCGGCGGACCGGCTTTGGGAGACCGGGGCGCCGGTGGGAGGTGCGGCCGCGGCGGGTGGCTGGGCTGTGGGCGCGGGAGTCGCGGGCGCCTCAGGGGCCGGGGGAGCCGGGGGCGCGGTGGGGACCGTCGTGCTCGGGACCGGTGGGCGCGCGGGCGGGGCGGCGGCCCCGGGGGCGCCAGGTGTCGCGGCGCCCGGTGTGGCCTGCTGCGTCGGGGTCGGCTGCGGCTTCGTCGGCAGTTGCGGCAGCTGGATCTCGGCGGGCAGCGCCACGCCCGGGGGTACCGGCAATCCCGGGGGGATCGGGATCGAGGCAGGCAGGCCCAACATGCGCAGGTCCGAGAGGTGCAGATCGGGGAGGTCGAGACCGGTCAGGTCACGCAGCGGGACCGTGATGTCGGGAACCGAGGTCAGCGCGACCTCGGCCAGCTGCGTCGGCACGGCCGTGACCTGGGAATCGTTGGCGCTGCGGTAGTCGGTCGAGTCGCTGAGAGCGAACGCGCCGACCGGTGCGGCGACAACGAGGGTGGTGACCACCGGGAGCACGTAGGAACGTTTCGGCTTTCGGTATCGCACGTGCGACTCCTATCAGGGTCGAGCTCGTGTTTTTCCGCGCATGTGATGCTTGCTTCCTCTAACCTCACGCATCACACTAGTTAACATACGTCACACATCTCAACCTCAACTTGAGGATTATGTGATTGCTCGAATGTAGCCCTCGGATCCCGCTCGGCGACGACGACATGCCGACGCGAGCTCCGCCGGTCGAACCGCGAAACCGTGGGAGCGCAGTATGAGAGCGGACACCTTGATCGCCCGCAGTAGCGGCCGTGGCACCCGTCGCCGGGTTGTGCCGGTCATCTGGACCGTGCCGCTGCCGGTGCTGGTCAGCGGCACCGTGCTGGCCTTGACCGGTGCGATCGGCCTGTGGCAGATCCTGCCGGGCCAGATCACCCCGACCGTCGGCGCGGGACACGGTCGCGGCATGAGCCAGGTCGGTGCCTTCGACAACGCGCGGGCGGGCTGGTCGGCCGAGGAGATTCTCGGTCACTACTACCCCGGCGCAGATCTCGGGCAAATCGGGCCGACAACGATCGGTGTCCGGCTCCAGGCCCAGGACGACGCCACCCTCGATACCTTCGCCGCCGCCGGCGCGCAGGTCGCGGGCCGCACGATCGGCCCCGGCGACGCCGCCCATCTCACACCGCTGCCCGACGGCGGGGCGAATGTGGTCGTGACCGCGGGCTGCGACGGAGAAGTGTTGTGGCAGGCCTCGACCGACGATCCGTTCGTCTATCCGGTCGGCCCCGGTGCGGGCAGGCCTGCCGAGGAACACCTGACCCTCTGCGGGGGCACCGCCTATCGCGGCGCGCTCGGCGTGGCGCTCGAAGGCGAGTCCTATCGCACCGTCAACCAGGTGGACCTCGACGACTATCTCGCCGGTGTCCTGCCCGCGGAAATGCAGGCCAACTGGGCCGACCAGGGCGCCTTCGAAGCCCTACGCGCACAAGCGATCGCGGCCCGTTCCTATGCTCTCGCCGAAAGCCGGTACGACTACGCGCAGACCTGCGATACCACCGACTGCCAGGCGTATCCCGGTACGGTGAAAGAGGATTCGCGCAGTACCGAGGCCGTCGCCGCCACCACGGGCACGGTGTTGTTGCGTGACGGGCAGATTCTGCGTTCGGAATACTCGGCTGCTCCGGATGGCGGTAGGCCCGCCGATATCGAGACCTTCGCGGTCGGCCCGGCGCCCAGCGAACTCGTCGAATCCGCCCCGGCCCCAGTGGTTCCCGCCGCACCGGTGCAGCCGGATCTGACCATCGAGGCGCTGGCGGGTGAGTCGGTGATCGACACCGAGTACCGGCGCATCGGCGGTGCGAGTAGCGCGGTGGGCGAGCCGATCGGCCCGGAAATGCTGCTGCCGCAACGGGCGGGCACGTACCGGATGTACACGAACGGTGTGATCGTCGCGACGCAGACGCTCGGCGCGCAGGTCGTCGACTTCTCCACGCTGCTGCAGCTCGTTCCGGATGCGGGTGATCAGTTGCCTGCGACGGCATCGGGTCGACCCAAGCTGAAGACGCCGGAAGGCAGTGTTCCCCAGGCTGTTTCGCCTGGAGGTCCGCATGGTTTGCAGATTCCCTCGGATGCCGAGGTCAGGGGCGAACCCGTCCACGGGCCGGTGAATCCCGCCGCGACGCCCGGCGCGCACGCCGAGTACGGCCCGGTGAACCCCGGCGCAGTACCTGGCGTGCACGACGGCGAGTGACTGGAAACAGGCCGATTGCACGATTACGCCGGATCCTTCAGTCGAGCTTCGTGTCATCCAACCCGATAGCCAGGGTGCGCAGCAGGTCGGCGAGCTGCTCGCGGTCCGTGCCGCCGAGCGAGGCGAGCAAGCGCTGCTCGTTGGCCATGTGGAGCGGCAGCAGCCGGTCGACGAGTTCGCGGCCCTCGGCGGTGAGCTGCACGAAGACTGAACGGCGATCGTCGGGGGAGGGGACGCGCCGAACCAGGTTCTTCGCGGCTAGGCGGTCGATGCGGTTGGTGATGGCGCCCGAGGTGACCATCGCGGCACGGTTGAGCGCACCCGCGGTGAGGCCGGTCTCGCCGCCGGAACGACGCAGCGTCGCCAGCACGTCGAACTCCCAGAATTCCAGGTCGTGACCTGCGAAGAAGCGCTTCAGATCCTGCTCGAGAACGCGCGCGAGCCGGGTGATCCGGCCGACGATCGCCATCGGTGATACGTCGACATCCGGGCGCTCGATGTTCCAGTGCTCGGTGATCAGATCGACCGCGTCGCGCATCTCTTCTCCCTCTCGGTTGAAACTCTTAACGTTCATCTACTTGACGCGGAGATATCTCTGCGGGTAGATATTTCAATGTTGAGATTATCAATCAGGAGTGAACATGACGACCACAACCCGCTCCACCGGCTACGTGGGCACCCTCGCGCTCACCGCTCTCACCCCGATCGTGTGGGGCTCGACCTACGCGGTGACCACGGAACTCCTGCCCCCTGACCGGCCGCTGTTCACCGCGCTCATGCGCGCGCTCCCCGCCGGATTGGTGCTGATCGCGCTGACCAGGGTGCTGCCGCACGGCCAATGGCTGGGCCGGACCGCGGTGCTTGGCGTGCTCAATATCGGCGCGTTCTTCCCGCTGTTGTTCCTGGCCGCGTACCGGCTGCCGGGTGGTGTCGCCGGGGTGCTCGGTGCGATCGCGCCGATGTTCGCGCTCGGGTTCGCGGCGGTGCTGCTGGCCGAAGTGCCGACCAGGCGAAAGGTGATCGCGGGTGTTGTCGGCGTGTTCGGTGTCTCGCTGGTCGTGCTCCGCGGCACCGCCGAACTCGATCTGATCGGCGTGGTCGCCGGTCTCGCCGGTGCGGCCTCGATGGCGGCGGGAACCGTGCTCACCAAGAAATGGGGACGCCCCGATGGTGTCGGCCCGCTGGCGATGACCGGCTGGCAGCTCACCGCGGGTGGGCTGTTCATCGCGCCCCTGGCCCTGCTGATCGAAGGTGCGCCGCCCGCGCTCGACGGACAGGCCATCGGCGGGTACCTGTACCTCGGCGTCATCGGCACCGCGCTGGCCTACTGGCTGTGGTTTCGCGGAATCTCGCGCGTACCAGCGACTTCGGTCGCCTTCCTCGGCCTGCTCAGCCCGGTGTCGGCCGCGGTGATCGGCTGGATCGCGTTGGGTCAGGCGCTGACCGCTCCGCAGATCATCGGCCTCGGCGTCGCTCTCGCGGCTACCGTCTTCGGGCAGCTGCCGACCAAGCCGGTCGATGGTTCCGAACCGGTTGCAGGAGAACAAGCGTCGCCCGTCAATGCCGGATCCAATTCAGTCGAACGGCACAGTGACGCCGAGTCGAAGATGAATTCGGGTGCGCCGGAATTGGTTTCGGCAACGAACCGAGTCTGATTCGCTGACCGGTCAGCCGCGCATCGCCTGCATCAGTGGTCCTCGGTGAGGGCCGGAATCGGCAGGGGGTGCGCGGCTGTGGCGGATGTACACCGAGCGCGACACGGTGGAGGTCGAATTCGGGTTCGCGTCTTGACATTGACGTAGCGTCAACTTGCAGAGTGGAGGTACCGACGAGAAAAGGAGCAGGTCATGGTGGGTGAATGGTCCATCCAGGACCTCGCGAAGGCCGCGGGAACCACCAGTCGTACGTTGCGCCACTACGGGCAGCTCGGGCTGTTGGAGCCGAGCCGGATCGGGGCCAACGGCTATCGCTATTACGACCAGACCTCTCTCGTTCGACTGCAGCGAATTCTGCTGCTGCGCGAACTCGGCCTCGGCCTTCCCGTGATCGCCGAAGTTCTCGCCGGTGAACAGGACACCGCCGGTGCGCTGCGGACCCACCTGGAACTGCTTCGCCAGCAGCAGGATCGGGTGGCGCGGCAGATCGAGTCGGTGTCGACCACTTTGCACAAGACTGAAAGAGGTGAACCGCTCATGGCCGCAGAGGTTTTCGACGGTTTCGACCACACCGAGTACAAGGACGAAGTCACCGAGCGCTGGGGCAAGGAGGCCTACGAGAGCGGTGATCGCTGGTGGCGCTCGATGACCGAAACCGACAAGCATGCCTTTTTCCAGGCGCATCTCGACATCGCCGCCGACTACGGGAAGGCCCGCGCCGCAGGACTGCCCGCGGATAGTGATGTTGCGCAAGCAATTGTCGTCCGGCACCGCGACTGGATCAGCGGCGGGACGCAGGGCAAGCCGGTGACCAGCGAGTACCTGCTCGGACTCGGCGAGATGTACGTCGCCGACCCACGTTTCCGGAAGAACTACGACGTGCACGGTGACGGAACCGCCGAGTACATCCTCGAAGCCTTCCGGGCTTACGTCGCAGCCCATCCCGCCTGAGAGGTTGGTGGCCGCGCGACGGCCGAATAGCGAGAGAGGACAACCGTGCTCGGGCAGCCAGCGCCCGGGCGCGGTTGTATTCGATGGCACTAGGCTGCCGACGACCGACACGAATGATGTGATGCATGAGGTCGCAAGGGGGAGCGATGAATTACGAGCAAAGGCCGCAAGGTCATGTGCCGCCGAAGACCGAATCGGTGTGGAGCCCGCCCATCGCTGTTGTGCTCCTCGGCGTCGGGGCCGTCCTGATCGGACTGTTCGGACTGGGCCGAGCCGCGGTGGCACTCTCGGCTCTGCGCGCTACATCCACGCGTTGGAAACAGCCGGAACAACCAGTCGAATGGAATCTCCAGATACTGGAGCATCAAATCGACCTTGTGGTCGGGGCGGTGCTCGCGGTGCTGCTCGGGTTGGGTGGAGTGCTGGTGCTCGCGCGGCGTTCACGCGGACTGACCATGGTGATCATCGGTAGTGGGCTCGCGGTCTTCGCGCTCTGGGGCGGAGGTGCGCTGTCCGACAGCACCGGTGAACTAGCGGGATTCCTCGTGTACTCGCTGCTTCCGTGCGGTGTGCTGATCGCGGCGCTGCTCCCATCGAGTCAGCGCTGGTTTGATTCCGGGAAGAACGCCCAGCTCGCACCGTTGAACACCCCGCGCCCGCCGGTTCCGCCGTATAACTGACGGCGACGTCGACAAGTAGCGGGGGCAGTGGTGGAACAGGTGCGGCCCGAGCGGCCAACGCGGGCGGTGACCGCGCTGATCGCGGGCTGGCTCGGGGTGCTGGTCGGCGCGGCGGGAATCTTCGTCGGTACGGCGACCTCGGTGTTGCGCCTGGTTGGGCGCGAGATCGACCTCGATGACGTGGGCTCGGGGATCGTCGGTGGGCTCGGGGTGGTGTATCTGCTCGGGGCGGTGCTGTTGTTGCGGCGGCGGATGCTCGGCAGACGGGTGCTGCTCACCATGGCGGCGGTGATGGCTGGGGCGACCTTGCTGGTCATCGTGCTCAACGGGGCAAGTCACGGATGGCGGTTCGGACCGCTGGATTTCTGGCTGGTGGTCAATGTGGTGATCCTCGCGCTCAGTCTGAGCGAGCCGACGCGGCGCTGGACCACTACGCGCTAGGCGTACAGCGCTGGAACGCTGTGCCGCTGCGCTCATCAGGGCGGTTCGGGATACGGTCGGGGGATGGTCGTGCTGGAGACGAAGTCGAAGAGCGGTGAGGTGGCGGCGATGGTGGCCGTGTGCCTCGCGGGGATCGCCGCGGTGGCGAACCTGGTGGGGGCCGTGGTTCTCGTGCGGTCGTTTCTGAGCGAACCGGGCGAGCTCGACGATTCGCTGACGCTGTTCGCCACGCTCGGCGCGCTGGTGTCGGTGTTCGCCTTCAGCTACGGTGGCGTGCTTTTGGCGCGCCGGGACGAGGCCGGGCGATGGGTGATCATTGTCGCCGCGGGCACTCAGCTCGTCCTCGGAATATTCGGCCTGCTCGCCTCGCTCGTGAACTACGACTCCGGGTACGGGATCCACTGGTTCGCCGATGAACCCGTTGTCCGGTCGATTCTGACCGGTCTCGGTGGGGTACCCGGCGCGGTAACGGCGATCGTGAACCACAGTTGGGCGGCGGCACTTTCGGGCGCGGTGTTCGGTGGGCTCGTGTTGCTGGCCGCGGCCCTGCCGTTGACGGCGGCCCACACCCTCGCTCGACCGGAAGACGTTGTCGGACCGAACGTATAGTTTCAGCAGGTCAGCATTACCGCGGAAGGTGCTGCGAGGCCGGGACACGAGATAGCGGCTACAGGTACAGCTCGCCAGAGGGGGAACACCATGGGGTATCCGTACGGCCCACAACAGGGCCAAGACCCGTACGCGGGACAGGGCTATGCGCAACCCGGCTACGCACCCGACCCATACGGCGGCCAGCCGGGCTACGCGCAGCCCTACGGCGCGCCCGTCCAAAATGCTTACGGCGCACCGGCTTACGGTGCGGCGCCCTATCCGTACGCGCCCGGCTACGGTGAGCCGCGAGCTGGCGGCGGTACGGCGATCACCGCCGCGGTGATCTCGCTGCTCCTGTCATTGGTTGCGCTGGGCGGCCTCGGCATCGCCGCGGCGGTCCTGCTCGGCGAGGAAAACGGGCCCGCTGCCGGGAGCGAGGTTCGAATCGCGGCGACCGTCAGCCTGCTGATCGGAGCCGCGGTTGGCCTGCTGTGGTTGCTCGGCTCGATTCTGCTGTTCCGCCGTAAGACAGCAGGCCGGGTGATCCTCATCCTGCTGTCCACGATCGCCCTGATCTTCAGTGCGATATCGATCGTGGCGGCTGTCTCGAGCGGCTCGGAAGAGCCGGAGGTCACCCTGATCGGCGGCATCATCACCAGCTTGCTCCCCTTCCTGATCCTGGTCCTGGCCGCCGCCCCGTCCACGGGCCGCTGGATCCGTGCCGGTCGGCCGGGTGGCTATCAGCAATACCCGCAGTACTGACTGACGGCGGCACCAGCCGCCGGGCGCTGGATTCGAGCCGGACGGGCGGCGCATGGTGGCCTCGGGGCCCGGTCCCTTTCCTGGGTGATGGATCGGACCTGGTCAGGGCGTGGTTGGAGACTCCGCCGGGACAAACGGTGGTCTTCCGATACGCTGGGCACCCGTGACCGCCGCATCGCCCTCGGGTAACTCCGTCAACGCAGATTCCATGGCCCCGGCAAACCAGTACGACCTGATCGTGGTCGGCTCCGGTTTCTTCGGGCTGACCGTCGCCGAGCGTGCAGCGAACGTGCTGGGCAAACGGGTGTTGGTGATCGACCGCCGCTACCACCTGGGTGGCAACGCCTACTCCGAGCCCGAACCGGAAACCGGTATCGAGATCCACAAGTACGGCGCGCACCTGTTCCACACGTCGAATAAGAAGGTCTGGGATTACGTCACCCAGTTCACCGAGTTCACCAACTATCAGCACCGGGTGTTCGCGCTGCACAAGGGGCAGGCGTACCAGTTCCCGATGGGGCTCGGGTTGATCTCGCAGTTCTTCGGCCGCTACTTCAGCCCGGAAGAGGCCAAGGCGTTGATCGCCGAGCAGGCCGCCGAGGTGCAGACCGCCGACGCGCAGAACCTCGAGGAGAAGGCGATCTCGCTGATCGGCCGCCCGCTCTACGAGGCGTTCGTGCGCGACTACACCGCCAAGCAGTGGCAGACCGACCCCAAGGAACTGCCCGCGGGCAACATCACCCGCCTGCCGGTGCGCTACACCTTCGACAACCGCTACTTCAACGACACCTACGAGGGCCTTCCCAAGGAGGGCTACACGAAGTGGCTGGAGAACATGGCCGCTTCCGACCTCATCGAGACCAGGGTGAACACCGACTGGTTCGACGTGCGTGACGAGCTCGTCGCCGCGAACCCGGAAGCCCCGATCGTCTACACCGGCCCGCTGGACCACTACTTCGACTACACCGAAGGCGAGTTGGGCTGGCGCACCATCGATTTCGAGACCGAAGTGCTCGAGACCGGCGACTTCCAGGGCACCTCGGTGATGAACTACAACGACGCCGACGCGCCGTACACCCGCATCATCGAGCCGCGCCACTTCCACCCCGAGCGCGACTACCCGACCGACAAGACGGTCATCATGCGCGAGTTCTCCCGTTCCGCGAAGACCGGCGACGAGCCGTACTACCCGATCAACACCCCCGAGGACCGTGCCAAGGTGCTCGCCTACCGCGAGCTCGCCAAGAAGGAGACCGCGGAGAAGAAGGTCCTCTTCGGCGGCCGCCTTGGCACCTACCAGTACCTGGACATGCACATGGCGATCGGTTCGGCGCTGAGCATGTTCGACAACGTGCTGCGTCCGTACCTCGAGTCCGGCGCGACCCTGGTGGACCAGGCGTGAGCGGGCAGGGACAGGAGGCTGCACCCGGCGCCGGCGCCGGTCAACAGGAACCCGGCGTGAGCGAACAGACCCCGGTCGCGGCACAGAGCACCCGAACACGCAGGAAGTCCGGCGAGAACGGGCAGCGCGCGGCGGCCCCCGCGACCAAGCCTGCCACCGCTCCGAAGCGCCGCGCCGCGAGCGCGCCCGCGAAGGCCGTGGTGCCCACCGAGACGCGGGCCAAGTCGCTGCTGCAGCGGGTCATTCTGCCGCGTCCCGGCGAACCGCTGGACGTGCGGACCCTCTACCTGGAGGAATCCACGACCAACGCGCGTCGCGCGCACGCCACCAGCCGGACCGAACTGTCGATCGGCGCGGAGTCGGAGGTGTCGTTCTGCACCTACTTCAACGCGTTGCCCGCCAGCTACTGGCGTCGCTGGAGCGTGCTGAACTCGGTGGTGCTGCGGCTGGAACTGGCCGGACACGGCCGGGTCGACATGTACCGCTCCAAGGCGGACGGGTCGCGAATCCACGTGCAGGGCAAGGAGTTCGCCGGCGCGGGCGTCGACGCGGCGACGGAGACGGTGGTTGTCGAGTTCGAGGCCGATCTCGGTCCGTTCGAGGACGGCGGCTGGCTCTGGTTCGACATCACCACCGACACGGCCGTCACGCTGCTGTCCGGTGGCTGGCACGCCCCGCAGGAGGCGCCGGGCACCGGCACCATCGCGGTCGGCATGCCCACCTTCAACCGGCCGACCGACCTGGTCAAGACCCTCGCCGCACTGGGTTCGGACCCGCTGGTGCTCGGCAACGTGGCCGCGGTGATCGTGGCTGATCAGGGCAACCGCAAGGTCGTCGACGAGCCCGGTTTCACCGAGGCCGCCGCGACGCTGGGCGACCGGCTGAGCATCCACGACCAGCCCAATCTCGGCGGGTCCGGCGGGTACAGCCGCGTCATGTACGAGGCGCTGAAGACCGACGCCGAGTACATCGTCTACATGGACGACGACATCGAGATCGAGCCCGACTCCATCCTGCGCGCCCTCGCGTTCTCCCGGTTCGCGAAGTCGCCGCTGCTGGTGGGCGGGCAGATGCTGAACCTGCAGGAGCGTTCGCACCTGCACAGCATGGGCGAGGTCGTCGACCGCTCGATCTTCATGTGGTCCTCGGCGCCGAATGTCGAATACGACCACGACTTCTCGAAGTACCCGCTCAAGGACCGCGACAACTCCAAGCTGCTGCACCGGCGCATCGACGTCGACTTCAACGGCTGGTGGACCTGTGTGATCCCGCGTCAGGTCGCCGAGGAGCTCGGTCAGCCGCTGCCGCTGTTCCTCAAGTGGGACGACGTCGAGTACGGCCTGCGCGCGCGCGATGCCGGCTACCCGACCATCACCCTTCCGGGCGCGGCCGTCTGGCATATGGCCTGGTCCGACAAGGACGACGCGATCGACTGGCAGGCCTATTTCCACCTGCGCAACCGCCTCGTTGTCGCCTCCCTGCACATGCCCGGCGACGGCAAGCCGATGATCGTCAACACGATCAAGGCAACGCTGAAACACCTTCTCTGCCTTGAATACTCGACGGTCGCCATCCAGAACGAGGCGATCCGCGACTTCCTGGCGGGCCCGGAGGGTCTGTTCGACCTGCTCCCCTCCGCGCTGGGCAAGATCCACGGCATGCGCAAGGAGTTCCCGGACGCTGTGGTCGTGCCCTCGTCCACCGAACTCCCGCTGGCCAACCGCCACGGTGTCGGCGCGGTCGGCGAACCGGGCAACCCCATCGCGAAGGTCGCGCGCCTGGCCAAGGGTGTGGTGCACAACTTCCGCAAGGCCGACCCAGCCGCCTACGAGACACCGCAGCTCAATGTGCCGACGCTGGACGCGCGCTGGTATCTGCTCTCGCAGGTCGACGGTGTCACCGTGACCACCGCCGACGGCCGCGGCGTCGTCTACCGCAAGCGTGACCCGCGCCAGGCCCGCGACCTGCTCAAGGAAGCGATGCGCCTGCGCAAGGAACTCACTGCCCGCTTCCCGGAGATGCAGCAGCGCTACCGGGCCGCGCACGCCGAGCTCACCAGCACGGCGGCGTGGGAGAAGACCTTCGGCTTGAACGGAACCGCGAAGTGACCAACACCGAACTGCCCGAAGTGGAAATGGCCGAGGAAGGCTGCTGCGGCGGCTGCGATTGCAGCGGCGACTACGTAGAGGTCCCGGTCGAGGTCGCGATCCTCAACGCCGTGCAGGGCACCATCGGCACCAGCCCGGCCGTCGTCTCCGCCGCGCGCGGCATGTCGCACTTCGGCGAGCACGCGCTCGGCTGGGTCGGCATCGCCGCCGCGGGCTGGCTGGTCGACAAGCCGCGCCGCCGTCAGTGGGCCGGTGTCGCGGTGGGCGCGGTGGGTGCGCACGCCGCCTCGATCGTGATCAAGCGGATCGTCCGGCGCCCGCGACCCAACGATCCGTCGGTGCAGGTCAACGTGTCGACGCCGAGCAAGTTGAGCTTCCCGTCCTCGCACGCCACCTCCACCACGGCGGCGGCGGTGTTGCTCGGGCGCTTGACCGGGCTACCCTTGCCTGCGGTGATCGTCCCACCGATGCTGCTGTCCCGGGTTGTGCTCGGGGTGCATTACCCTTCCGACGTGATCGCCGGTTCCGCTTTGGGGGCCGCGTCGGCTGCTGCCGTGCTAGCCGCCGAGAAGAGACTCCGACAGTGACCGCAACCGAAAGAACTTTGGCCCAGATGAGCGAAGAACCGTCCGCCACCGTCCTTGACGAGGGTGCTGTGAAGGGCCCGCCGAAGACGCTGTTCGGTGGTGTCATCAAGGCCATGCGCCCACGTCAGTGGGTGAAGAACGTCCTGGTGCTCGCCGCACCGCTCGCCGTCGGGCCCGAAGCCGTCAGCGACGCGAGCGTGCTCGTGCATGTCGCGATCGCGTTCATCGTGTTCTGCATGGCGGCCTCCGGCATCTACCTGGTCAACGACTCACTCGACGTCGACGCCGACCGGGCGCACCCGACCAAGCGGTTCCGGCCGATCGCGGCGGGCGTCGTTCCTGTCAACCTGGCTTACGCCCTGTCGGCGGTGCTGCTGATCGGCTCGATCGCCGGTTCGTTCCTGGCGTCCTGGAATCTGGCCGTGGTGATGGCGATCTACATCGGCATCCAGCTGGCCTACTGCCTCGGCCTCAAGCACCAGGCCGTGCTCGATATCTGCATCGTGTCCTCGGGCTTCCTGCTGCGCGCCGTCGCCGGTGGCGCGGCCGCCGGGATCGCGCTGTCGCAGTGGTTCCTGCTGGTCATGGCGTTCGGTTCGCTGTTCATGGCGGCGGGCAAGCGCTATGCGGAACTGGCGCTCGCGCTGGACACCGGCGCGAAGATCCGTAAGTCACTCGAGTACTACACGCCGACCTACCTGCGCTTCATCTGGACCCTCGCGGCCACCGCCGTCGTGATCTTCTACGGCCTGTGGGCGTTCGAGCAGGCCGAGTTGCGCGACACCCAGTGGTACTCGATCTCGATGGTGCCGTTTACCATCGCAATCCTGCGTTACGCGGTCGACGTCGATGGTGGCGGGGCCGGTGAACCCGAAGAGATCGCGTTGGGGGACCGCATCCTGCAGTTCCTCGCTATTGCCTGGATCGGAGCGGTAGGTGTCGCTGTCTATCTCACCTGACGAGATGCTGGTAGCGGAGCAGGATTCAATCGAAAACGAGCAGCTACGCGACGACGAGTCGCCGCGTAGCGACGCGCGTTTCCCGGTTCTGTCCCGCGCCACCTTTGTCGGTGGGGTGGTACTCACCGCCGTGCTGTTCACGGTGGGTGCGTGGCAGCGGCGCTGGATCGCCGATGACGGCCTGATCGTGCTGCGCACGATCCGCAACCTGCTCGCGGGCAACGGCCCGGTCTTCAATGCCGACGAGCGGGTCGAGGCCAACACCAGCACCGCGTGGACCTACGTGGTCTGGTTCTTCTCGTGGCTCACCCAGGCTCGCCTCGAGTACGTGGTGCTCGGGGTGGCGCTGGTGGTTTCGGTGCTCGCGGTGGTGTTCGCGATGCTCGGCACCGCGCGGCTGTGGGGTGGAACCAGTGGTCAGCTGCTGATTCCGGCCGGTGTGCTGGTGTACATCGCTCTGCCGCCCGCGCGGGATTACGCGACCTCCGGGCTGGAGAGCGGTCTGGTGATCTGCTGGGTCGGGCTGCTGTGGTGGCTGATGATCCGCTGGAGTCAGGCCGCTGTCGTTCGCGTGCCGAGCCTGTTGGGTCTGGTCTTCCTGGCCGGGCTCGCGCCGCTCGTTCGCCCCGAGGCCGCGCTGATCGGCGTGCTCGCGCTCGGCATGATCTTCCTCGCGCCGATGCCGCAGTTCCGGTTCGGCCCGATCGTGTTGCGCGCGCTGATCGTGTTCGTCGCCGGGATCGTGCCGGTGGGGTACCAGATCTGGCGGATGGGCTACTACGGCCTGCCCTACCCGAACACCGCGGTCGCCAAGGACGCGGGCGGCGCCAAGTGGGGACAGGGCGCCACGTACCTGTGGGACCTGGTCGGCCCGTACTACCTGTGGATTCCGCTGCTCGTGCTGCTGATCGCGGGTGTGGTCGCGGGGATCGCGCGTGGCTTCGCGCTGCCGCGATTGACGGTGGCCGGTGTGCGGGCATGGCTGCGTTCGCCGAGCGCGGTGGTCGTGATGGTGCTGGCCAGCGGCCTGCTGCTCACCGTGTACGCGGTGCGCGTGGGCGGCGACTTCATGCACGGGCGAATGCTGCTCACCCAGCTGTTCCTGCTGCTGTTGCCGGTGGCTGTCGTCCCGATCCCGACGCGATTTCGACACAGCGACTGGTCCGTTGTTCTGCTGTTGACAGCGTTGCTCGGCACTGCGGGCTGGTCGCTGTACGCGGCGAGCACCACGGCGATCACGACCGGCACCAAGATCCGGTCTTCCGGCATCGTCGACGAGCGCATCTACTACGTGCTCAACACCGGCAAGGACCACCCGATCCTGGCCGAGGACTACCTCGACTACCCGCGCATGCGGGCCATGGTCAACGACATTGCCGACAACCCCAACGGTGGCCTGCTGCTCAACTCGCCCGCCTACACGTTCTGGTACCTCGACCCGCCCCCGCAGCCGATCCCAGAGGGTGGCTCCGGGCACACGGTCTACTTCCTGAACTTGGGCATGACGAGCATGAATGTGCCCCTCGACGTGCGAGTGATCGACCCGATGGGCCTGGCCTACCCGCTGGCCGCGCATTCGGACCGGCTCGCCGACGGCCGCATCGGCCACGACAAGAGCCTGCTGCCGGACTGGGTGGTCGCCGACTCGGGCATGGTCGACCTCCACCCATGGATGCCCTGGTACATGGACGAGGAATGGGTCACCCAGGCCCGCACGGCCATGTCGTGCCCGCAAACGCAGGCGCTGATGATCTCCACCCGCGCTCCGATGACGTTCGATCGTTTCAAGCACAACCTTCGTCACGCCATGTCGTTCGCGAAATATCGCATCGACCGGGTGCCCAAGTACGAAATCCAGCGGTGCGGACTCGTGGACCCGTTCCCGGAACCGCCTCGCTGAAACCCCTCGGCCTGGGTTTTCACAGTGGCGTTCGCCGCTAAATCACTTTTCGGTAACGCCAGGCTATCGATGTAGCGATATGGTCACTGAGGAACGAGACCCGTCGGCGCACTGGTGTGCCGGTATCTAGTCGGCGGTCATTGCAACCGCGGTTCCGCGCGAACCGCTCGAGGAAAGGCCCATAACAGAATGCGTGGCGGACGTCTCAGAGCCCGGGGAGCCGGCTGGCTCAAACGATCGGTGCTCCTCTCCCTGGCTGTAGTGCTGCCGATCGGTGCGGCGGTGGCTGGTCCCACCGGCACCGCGACGGCGGCCTTCGATCCCACAGCTTTCGACTTCTGGGTCGACTCGGAGATGGGCCCGATCAAGTCGCGGATCTTCCGCGCGGCCGATGGCAACACCAATCGGGTCGTGTACGCGCTCGACGGTATGCGTGCGGGCGACGACCTCAGCGGCTGGGAAAAAGACACCAATGTCGCCCGCGCGCTGATGAACGCCAACATCAACGTCGTGATGCCGGTCGGCGGCCAGTCCAGCTTCTACGCCGACTGGAACGCACCGAGCAGCTTCTTCGGCCTCGACGCCGGTTCGGGTGGTAGCTCCACCGGTTCGGCGGCGACCGGTTCGGCGATGACCGGTTCGTCGGTCGCGCCCACCCAGGTGGCAGGCAAGAAGAACACCTACAAGTGGGAAACCTTCCTCACGAGCCACCTGCGCAACGCGCTGTCGGCCCGTCTGGGCTTCAACCCCAACAACAACGGCGTGTTCGGTCTGTCGATGGGTGGCTCCGCCGCGCTGACGCTGGCCGCCTACCACCCCGACCAGTTCAGCTTCGCGGGCTCGTTCTCCGGGTACCTGAACATCTCGGCGCCCGGTATGCGTGAAGCCATGCGCGTGGCGATGGTCTCGGCCGGCGCCTTCAACATCGACGCGATGGCGCCGCCGTGGGGCCAGCAGTGGTTCCACATGGACCCGTTCGTGTTCGCTCCGCGCTTGGTCGCCAACGGCACCCGCATCTGGGTCTCCGCGGCCAGCGGTATCCCCGGTGCGGGCGATGTGTCCAACCCGATGGAGATCGTCCAGGGCGTCCCGCTGGAGCTGCTCGCGATGGTGAACAGCCGCGCGTTCCAGGTCCGCATGGCCACCCTCGGCGGCGGCAACGCCCACTTCGACTTCCCGATCACCGGCGTGCACAACTGGCGCAACTGGGAAACCGAAGTCAACCGCATGATCCCGGACCTTTCCGCGAACATCGGCTAGTAAACCCCGCTAGACCCTGAAACCCGCTCGGTGCCTCGTCAGCACCGGGCGGGTTTTCTCGTCTTTTCGTCACGATCCGAGAGATCCTCGGTGACGAATCATGTGCGACAGATCGCCAGGAGTTGTGCTCGGGGTCACTTTCCAGCAACATGTACACCCATCGTCACCGATTGATACACAGTGAGCATGCGTCGAGGTTGAATCGTCCGTTTTGCCCTGGATTGGTTTCTCTCGACGTCCGATGAGGGATCCGATTGCGTAGCTCGGTATTTGCGCGTTCGGTCTGCGAGAAAGGTCTAGTCGAATGCGAACACTGCGCCGCAAGCGTGGGCCCGTGAAGACCGCAGCCCCTGGTTCCTGGGCTAGGCGTTGGGCCGCGGGCGTATCCATGGCTCTGCTCGTTCCGATCGCGACGGCCGTCACCGGGGGGATCGCGCCCGCTTCGGCCGGCTTCAACGGCAATGCCTTCGACTTCTGGGTCGACTCCGGGATGGGCCCGATCAAATCGCGCGTGCTACGCGCCGCGAACGGCAACCTGGACCGCGTTGTCTACGTCCTCGACGGTATGCGCGCACCGGAGCACCTCAACGGCTGGGAGATCGAAACCGATATCCCCAATGCGCTGGCCGCGGCCAATATCAATGTGGTGATGCCGGTCGGTGGCATGTCCAGCTTCTACGCCGACTGGAACGCACCGAGCGATTTCTTCGGCATTCCTGCCAACGGTGCACCGACCTCGGGTTCCGGTGCGGGCAACGCGCTGTCCGGCGGGCCAGGAAAAAGCTACCGATACCAGTGGGAATCGTTCCTCACCGGCGACCTGCGCAACGCACTCGCCGACCGGCTCGGCTTCAACCGCTTCCGTAATGGCGTGTTCGGGCTGTCGATGGGCGGCTCGGCCGCGCTGACGCTGGCCGCCTACCACCCGGACCAGTTCTCCTTCGCCGGTGCGTATTCGGGCTACCTGAACATCTCGGCCCCCGGCATGCGCGAGGCCATCCGGCTCGCGATGATCGACGCTGGCGGCTACAACGTGGACGCCATGGCGCCGCCGTGGGGCCCACAGTGGTTCCACATGGACCCGTTCGTGTTCGCCCCCAACCTGGTAGGCAACAACACCCGGCTGTGGATAGCGGCAGGCTCGGGGTTGCCGACCAGTGCCGATGGCCCGAACATGGCCACCGTCAACGGGATGGCGCTGGAAGCTTTGGCGCTGGCCAACACCAAGGCGTTCGAAGTCCGGATGGCGACACTCGGCGCCCGCAACGTCACCTACTCTTTCCCGGCCTTCGGCATCCACGCCTGGAACACCTGGAATGACGAGGCCCTGCGGATGATCCCGGATTTGTCGAACAACATCGGCTAGCCGATCTCCCACAAACGCCCGGCGCATAAGTGCGCCGGGCGTTTATTTTCTCCCGGTAACTCCTCGCCCCATAGGTCTACCGGGGTCGACCCGCCCAGACCGACACGCCGCCCATACGGGTATTTCACAGCCGAGTTCTGTTGGCCTTGCGGTTAATTGGTGGGTGGAATATCCTCCAGCGAGCGTAAGTGTGACCAGATCGTTGTTTCATCCGTCTGATCGACCGGGCTGTCGGGGCCGTGTCGGGGGGCGGCAGACGCGTCTGGCACGCCACAACAGCAGAAAGAGAGCGGAATTCACATGCGTTTCGGCAAGGCCGTCGCGCCGGCATCTCGTGGTTGGCGTAATCGAATTCTAGCTGTCGGCGCTGCAGCCCTTGTGCTGCCGATCGCCGCGGGAGCGGCCCCGACCGCGCTCGCCGCACCGGTGTCGGCACCCGCGCTGCGCGCACCGGCCGGTGGCTACGAAGAACTCATGGTGCCCTCGAAGATGGGCCCGGTGAAGGTCCAGGTTCAGTGGGCGCGCAACGGCGGCAACGCCGCGCTCTACCTGCTCGACGGCCTTCGTGCCCGGGACGACCGCAACGCCTGGTCGTTCGAGACCAACGCGATGCAGCAGTTCGGCAACGACAACGTCACCCTGGTGATGCCGGTGGGTGGCCAGTCCAGCTGGTACGCCGACTGGACCGCCGCGAGCAACACCAACGGCCAGAAGACCACGTACAAGTGGGAGACCTTCCTGACCGAAGAGCTCCCGGCCTTCCTCGAGGGCTACGGCGTTTCCCGCAGCAACAACGCGGTGCTCGGCCTGTCGATGTCGGGCCCGGCCGCGCTGCGCCTGGCCGCGCTGAACCGCAATCAGTTCAAGCACGCGTCCTCGCTCTCGGGTCCGCTGAACTGGGGCGCCCCCGGCATGCGTGAGGCCATCCGCGTGATGATGCTCGACGCGGGCCGGTTCAACGTCGACGCCATGGCCGCTCCGTGGAGCTCGGCGTGGCTGCGGATGGACCCGATGGTGTTCGCGCCCGAGCTGCGCGGCCTGCCGATGTTCATCTCCTCGGCCAACGGCCTGCCGTCCAAGCACGACAACCCGGCCGGCCTCGGCGGTGTCTACAACACCGGCAATGCGATGGCCATCGAGGCCATCTCGTTCGTGAGCACGATGGCCTTCCAGCGTCGTCTCAACACCCTCGGCATCAATGCCGTCTACGACATCGGTGCCCCCGGCACCCACTCGTGGAAGTACTGGGAAGACGAGCTGTGGAAGGCGCGTCCGCATATCCTGAATGCGCTGGGCGCCTAGTAGTTTCCGCTCAGCAACAACTCGAAGACCGGCTCACCCCCAGGGTGGGCCGGTCTTTTTGGTGTGCGC
This sequence comes from Nocardia sp. NPDC058480, assembly GCF_042720495.1. NCBI lineage: Bacteria > Bacillati > Actinomycetota > Actinomycetes > Mycobacteriales > Nocardiaceae > Nocardia > Nocardia sp. NPDC058480. The sequence continues at coordinate 116,300 of NZ_JBHXMN010000003.1, read as the reverse complement.
GCCCCTCGCGTGTCGTCCCCAGTTATCGCTGCCGGTTGCGGTACAACCGACGGTGAGGCTGTGTCCCCATTCCGGGATGATGGAGGGTCGCGTGTGATGAAACATCGTGTCTCGGTTCAGAGTGTTTCAGCGCCGATGCGGCGGATCCTCGCCATCGCGGCCATGGCCGCGGCCCTGCTCGCACCAGCCGTCAGCGTTCCCGCGCAGGCGCAACCGGCGGTGTCCGGGGTGCAGCGGGTGGATTGGCTCTCGGATCGGCGGGTGGCGCTGTGGGTGTACTCGGCCGCCATGAAGACCCCGATCCAGGTGCAGATGCTGTTGGCGCGGGACTGGAATGTGCGCCCCGACGCGAAGTTCCCGATGATGCTCATGCTCGACGGTCTGCGCGCGCAGGACGACGAGAGCGGCTGGACCAAGGACGCCGACGCCGAGGGCTTCTACGCCGACAAGAATGTCAACGTGGTGCTGCCGGTCGGCGGCCAGTCGAGCTGGTATTCGGACTGGCTCTCGCCCGACAACGGCTTCAACTACAAGTGGGAGACGTTCCTGACCAAGGAACTCCCGCCGATCCTCGAGCGTGATTGGCGAACCACGGATGTGCGTGGGGTGCAAGGACTTTCGATGGGCGGAACGGCCGCGATGAATCTCGCGGGCCGCAACCCCGGGCTGATGAAATACGTGGCCTCCTACTCGGGCCTGCTCACTACGACGACACTCGGGATGCCGCAGGCGATCACGTTCGCCGTCAAGGACGCGGGCGGTTTCGACTCGAGCGCGATGTGGGGCCCTCCCGGCAGCCCGGAGTGGGATGCGCACGATCCGTATCTGCTGGCCGACAAGCTCGAGGGCATCAGCATGTACGTCTCCAGCGGTAGCGGGCTGGCGGGCACCCACGATCAGCTCAGTGGAGTGCCGATGATCGCCGAGAACTGGGCGGGCACCGGCCTGGAGATCCTCTCGCGCCTGTCCACCCAGAACTTCGTCGCCAAGCTCGAGAAGCTGGCGATCCCGGTGCAGGCGAATTACCGCCCCGCGGGCACCCACACGTGGCCCTACTGGGATTTCGAGATGCGTCAGTCCTGGTCGCAGGCGGCCGCGGCGCTCGGTACCGATCCCGGCGGCGCCACCTGCACGCTCGGCGGTGCGATCGCCGGGGTCGCGCAAGCGGTGAACTGGCTTGGCAACTGCCTGACCGCGGAGTACCCGGCGGGCACCGGAATGGTGCAGGACTTCTCGAACGGCCGCGTGTTCCATTCCGCCGCGGCGGGCACGCACGCGGTGGGCGGGCGCATCGGAGGTACCTACGCCGGTATCGGCGGCGCGTCCTCGCCGCTCGGCATGCCCACCGGAGGCGAGCACGGCCTACCCGACGGGCGCGGCCGCATGCAGACCTTCGAAGGCGGCTCGATCTACTGGACCCCCCAGACCGGCGCGCAGGTGATGCGCGGCGCGTTCCTCGAGGAGTGGGCCAAGCAGGGCTTCGAGGGCGGTCCCGCCGGCTACCCGGTGGCCGCCGAGGCGCGCACACCCAGCCGTGACGGCTCGGTACAGGCCTTCGAACACGGGCCGATGTTCTACAGCCCGGCCACCGGCGCACACCGGGTGCAGGGCTTCATCCTGGACAAGTACAGCCAGCTCGGCTTCGAGAACAGCCCGCTCGGTTTCCCGGTCGCCGAGGAGGCGCCGCTGAAGGATCTCGGGCGCTACAGCCGGTTCGAGGGCGGCAATATCTACTGGAGCCCGCTCTCGGGCGCCTGGTCGGTGCGCAACGGCGCGCTCGCCGACGCCTGGGGTGCGCAGGGGTTCGAGAACGGCAGGCTCGGGTATCCGGTGAGCGACGAATTCGCAGTTCCGGGCGGAATCCAGCAAAACTTTCAGACCGGGTTCATCGTGGTGCGAGATGGCAAATCCGAAGTCCACGGGGTGTGAGCTCGGGCTGAGAACTCTCTGAGCTTCGCCGCGTGGTGCCCGTCAGCGCCGATTGTCCGGCTAGCCTGGTCTGCGACCGCTTCCCTGACGAACGATCGAGGAAAGACATCTTCATGCATCGGATCCCTGGCAAGGTAGCCGGATCGGTCGCGGCCCTGGCTGCCGTCGCCCTCTTGTCCGCCTGTGGCGGCAACGACTCGACCGCGTCGCAGACGCCCACCCTCTCCAGCAGCGCAGCCGCGAAGTCGACAACGACGCCGCCTGTGGTCATCGAGCCGCCGGCCGAGGCCCCGTCGAGCACCGCGGTGGAGCCGAGCGCGTCTGCCGAGGAGCCGACGCCCATCCCGCAGACCAGCGCCCCCGCGCCCGCGACCGGCAAGGACAAGGCGTTCCTCGACGAGCTCGCCAAGAACGGCATCACCCCGGCCGACACGACGAGCGCGCTGACCGCCGCCACCTACATCTGCTCGACCAAGGGCACCGGCGCCAGTGAGGCCGATGTCGCCACCTTCGTCGCCGCGATGGCGGGCACCGACCCCGCCTTCGACGCGTCGAAGATGGACGTCAACAAGGCAGCTCAGATCTACATCGCTGCCGCGAACTCGACCTACTGCTAGTGACGCCCCGACCGACGCGACGCTCCCGCAGGTTCTGGCCTGCGGGATGCTTCACCGTGCTGGCGCTGCTCGTCCTGGCGATCATCGTCATCGTGCTGCTCTGGTACCTGCTCGCCGGCCGGTTGAAAGAGCCGCCACCGACGCCGCCCGGTCCGCCGCCGCCGACGTCGCAGTCGGCGGAGTGCCCCGATGTGATGCTGCTCTCGATCCCGGGGACCTGGGAGTCGTCGAGCACCGACGATCCGTATAACCCGCACGCGAACCCGATCTCGTTGATGCTCAGCGTTTCCGGGCCGCTGCGCGCGCAGTTCCCGGACAACCGGCTCGAGGTGTACACGGTCCCGTACGTGGCCCAGTTCTCGAATCCGATCGCGTTCCCGCCCGACGGCCAGGCGTCCTACAACAACAGCCGCACCGAGGGCACCGCGCGCGCCACCGACGTCCTGGCCCAGCGCCACCAGGAATGCCCGTTGACGAACTTCGTCATCTCGGGCTTCTCCCAGGGCGCGGTGATCGCCGGTGACGTAGCCGCCCAGATCGGCGCGGGCAACGGCCCGATCCCGGAAGCCAACGTGCTCGGCGTGACAGTGATCGCCGACGGCCGCCGCACCGCGACCGGTCCAGGACAGCCCACCGAGATCGGTGACCCCCCGCCGACGGGTGAGGGTGCCGAGGTGGCGCTCAAGGGCGTCAACGTGCCGGGCATCAGCATGACCGGTCCGCGCCCTGGCGGTTTCGGCACGCTGGCACCGAAGGTGAACTCCATCTGCGCGCCCGGCGACATGATCTGCGACGCACCACGCCAGGCCCTCAATCCGGCCAACGCGCTCGGCAGCCTGGCGGCGCTGATCCGCTCGGCCGGCAACCCGGTGCACGCGCTGTACGCCTCGAATCCGGTGGACAGCGACGGCACAACGGCCACCCAGTGGACGGTCGACTGGGCCGCCGCGCTCATCGAGAACGCACCACATCCGCCACATTCCTGACGGAGTTGTCACAGTCACAGCGGGGGCATGATTGCCATGGTTCATGCCTCGCTGTGACATCCGCACGCCGGATCGCTCGCACGCTGTAAAGTGCGCTGGGAATTGCGCCCGAGTACACACCAGCCAGGAGCGAAGAGTTCATGACCGAAGCTGCCGCACCCGTCGGTGAGTTGACCGCGCTGGGTACGCCGCTGCGTCCGTTCCGCTTCGGAGCGGCCGGAGAGGGCAACAAGCAGGAGGGTGGCGCGCGCAAGTTCGTTCAGACGGCGCAGGAAGCCGAAGAGATGGGTTACGACACCTTCTTCGTTCCTGATCACCTGGGCGATCAGATCGGCCCGATCGCCGCGCTGGGCGCACTCACGCAGGCCACCAGCAAGATCCGCCTCGGCACCTCGGTGCTGGCCAATGGGTTGCGCCATCCGGTCGTGGTCGCCAAGGAGCTGGCCACCCTCGATGTCCTGTCCAAGGGGCGCCTCGAGGTCGGCGTCGGCGCGGGCTGGATCAAGGAAGAGTTCGACAACGCGGGCATCCCGTTCGAGCGTCCCGGCATCCGGCTGGAGAAGCTCGACGAGTCGCTGACCATCCTGGACACGCTGCTGCGCGGCCAGGAGTGCAATTTCGAGGGCAAGCACTACCAGGTGCGTGGCATCAAGGGCACCCCGCGCCCGCGCCAGGGCCCGCGCCCGCCGCTGTGCACCGGTGGCGGCGGTCCGAAGATGCTGGCGCTGGCGGCCAAGCACGCCGATATCGTCTCGGTCGTCCCGCAGACCACCAAGAACGGCAAGGGCCTGCTCTCGGGCATTACGCTCGAGAAGACGATCGAGAAGGTCAACATCGTCAAGGCCGCTGCCGGTGACCGCTTCGCCGACATCGAGCTGAACTGGGCGATCACCGCTATCGTCATCACCGACGACCGGGAGAAGACCGCCGAGATGGCGCTGCGCGCGATCGAACGCGGCCTGCATCCCGACCTCGAAGTCGACGTCGAACTGACCGTCGAGGAGATCCTGAGCTCGCCTTACATCGCGATCGGCACGTTCGAGGAGATCGCCGAACAGGTCAAGCGTGTGCGGCAACTCACTTCGATGTCGTATGTGGGCATCTTCCCCACCCAGATGGACGCTTTCGCGCCTGTCATTCCGCTGCTGCGGGAGGACTGAGCGGGGGTTCTCTGTAACATGACTCTGGTTTGAGAACATCTAGCCGATAGCGGTCACCGCGCAGACCGCTCGAAAATCCGCAGGGTTGTCGACTACGCACGTTCGTGCGAGTGCGATGGCCGGTGGCGATATAGCGAGTCGAGGCCGCAGAGCTTGTCATCGCGTCCTCGCAAGGAGAAGAAGGAATGGAAGAGACTTTCGACGACTACCTGGACGAGACCGGGAACATCATCATTCCCGAGGGTCGGACCCTGGTCGATCACGTCGAGAAGCACACCCGTAACGATGCGAATACGCTCGCGTACCGCTACATCGACTATTCGCGGGAACGTGACGGCGAGGTGCACGAGCTGACCTGGCAGGAGTTCGGAGTTCGGCTGCGCGCGGTGGCCGCTCGCCTGCAACAGGTGACCAACCCGGGCGACCGGGTCGCGATCCTCGCGCCGCAGGGCCTGGACTACGTGATCTCCTTCTTCGCGGCGATCTACGCTGGCACCATCTCGGTGCCGCTGTTCGATCCCGACGAGCCGGGCCACACCGACCGCTTGCACGCCGTCCTCGGCGACTGCGAGCCGTCGGCGATCCTCACCGCGACCTCCTCGGCCGCCGGTGTGCGCCAGTTCTTCCGCTCGCTGCCCGCCGCGCAGCGCCCGCGCATCATCGCCGTCGACGCCATCCCGGACACGCTCGGTGACTCCTGGGTGCGCCCCGACACCGCGGTCGGTGACATCGCCTACCTGCAGTACACCTCGGGTTCCACCCGGGTGCCCGCCGGTGTGGAGATCACGCACCGCGCGGTCGCCACCAACCTGCTGCAGATGATCAAGTCGCTGAACATGAACGAGAACTCGCGTGGTGTCACCTGGCTCCCGCTGTTCCACGACATGGGCCTGCTCACGGTGATCCTGCCCGCGGTCGGCGGCAAGTTCATCACCATCATGTCGCCGAGTGCGTTCGTGCGGCGTCCCTCGCGCTGGATCAACGAGCTGGCCGCGGTCTCCGACGGTGCGGGCACGTTCGCGGCCGCGCCGAACTTCGCGTTCGAGCACGCCGCCGCGCGTGGTGTGCCCAAGGCGGGCGAGTCGCTCGACCTGTCGAATGTGATCGGCCTGATCAACGGGTCCGAGCCGGTGACGGTCTCCTCGATGAAGAAGTTCAACGAGGCATTCGCGCCGTTCGGGCTGCCCAAGACCGCGATCAAGCCGTGCTACGGCATGGCGGAGGCGACGCTGTTCGTCTCGGCTACCCGCGCCGAGGACGAGGCCAAGTACGTCTACGTCGATCGCAACGAACTCAACGCGGGCCGCATGGTGCGCGTCGACCAGTCCGACGAGACCGCCATCGCGCAGGTGTCGTGTGGTTACGTCGGGTTGTCGCAGTGGGCCGCGATCGTGGATCCGGAATCGGCGGACACCGCGCAGGGCCGCGAACTGCCCGACGGCCAGGTCGGCGAGATCTGGCTGCACGGCAACAACATGGGCATCGGTTACTGGGGTCGCCCCGACGAGTCGACCAAGGCGTTCCGTAACAAGGTCACCGAGCCGGTCGCCGGCGGCCACACCGACGGCACCGATCCCGATGCCGACTGGATGCGCACCGGCGACTTCGGTGTGTACTTCGAGGGCGAGCTCTACATCACCGGTCGCGTCAAGGACCTGGTGATCGTCGACGGACGCAACCACTACCCGCAGGACCTGGAGTACTCCGCACAGGAGGCCTCCAAGGCGCTGCGTCCCGGTTTCGTCGCGGCCTTCGCGGTGCCCGCCAATCAGCTGCCCGCCGAGGTCTTCGCCGCCGACAGCCATTCCGGCCTGAAGTTCGACGTCGACGACGCGTCCGAGCAGCTGGTGGTCGTGGCCGAACGTGGCCCCGGCGCCGGTAAGGCCGACCCCGGCCCGATCGCCGACGCGGTGCGTGCCGCGGTGTCGATGCGCCACGGCGTGACCGCTCGTGACATCCTGCTGGTGCCCGCCGGTTCCATCCCGCGAACCTCCAGCGGCAAGATCGCCCGGCGCGCCTGCAAGGCCGCCTACCTCGAGGGAACGCTGCGCGGTGGTTACACCCAGCAGGCTTTCCCCGATGCACCGGAAGAGTAATTGGCTCGACACGGACACGACGCCCGGCATGCGCCTGCATGGCGGGCGTGGAGTTCCACGGCGCGCCCTGCACACAGACAGGTAGCTTGAGGACTGATGGTTCATAACGATGGCTCCCAGAACAGTGATCGTCCCGGGACGACCGCTTCCGGTGACAACGATGGCGCCCAGAATGACGACCGTGCGATGACTCCTTCCGGTGACAACGCGACCCCGCCGACCGGCGGTGAGCTTTCGGTAGCCGAGCTGCGCGAATGGCTGCGCCGCTGGGTCGCCGACGCGACCGGACAGTCTGTCGACGCGATCACCGTCGACCGGCCGATGGAGGAGTTCGGCCTCGCCTCGCGCGACGCCCTCGCCCTCGGTGGTGACATCGAGGACCACACCGGAGTCTCGCTGGCCCCGACGGTGATCTACCAGCATCCGACGATCGCGTCGCTGGCCGAGATCATCGTCAACGGTGAGCCGGAGCCCGAGCCCGAGGACTCCTCGGACTACACCGCCGCGTTCGCGCCGTCCGAGGCGCACGACATCGCGGTAGTCGGTCTGTCCACGCGTCTGCCGGGTGCGGGTACCACGCCCGAGTCGACCTGGGAGTTCATCATCGGACGCGGTGACGCGATCCGTGAGCTGCCCGAAGGTCGCTGGTCGGAGTTCCTGACCGATCCGTCCGTCGCCAAGACCATCGACCAGGCCAACACCCTCGGCGGCTACCTCGACCAAGACGTGGTCAAGGGTTTCGACGCCGAGTTCTTCGCGATGTCGCCGATCGAGGTCGAGCAGGTCGACCCGCAGCAGCGGTTGATGATGGAACTCACCTGGGAGGCGCTCGAGCACGCGCGCATCCCGGCCAGTGACCTCAAGGGTGAGCAGGTCGGCGTGTTCGTCGGCTCGTCCACCAACGATTTCCAGATGATCGCCTCGCTCGGTCTCGGCGACACCGATCCCGACGCGCCTGCCTCGTCCCGGGGATACGCGCTGCTCGGCGGCTCGACTGGTGTCATCGCCAATCGCGTCTCCTACTTCTACGACTTCCGTGGCCCCTCGGTCACCGTCGACACCGCCTGCTCGTCGACCATCGTCGCCGTGCACCAGGCCGTGCGCGCGCTGCGTTCCGGCGAGGCCGAGGTGGCGATCGCCGGTGGCGTGAACATGATCCTGGCTCCGGTCATCACCCTCGGTTTCGACCAGAACGGCGCTGTCGCCAAGGACGGGCACATCAAGGCGTTCTCTTCGGATGCCGATGGCATGGTTCGTTCCGAAGGCGCCGGCATGGTCGTGCTCAAGCGCCTGGCCGACGCCGAGCGCGACGGCGACAACATCATGGGCGTCATCAAGGGCTCCGCGGTGAACTCCGACGGCCGCTCCAATGGCCTGTTCGCACCCAACCCCGAGGCACAGGCCGACGTCCTGCGCGCCGCCTACCGTGACGCGGGCATCGTCCCTTCCACGGTCGACTACATCGAGGCGCACGGCACCGGCACCCCCATCGGCGACCCGATCGAGGCCGAAGCGCTCGGTCGCGTCGTCGGCCGTGGCCGCGATGCCGACAAGCCCGCCCTGCTCGGTTCGGCCAAGTCCAACTTCGGTCACCTCGAATCCGGCGCGGGCGCCGCGAGTCTCGCCAAGGTGCTGATGTCGTTCCAGCACAACGTGATTCCGCCGAGCATCAACTACGCGGGCCCGAGCCCGTACATCCCGTTCGAGCAGGCCAACCTCAAGGTCGTCGACGAGGCGACCGAGTACCCGCGCTACAGCGGCGTCGCTACCGTCGGCATCTCCGGCTTCGGTTTCGGTGGCACCAACGCGCACATGGTGCTGCAGGAGTACGTGCCGACGGCTCCGGTTGTCGAGGACGTGACCGCCGAGCAGGTCGCCGCCGAGGAGATCGAGGGCGAGGAGACCACCGATGTGGTCGCCGAGGCCATCGCGATCACCGAGGCCGCCGTTGAGCCGGTGGAGCCCGTGCTCGAGTGGGACGGCGAGCGCGCTGAACCGCTCCCGGTGATCCTGGCCGTATCCGCCTACCTGCCCTCGCGCCGCAAGCGCGCGGCCGCCGACCTGGCCGAATGGCTGGCGGGTGCGGGCAAGGACGTGCCGCTGGTCGATGTGGCTCGCTCGCTGGCCAAGCGCAGCCACCAGCGTTCGCGCGGTGTGGTGCTGGCCAAGACCCACGACGAGGCCGTCGCCGGTCTGCGCGCCATCGCCGAAGGCAAGCCCGGCGCCGGTGTGTTCACCGCCGATTCCCCGGCCGCCGCCGCGCCGGTGTGGGTGATGTGTGGCTTCGGCGCGCAGCACCGCAAGATGTCCAAGCAGCTCTACAACGAGAACTCGATCTTCCGCGCGACCGTCGACGAGGTCGACGCGCTGGTGCAGGACGAGGCGGGCTACTCGATCCGCGAGATGTTCCTCGACGACGAGCAGGACTACGACGTCGGCACCTGCCAGGTCGGAATCTTCACCACCCAGCTGGGCCTGGCCGCGGTGCTGCGCGCGCACGGCGCGGAACCCGCTGCGGTGGTTGGTCATTCGATGGGTGAGGTCGCGGGTGCGTATATCGCGGGCGGCCTGAGCATCGAGGACGCGGTGCGCGTGATCTGCGCCCGCTCGCGCCTGATGGGCGAGGGCGAGCAGATGCTGAGCGACGACGACGTGCGCAATATGGCACTGGTCGAGCTCAGCGCCCACGATGTCGCCGAACTGCTGCCGCGCTTCCCCGATGTGGAGGTCGGGGTGTACGCCGCACCGACCAACACGGTCATCGGCGGGCCGCGTGAGCAGGTCGAGCAGATCGTCGCCGAGGTGGAAGCTTCGGGTAAGTTCGCCCGCATCCTCCAGACCCGGGGCGCCGGCCATACCTCACAGATGGACCCGCTGCTCGGCGAGTTGGCCGCCGAACTGGCGGGTATCGAGCCGACCGCGCTGCGGACCGGTCTGTACTCCACGGTGCACGAGGGCCTGTTCTTCAAGGCAGGCTCCGAGCCGGTTCACAACGAGCCCTACTGGGTGAAGAACATGCGTGGCTCGGTGTACTTCACCAACGCGATCAAGGCCGCCATCGACTCCGGGCACACCACGTTCCTGGAGCTGGCACCCAATTCCGTTGCGCTGATGCAGGTGCTGGGCACCACGTTCGCGGCGGGCGTGCACGACGCGCAGCTCATCCCGACTTTGAAGCGTAAGGAAGACGAGTCCGCCGGTGTGATCGGCGCGCTCGCCCAGCTCTACGTGCACGGCCACGCCGTGAACCTGAGTTCGCTGCTGCCCGAAGGTGATTACGCCGACGTGCCGCGAACCGCGTTCGTGCGCAAGGAGTACTGGCCCAAGGTGTCGATGTCCTCGGGCGGCGGGAATACCCGTGTGCCCGGCGCGCACGTGGCCATGCCGGACGGCCGTCACGCCTGGGAGATTCAGGCCTCCTCGGTCAGTGACCTGGCCGTGCTGGTGAAAGCCGCTGCCGCACAGGTCCTTTCCGATGTCGCGGTCGCTGTTTCACATCCGCACGCCGCACTGCCCACCGCGGGCACGCTGACCACCACGTTGACGCCGCACCTCGGTGGTGCGTCGGTCCAGGTGCACGCCAAGTCCGGCGCCGCGTTCACCCTGCTGTTCGACGCGGTCGTCACCTCCGGTGCCGCTCTCCCCGAACCCGTTGTCGCCGTGGCGGTTCCGGTCGCCGAAGCCGCGCCGACCGCCGCCGAGATCGCCATCGCCACCGGCGACCGCTGGAGCCCCGACAGCGGCGAGACCATCGAGCAGCGGCTGTGTGTCATCGTCGCCGAATCCATGGGCTACGCCGTCGAGGACCTCCCGATGGAGATCCCGCTGATGGAACTCGGCCTCGACTCGCTGATGGCGATGCGCATCAAGAACCGCGTCGAATACGAATTCGACATCCCGCAGCTGCAGATCTCGGCCGTGCGCGACGCCAGCCTCAACGAGGTGTCGAAGGTGCTGCGCTACGCGATCGAGCATCGCGACGAGGTCGCGGCGATGGCGGAGAAGCAGGCTGCCGCCAAGGCCGCCGGTGAAGATGTCGAGCTGGGTGTCGACGCCAACTTCGTCGAGGCTGCTCGGGCCGCGATCGCCGCGGGTGAGGATCCGTTGGCGGTGGCGAAGCAGGCCGAGGCCGAGCTGTCGTCGGAAGCTGCTGCTGCCGAACCGGTTTCGGATGCCGCGCCGACTGATGCCAGTGCCCCGACCGCTTCTGAAGCGGGTGCTGTCGCCGAGGCCGCGACTGTCGCCGAGGTGGCTGCGTCTGCCAACGACGCTGCCGCCGAAGCAGTTTCGGAGCAGGCTGACATCGACTACTTCGCCGATGCGAGCGCCGATGAGGACAACGTTCCGCCACGTGACGCGGCAGAGCGCCTGACCTACGCCACCTGGGCTGTCGTCACTGGTGCTTCGCCGGGTGGCATCTTCAACACCCTGCCGATTCTCGAGGAGGAAGTCGCCGAGAAGATGGCGGCCCGCCTCACCGAGCGGGTGGGTGCCGAGGTCACCATCGACGACGTGCTCGACTGCGAGACCATCGAGCTGCTCGCCGATATCGTCCGCAACCTGCAGGACAGTGGCGCCGACGTGGAGGGCTTCATCCGTCCGCTGCGTGCCCGTCCCGAGGGCTCCGACACCGTCCCGCTGTTCGTCTTCCATCCGGCCGGTGGCAACACCCTGGTCTACGAGCCGCTGATGAAGCGACTGCCTGCCGACACTCCGGTCTACGGCTTCGAGCGGGTCGAGGGTTCCATCGAGGACCGTGCGCGCGAGTACCTGCCAGAGCTGCGCAAGATCCAGGGCGATGGTCCGTACGTGCTGTACGGCTGGTCGCTGGGTGCTGTGCTGGCTATGCAGGTAGGCCAGTTGCTGCGCGAGGAAGGCGCCGACGTGCGCTATGTCGGTCTCATCGACCTCGCGATGACGGTCGAGGGCGAGGACAACAGCCCCGAGGAGCGTGTGCGTCGCCTGGAGCGGTATCAGGCGTTCGCCAAGAAGACCTACAACGTGCCCACCACGCTCGACCGAGAGCAGCTCGAGGAACTGGCAGCGGTGTCCGACACTGAACAGTTCTCGATGATCAGCGACCTGATCAAGCTCTCGGGCGCGAAGATCCCTGGCGGTGTGCTCGAACATCAGCGCACCTCGTGGCTCGAGAACCGCGCACTGCTGCAGGTGGAGCCCCGCCAGTACGACGGCGATGTGGTGCTCTACCTGGCCGACCGCTACCACGACGGCGCTATCGAGCTCGAGCCTCGCTTCGCCGATCGCAGGCCAAACGGTGGCTGGGACGAGTACGTTCCGAACCTGGAGGTCGTCCACATTCCGGGCGACCACCTACAGATTGTCGACGAACCGCGGATCGGCCAGATCGGTGCCGACCTCGCCGCCAAGCTGGCCGCGATTTCCGCAAAGGGAGAATAAGTAAGTGAGCACGACCGCCGAAAAGCTTGCCGATCTACACGAGCGGCTCGAGCTCGCCAAAGAACCCGCCGGTGAGAAGGGCATCGCCAGGCGGGCGCACAAGGGCATTCCAAGCGCGCGCGACCGGATCAACATGCTGATGGATCCGGGCACCTTCGTCGAGATCGGCGCGCTCGTGCGCACCGCTGGCGACCCCAACGCGCTCTACGGCGATGGTGTCGTGGCTGGGCACGGGTTGGTCGATGGTCGGCCGGTCGCGGTGTTCTCGCACGACCAGACCGTGTACGGCGGTTCGGTCGGCGAGGCGTTCGGCCGCAAGCTGTGTCGGCTGATGCAGTACGCGTCCAAGGTCGGCATCCCGCTGGTCGGCATCAATGATTCCGGTGGCGCGCGCGTGCAGGACGCGATCAGTTCGCTCGCTTGGACCGCGTGGCTGGCTACCAATGTCGAGCCGCTCTCGGGCATGGTGCCGCTCGTCTCGGTGCTGTTCGGTAACTGCGCTGGTGGCGCGGTGTATCAGCCCATCTGCACCGACGTCGTCGTGGCGACCGAGGACACCAAGATGTTCGTCACCGGTCCTAAGATCATCAAACAAGTCACCGGCGAGGATGTCAGCCTCGAGGAGCTGGGCGGCGCCCGCACCCAGGCCGAGAACGGCAACATCCACCATGTCGCCAAGGACGAGGCCGCGGCCTTCCAGTGGGTGCGCGAGTACCTGAGCTATATGCCGTCGAGCTGCCAGGAACTGCCGCCGGTGGTGAACCCCGGTCTCGAGCCGGAGATCACCGACTCCGACCGCGAGCTGAACACGTTCATGCCCGACTCCGACAACGCGGGCTACGACATGTACGACATCCTGCTGCGCATCTTCGACGACGGTGAGTTCAAGGAGATCAGCGCCGAATCCGGCCAGAACATCATCACCGGTTACGCCCGCATCGACGGCCGCACCGTCGGCGTCGTCGCCAACCAGCCGATGTCGGCGGCAGGCGCCCTCGACGCCCGCGCCTCCGACAAGGCCTCGCACTTCGTGCGCCTGTGCGACGCGTTCGAGATCCCGCTGATCTTCGTCGTCGACACCCCCGGCTTCCTGCCCGGCGTCGAGCAGGAGAAAGTCGGCGTCATCAAACGCGGCGGCCGCTTCCTGTTCTCCTACGTCGAGGCCTCGGTCCCCAAGATCACCCTGGTGGTCCGCAAGTCCTACGGCGGCGGCTACGCGGTGATGGGCTCCAAGCAACTCGGCGCCGACATCAACCTCGCCTGGCCCACCGCCCGCATCGCCGTCATGGGCGCGGAAGGCGCGGTCAGCCTCCTCGGCGCCGCCCAGATCGCCGCCGCCCCCGAAGACCAGCGCGCCGCCATCCGCCAAAACCTGATCGATTTCTACAACGCCAACGTCGCCACCCCCTGGGTAGCAGCCGAACGCGGCTTCATCGACGCCATCATCGAACCGGCCACCACCCGCCTCGAACTCCGCCGAGCCCTGAAGTTGCTCCAGGACAAGAAGATCCAGCGCAACCCCCGCAAGCACCACGTGTTGCCGCTTTAACCAGAACCCCGAACGGGCCGCCACGGAAACTTCCGAGGCGGCCCGTTTGCGTATCTGGGGCTCAGCAGGCCCAAACCTGATCGCCGCTGGGTATCGTTGTTGCCATGACCGCAGCGCCTGAGCCGCTCATGACGACCGGGGAGTTCGAAGAACTTGCTCGCGTCGCCGGTCGTGTTTCGGAGGGTGTTCGTCTGGAGTACGTCGACGGGAAGCTGGGGGCGAAGGCAGTGCCGGACGGGGACCATGATTGCGTGCTCGAGTGGCTGATGCGCGTCCTGCTCGTGTTTCGGCCCGAGCTGTGGCTATTCCCCGAACGCGGACTGAAGATCGACTCCTACCGCACCGGCCGAGCGCGCCCTGACGGCACGCTGGCGCCCACCGGAGTTTTCGCGGGCCAGTCGGAGTGGGCCGACCCGGCCCCGGTTCTGATGGTCGTCGAGGTGACCTCCCACGACCAAGACACCGACCGTCGCGACCGCTGCGAAAAGCCCCGCGCCTACGCCCGAACGGGCATCCCGGTCTACCTCTTGATCGACCGAGAGAAAGGCTGCGTCGTGGTCCGCAGCAACCCCGTCGACGGCGACTACGAACGAATCCTGATCCAGCCGTTCGGTACCGAAGTCTCGATACCGGACCCGGTAGGCATCAGCATCGACACCGAGCCACTGAAGGCCTGGGTTTCCTGAGTCAGATCCCGTTGAGGTCGATCGCCACAGGGAAAGGCGCCGACACGTCAACCGTTCCTGTGAACATGTCGCCGGTCCGATACGACCTGGTCGCTGGGTCGAGCCGGTTGTGCCGCGACGGGCAGTTTTCGTCAGAGCGTTTGGGTGACCCACTACCGCCGGTAGTTCGGGTTCGCGTTGTACCCGGCGCCCGCCTGCGGTTGATTCTGAACGTGCGGCGCATAAGCGGGTGCGCCGTATCCGGGAGCTCCCTGCGGCCACTGGCCCTGGGCTTGCGGCGACCCATACGGAGCGGGTGCGGCCTGCTGCCACTGGCCCTGAGTCTGTGGCAGCCCATTAGGGGCGGGCTGTGATCCACCGACCGGCGGGAACCCTTGCGGCGTGGTAGCGGCGCGGCGAGCCCGGCGTGACCGGAGATTGCTGCGCAGCCAGAACGCGGAGCCGACGCTCATCAGCGCGCCGCCGCCGATCAGCATCCACCCGGTGCGCTTGTTCTGGGCTTCCTGCTCGGCGGCGTCGCGCTCCACCGATGAACCCTTGCTGGTCGTCACGCAGGTCTGGCCCGCCGACATGGCCTTGCCGTCGCAGTCGGCACCGCTGTTGAGTGTGGCGATTCCGCCGAAAACGAGGAAGCCACCGAACACTACGCCCAGCACCGAGTAAACGAGATCTTTCACGTATTCCCCCAAGAACTTTGATGAGTCGAGACACCGTACCGCGTGCCCCGTGGTGGGCAAATTGACGGACCCAGACCGATCTGGTCGGGACGGTTCGGGTTTACCTACCTGATCGGAGCACCCAAGGGTGCCGGTGTCGTAACCATCCCTGCCCGCTTCCCCGCACCGAACCCCGATTTGCGTCCTCGGCCAACACAATTGGCCCCACGCCTGTTTCGGCGTGTGGCGATGCTGGACCTGGGCGAAGGTGTGCACTCCCGAACCGACCAGGTGCGTACGTGCGAGGCGTACGACGAAGGTGCTCGCAGGAGGCTGGGTGTCAGGGTTGTTTGTCCCTCGGTCGGGCTCTCCGATAACGACCGACAGGAGCGGCCAGGGGCCCAGGGCACGACACAGGTAGCTCGTCGTCAGGGCGGACTTCACCCCTGGAACGACGAAAGCCCGGCGCAGGGTGCGCCGAGCCGTTGCATGTAGGATTTCACCCTACGGTGCGAACAGCTGTTGTCTGTTTCGTACCTAGGCCGTTCGGTGAGTTGGTAGCTCGCCGGGCGGCCGTTCTTGTTCGTGTGACGCTACACACTGCGGGCCCGCCGAGCAACTGGCGAGTTTTCGCTCCTGCCAGGCACTTCCGTGAAATCACCCATCGCCGCGACCTCTTCGCAGACCCGCAGTGTCAACTTGCTGCAATCCCCGAAGCTCGACGGAGGTTTGCCTGCCTCGGCTGGGATGCAGGCAGACTCCGCTGAGCTGCCCCGCCGGTTACCATCAAGCCCATGAGCATCCCTGGGGGGACGGCCAGTCGTTGACTGTTGTCCCGGACAAAGTTCGTGAAGTCGGCAACTACGTCTACGGCCTGGCGGATACGCTGCGCCAAGCGCTCGACTCGGCTGCCCGCGAGGTCGACGCCTGCGCGGGATCGAGTTGGACCGGCGATTACGCCAACACCTTCGCATCCGGCTGGTCCGAAACCCGAACCGGCGGCAATGCGATCATGACAGCGCTGGTCGAGATGGCCGAAAAGCTCGGCGTCACCGCTGATACCT
This sequence comes from Nocardia sp. NPDC058480, assembly GCF_042720495.1. Lineage (NCBI taxonomy): Bacteria > Bacillati > Actinomycetota > Actinomycetes > Mycobacteriales > Nocardiaceae > Nocardia > Nocardia sp. NPDC058480. The sequence goes on along the minus strand of NZ_JBHXMN010000003.1, from coordinate 100,139 downwards.
ACACCAACGCGACGAAGCCAACTCCGCCGCGCTCGGTTCGTTCAGCCTCGACCTACCGGGGCTATGAGATGGCATCCGAATTCACCGTCAATCTCGAGCACCTCGAGCAGATCGTCACCAAGCTCGTCGGGTTGTCGGGATTCATCGGCGACCATCTCGACGAAATCGATGACAAAGTGGCCGGCCTGATCGGAACCGGTTGGGAGAGCGTCGCCGCCGATGCGTACCAAGTTGCCCATCAGCAGTGGGCGGTCGGGGCCCGTGAATTCGTGGAAGGTATCCGCGACATGAGCGACGCGGCTAAGGCGGCGCATGGGCGGTACACCAACGCCATCGACGTCAATTACCGTATGCTGCAAGGCGGTTAGTGTGTACGTCGATTGGGTTTCCTACTATGACGCTGCCAAGAAATGCCACGACTTAGCCGACGATCTGCGCGCGGCTGACAAGCCCCTGCACACAGCGGTCAAAGACGTGGGCGCCGGGATGGCGGGAGACGCGCCGGGATGCGTCGAATGGGCGAAAGCCTACGACGGTGTCGCTCAGCGCGCGCTCCAAGCATGCACGAACCTTTCGGATGCTCTTACCAACTTCGGTAATGTCCTCTATGCGTCCGGGTACAACTACGGAACCAGTAATAACAGTGACCCAGCACCGCCGCGGCCAACCGTCGCAGCGATGTCAGAATATAAGGTTACGATTCCGTCGGCGACTACCGGAACGTCCGGAATCGGGGTACGTAAAGACGGTGACGGCCAGTTCTTCGACGACCTACTAAGCGATATCACCAGCGAGTTCAAGAAGCTGCCAAATGCAAACGTCAATGCGCTCGCGAAGGTATCGGAGGCTTGGTCGACATTCGCGTCGAGTGCAGCTCTGTCCGGGGCGAAAGCGCGAATCGCAACCATTTCGTCGATGTTCGACGATATGGATCAGATCAAGAACCGAGAACTGATTCAGCAGCACCTCAACACCATCGGCACCTCGGCCGACGCCATAGTATTGGCTGCTCAGAAGATCGCCGCTCCCGTCGGTGAATTCAACACCGGTATCCACAATGCCAGTCGGCAAATCGATATAGAAATGACCGATCTCAAGATCGAAGCCGGATTCACCATCGGTCTTGCCGCCGTCGGATCCATCTTCTCCCTGGGCGGCTCGGCTGTGGCAGGAGTAGCTAGGGTCGGTGTGCTCGTAGTCAGCGCCATGACGAAAATCCGCAAGGTCCTCAATTCTGCGGACCTTCTGAAGATTCTCGGTTTCGCGGCAGCGTTCGGTGGGGCTGTCGCTGCTATTACTGCCTTCGACGAAGTGCCTGACACCCAAAAGGTGGCCTTAGCGCTCGCTGAGATCATCGCGATGAAGGTGCTAGTCGACGATTCCCAGCGCTACCAGAATCTTCCCGTCGCACCAGCGATTCCCCTGGGAGGGCTTACCGACCTAGCCGAGGAGTACATTCGCGACAAACATGTCGAAGGCGGTGCGACGGCTGCGGCAGACCCGGACAAGAGTACATTTGATAAGGACGTAGACTTGGATGACCTTATCGACCTGGGGGAGGATGAGACGGCGAGGGGGCCAAACAAATATGGCAACTATGAACGGGATATCGATGCCGGCGAAAACGTAGGACAGTCGGGTGGAAATCCGACAAGTCGCTACAAGATAATTACTGACAGGTGGGGAACTGTGACAAACATGTTCCCGATTCCGTAGAAGGTGAGTTATGGGTATCTCGATTATCGTTCAGAATCAGATGCATGACCGGGTTGAAATCTATTTCGAGCGGGTGGCGCCCAAGTTGTCGGAGATGGCCCTGGCCGCACCCTCGGGCACTATGCTCGGTGAGATACACGCGTACGCAGATACAATGTTCAACACTTTCCAGTTGAATTTGTTTCTAGATGAACTGTTGGATATGTCATCCGAGGATGAGCTTGAACAAGAGGTCTTCGACACATTGCGTATGGCTGCGGAGAAGGCGATCAGGTGTAATGGATATCTGTGGTTCAGTGGTGACTGATCGACGAAGATCGTCTGACGGCCCGGGCCGCCACCGGATATGACGGTGGCGGCCCGGTGCACTGCGTCGAAAGATTAAGCGACGGTGGCGGATTCGATGATGACGTCGTCGACGGGGACGTCCTGGTGGGGGCCCGCGCTGCCGGTGGTGACGGCGGCGATCTTGTCGACTACCTCGAAGCCGTCGGTGACCTTGCCGAAGACGGCGTAGCCCCAGCCCTGGCCCTGGGGGGCGGAGTGGTTGAGGAAGGCGTTGTCGGAGATGTTGATGAAGAACTGAGCGGTGGCCGAGTGGGGGTCGTTGGTGCGGGCCATCGCGACGGTGTACTTGTCGTTCTTCAGGCCGTTGGTGGCCTCGTTCTGGATCGGCGCCTGAGTCGGCTTCTGCTTCAGGCCGGGCTCGAAGCCGCCGCCCTGCACCATGAAACCGGGGATGACGCGGTGGAACACGGTGCCGGCGTAGTGGCCCGAGTTCACGTAGTTCACGAAGTTGGCGACCGTGTTCGGCGCGGCCTGGTCGTCCAACTCGAGCACGATAGGTCCGTAGTTGGTTTCGATATTCACCTTGGTCATGGAGTCGAGTCTAGGGAGGGCGGGGGCTCAGAAGAGAGCGGGGGTCCGGGCGGGCGCGTCACCTCGTCTTCCCGGTGCGATGCCAGGCTGGATATTCGCGAAAGGCGCACCCTGAATGGATAACCATGCGGATTAATTTCCAAGGGTATTCGGAATAGAATGAACGGCATCGAAGACTATTTCGGACGCACCCCTGACACGACGAAATCCGCGCGCTTCGAACAAGCGCGCGGCCTCGCCGACGGAGTATGCCCCAGAATGTGTGGACCCGCGTGCGTATTGCTACGCACGCGGGTCTTTATTGCATATATTTCACCGAATTCGTAGTGACTTCGTCGCGTTACCCGTCACCCGAATATCTGTCGATGGAATCAGGGGCCGACCGTGATCGGCACCGACGGGGTGCTGGTGTTGGCCACCGAGTAGGTGGCCGTGACAGAGCCCGTGGTGGAGCTGGTCGGGCACCCGAACCCGCCGGTCACCTTGACCGGGGCTGATGCGTTGGTTACCGAGACCTTCGAGGGTGCCCCATTGGTCCACGTGCCCGCGATCGAGGCGGGCGCGGTGGGCGCGACTACGGCAGTGCACGAGGCGAGGCCGCTGGTCTTGATCACCATGCCACCGGTGGGAATCGCCAGGCTACCGGTGATGGTGGGGCCGTTCTGCCCGGTGAGCGCCCAACTGCCGCTGGTGGTGATGGTGGCGCTGACACCCCACATGCTGGTGGTGCAGCCGGAGAAGGTCGGCGCCGCGATCGGCACCGACACCGGCCCGCTCGGATTGGTGTTTCCGGGTGCGGCGGGTACCGATCCGGTCGCGGTGGAGCTGGTACAGGTGACGGTCACGCTGCCCGCCACGAATTTGACCGTGCCCGAATTGGTCGCCGTTACATTCGCACCGGCGGGTGCGACGGTGGTGGATCCGGCGGCCTGCGCCGGTCCAATTCCGAAAGCGACTGCGGCCGCCGCACAACTCAAGGAAGCCATCGTTGCGCGCGCAAACAGCTTTTTATCGAACATTGCGTACTCCTAGGGTGAAACCGACAGACATTCGAAGTGAAGCTGTCGTGTTCAAGAATACAACCGCAATTGTTCGTCGTTGCGATTCTTTCGGCCTGAATATTTCGCAGGAGAAACCTTCGTGATTCCGTCCCGAGCCTGCGTTCTCGCCCTTAAAATACGTGACCGTTACGCCATTTAACAGGTATTACTGGACTTTTTATACAAGTGTATTTTGCACACTGGTATCGTCGAGAAACTCCTGTGCTGATCCGAGATGACTGCCGAGCGCGCCGTTCGCGCCGGATTGATAGCTGATCGGCATGACGCTAAAACGGCACGTTTCCGCCTCACCCGCCGACTGCCGTCAAGACGAGCTGACTCCACACCCCTGATGAAACGCTCGAACTTCGCACCGTCGGCCGGTGCGCGGCCGCTGGTGTGGCGAGCGCCCCCTCACAACCAGGGGCGGACAGATACGATGTCGAACCGTGCCAGACGCCGCAACAGCTGTTCTCACCAAGCCTCCTGCCGAACCGGTGGTCACCGCGAGGGACTTCCGGATCGCGCGATGGATCGCGATGGTCGCCGGGATTCTCGGTGCCCTGTTCGCGGTGGCCACGCCGTTTCTTCCGGTCACGCAGACCACCGCCCAACTGAACTGGCCGCAGAACGGCACGCTCGCGAACGTGGCTGCACCGCTGATGTCGCAGGTGCCGATCGACCTGAATGTGTCGATCCCGTGTAGTGCCGTGTCGTCGCTGCCCGAGCAGGGCGGCATGCTGCTGGCGACCGCGCCCCCGCAGGGCGATCGCGCGGCCTTGGAGGCGCTGTTCGTGCGCGTCTCCGATACCGCGGTCGATGTGGTGGATCGCAATGCGGTGGTCGCCTCGGCGGACCGGTCGGCGATGGACGGGTGTTCGGCGATCGTCATCAGTTCCGACCAGAACCGCACCACCGCGGCGTTCGCGGGGCTGACCAAGCAGGTCGAGCGGCCGATCGCCGGACAGCCTGGTGCGGTGGAAACCGTGCAGGTGCCGGTGCAGGGGCAGCTCCCCGGTGACCTGCGGCCGCAGATCGTGGGCGTGTTCACCGATCTCGAAGGCGCGGTGCCGCCGGGCCTTTCGCTGACCTCGACGATCGACACCCGATTCTCGTCGAGCCCGTCGCTGATCAAGCTGGTCGCGATCATCGCGGCCGTGCTGTGCACGCTGCTGGCGCTCGCCGCGCTCGGCCGCCTCGACGGCAGTGACGGGCGCGGCCACCGCCGCTTCCTGCCGCGCAACTGGCTCAAGCCCACCTGGGCCGACGGCGCGGTGATCGGCACGCTGCTGGTCTGGCATTTCGTCGGCGCCAACACCTCCGACGACGGCTACATCCTGTCGATGGTGCGCGTGGCCCCCGACGCGGGTTATATGGCCAACTACTTCCGCTGGTACGGCGTCCCCGAGGCGCCATTCGGCTGGTATTACTACGTCATCCAGGTGTTCGCCGAGATCTCCACGGCCAGCCCGTGGGTGCGCGTGCCTGCGCTGATCTGCGCGATCCTGTGCTGGATGGTGATCAGCCGTGAGGTGGTGCCTCGCCTCGGCAACGCGGTGAAGCGCTCGCAGGTGGCGCTGTGGACCGGTGGCCTGGTGTTCCTGGCGTTCTGGCTGCCGTTCGACAACGGCCTGCGCTCGGAGCCGATCGTCGCCCTCGGCGCGCTGCTCACCTGGGTTTCCATCGAACGCGCCATCGCCACCGGCCGCCTGCTGCCCGCGGGCATCGCGGTGCTGATCGCGGCCTTCACCCTCGCCGCCGCGCCCACCGGCTTGATGTGTGTGGCCGCGCTGCTGGCCGGTATCCGGCCGCTGGTGCGGATCATCGTGCGCCGTCATCGCGAGTTCGGCACGGTCGCGCTGCTCGCGCCGATCGCTTCGGCGGGCATGCTCGTGCTCACGGTCGTCTACGGCGACCAGACCTTCGCGGGTATTCAGGAAGCCAACCGGGTCCGTCAGGCCACCGGCCCGAACCTGGCCTGGTACGAGGACTACCTGCGCTACTACTACATGTTCGTCGAGACCGTCGACGGCTCGCTGGCTCGCCGTTTCGCCTTCCTGGTGATGCTGCTGTGCCTGTTCACGACGCTGCTGGTACTGCTGCGCCGCCGTCAGGTGCCGGGGATCGCATCGGGTCCGACCTGGCGGCTGATGGGGATCGTCTTCGGCACGATCTTCTTCATGATGTTCAACCCCACCAAGTGGACCCACCACTTCGGTGCCTACGCGGGCATCGCGGGTGGGCTCGCGGCGGTGACCGCGGTGGCCGTGTCGCAGAGCGCGCTGCGTTCACGCAAGAACCGGGCGATCTTCCTGGCCGGATTGATGTTCGTGCTGGCGTTGTCGTTCTCCGGCATCAACGGCTACTGGTACGTGTCCAGCTACGGCGTGCCGTGGTTCGACAAGACCATCTCGGTGAGCGGCATCAACTCCAACACCGTGATGCTGATCCTGTTCGGCGTGGCGTTGGCCCTGGTCGGCTGGTACGCGCTGCGCGAAGATTACGTGAAGCCGGTGCCGTCGGTGAAGACCAAGCGCGGCAACAGGATTCGCAAGTTCGCCGCCATCCCGCTGACCATCGTGGTCGGTCTGATGGTGCTGTTCGAAGTGCTCTCGCTGGTCAAAGGCGCGACGCAGCAGTACCCCGGCTACTCGCTCGGCCGCTCCAACATCGACGCGCTGAGCGACAACTCGTGTGGCCTGGCCAACGACGTGCTGGTCGAATCCGACCCGAACGGTGGCAGGCTCGACCCGATCGTCGACCCGGCCCGCCCGTTCACCGACCCCAACGACCCACTGGCCGGCTCCGGCTCGGTCGGGTTCACCCCCAACGGCGTGCCGGGCGATCTGTCGGCCGACGCGGTCGAGGTGAAGCCGGGCACCGGTAACACCAGCAACCAGTCGGTCGGCGCGGCCTTCGCCGAAGGCGAGAGCGCGGGCACCGGCGGTGGTGAGGGCGCACTCGGCGTCAACGGTTCGACCGTGGCGCTGCCGTTCGGTCTCGACCCGGCCCAGACCCCGATTCTCGGCTCCTACCAGGAGGGCATGCAGCAGCCCGCCCACCTGGAATCGGCCTGGTACGGCCTGCCCGCCCGCTCCGACGACTCGCCACTGGTCGTGATCAGCGCGGCCGGACGCATCGCCTCCAAGGACGACTCCGGCTCCGACAAGTACGGTCAGGCGCTGTTCGTCGAATACGGCACCCGCAACCCCGACGGCAGCGTCACCACGCTCGGCGCCTACCAGCCGCGCGATATCGGCCCCGCGCCGTCGTGGCGCAACCTGCGCGTGCCGCTGGCCGACCTCCCGGCCGAGGTGAACGCCGTGCGCGTGCTGGCGAACGACCCGATCCTGATCGGCGATCAGTGGCTGGCGTTCACCCCGCCGCGGGTGCCCAAGCTGCAGAGCTTGGACACGTTCATCGGCCGTGACCAGCCGGTGCTGCTGGACTGGGCCGTCGGCCTGCAGTTCCCGTGCCAGCGTCCGTTCGCGCACAAGAACGGCGTGGCCGAGGTGCCGAACTACCGGATCCTGCCGGACCGTCCGCTGGCGATCTCGTCGACCGATACCTGGCAGGCGCAGGAGTTCGGTGGTCCGCTCGGCATGACCCAGATGCTGGCGAGCCGGGTCACCATCCCGACCTACCTGAAGGACGACTGGGCCCGCGACTGGGGCTCGCTGGAGCGCTACGACCAGTACGCGCAGGCCACCCCCGCCAAGCTCGAGACCGGCACCGCGCCGCGTAACGGGCTGTGGACCCCGGGCCCGCTGCGGGTGTTCTGACCTCGGCCGGACAGTAAAAGGCGCGGATCACATTGTGTGGTCCGCGCCTTTTCGGTCGGATGGGGGACAGGAGTCAGACGTTGAGCATGCGACGGTTCAGGTCGCGACGTAATACCTCTTGTGAAGGCAGTCTTTCCAGTACCCGCATTACGGCCGGTCGTAGTTCTTGTTTCTCGTCGTTGCTGAGCAACTCGACGAGATCTCGTAGATCCATGTCATCGAAGGCTCCTGTCATACCCACCAGCGTACGTGCTCAAACGTGCAGGCACAGGACCTTTACGCTGACATTTACAGTTGCTTCACCTTATCGAAACCCTAACGGGCACTGAGCGTTTCGTATGCGACATGCGCCAGTGCCTGGTCACTGCCCTTGCGCTGCCAGTGTCTGTAACGCACGTCACTGTGCCCGAATTGCCGGTTCCTTCGCTCGACCTGACTGCTCGATCACCGTCACCTCGATCTCGGCGGGCGGAGCGGGCTGATACGGCGTGAACCGCTCCAGCGAGCCCCAGTCACGGCCGAGATCATGGTCGAGATAGGTGGGCACAGTCTCGGCCTTCAGTAGCAGATTTGTCCACCCGAGCGGGCCACCGCCGATATCGTCCTGCCAGGCGTTGGACGCGTCCGAACCGACCCGGTCGGGCAGAATCCGCCACTGCGGGGCCTCCGCGACGCCGTCGTGATGCTCGAACGGGCGCTGGCAGGGGAACGCCAGGCCGACGTGCCAGTCGAGCAGCACCGGAGCGGTCCGGCCGACCACCGAGTCCAGGGTGGCCAGTTTCGGCAGGCGCGGCGGGGTAACCGCGAGCCACTGCTTGCCGGTGATGTCGTTGTCGGCGGCGACCAGGCGCACCGCGTTCACGCCGACGGGCAACTGATCGATCGGCACGCGCAGGTTGCGCCACGACGGGGCGGGCCCGATATCCATCGGCGCGACCGAGCCGGTCGTCTCGACGGAACCGTCGGCGGCGCGGGTGCCGTATTCCAGGCGCAGATCCTGGCCGTAGTGCACGACGCCGTCGGTGTCGACGTAGCGGATCCGCCCGGCCGCGGTGACAACGAGAGCCTGGTAGGCGGGATCGTCGCGCACGCTGTCGTTGAGGTCGACGCGATACCACTGTGAGGTCAGCTTCGCCTGCTGCTGGACCCCGTCCTGGAAGGAGCCGAGGACCGGGGTGCGGGCGGGGTCGAGGCCGAAGGGGAGGGCGACGGTGCTGCCGTTGATGCCGGGTTCGGCGCTGGTGCCACCGCCGGTGCCCGCACCGGTGGTCTTGGTGGTCTTGTTGGCGGAATCGGTGTCGACGGAGTTGGCGCCGCCGACCACGGTTTCGTCGGCATCGGCGGTGAGGTCGTCGGCTACACCGTCCGGGGTGAAGCCGGTGGATTCGGCGTTCAGGCCGTCGGCAGGGTCGCCGGTGTAGGGGGTGAGCAGCGAATCGGCCGTATTCGATTCCACCAGTACGTCATTGGCGAGGCCGCAGGTATTGCCTTGCAGCGAATTGATATTCGACTTCGCGATGGAGTAGGCGGGGTACTGGGTGATGGCGCCCTTGGCCATCGACGCCACCTCGAACAGGACGAGTAGTGCCGCCGCGATGGTCAGTGGCATGGTCGCGAAGCGGTCGAAACGCCCTGTGTCGGAGGGGGTTCGGTAGTGGGCGCGCAGGTGGAAATACAGCGCGACGAGCAGGGCGAGGATGCTGAGGCCGAGGAACAGGGTCGAAACGCCCTTGCCCGCCACCATCGGCGCCTTGTCCCAGAACGGCACACCGTAGCTGGACACGTACCACCAGCCATTGGAGCCGGTGAAGGTCATCGCGAGCAGGAACAGAACGGCCGCCGCGAACAGCGAGCGATTGCGTGGAGCGCGAATTCCGTTGGTACCAACGGCCACCGCGGCCAAGGCCGCCAGCGAACCCGCCAGGCCCGCGTAGACACCGAAGTGGTGGGTCCACTTGGTCGGCGTCCACATCATCAGCAGGAGCGCGGCGAAGACGATGCCGAGGATGCGCACCGAGGGACCGCGTGAGGTGCCGGGGATACGGCCCTTGCGCAGGACTTGCAGGATGCAGACGAGCAGGCACAGCAGCATCACCAGGACGCCGAATCGGCGGGCCAGCGAGCCGTCGGGGGAGAGCATGAACAGCGAGTCCCAGCGGGTGCGTTCGTCGAACCAGGCGACGTTCGGGCCGACGAGCGTGCGGACTCGGGTGGCTTCCATGACGGTGGCCAGCGTCTGATCGGCGAACACGATGATGAGCACCAGCGTGCCCGCCGCGACACCGGGGGCAAGCAGTGCCGCGTACCGGAAGATCTTGGTGCCCAGCGAAAGTCGATCCGCCGTGCCTTCCGTCTTGTTCGTGTCGCCCGTCTTCGCGGCGCTGGTCGCATCGCTCGACGGTTGGTCATCCGCGGCGTCGAACTCGCTGTCGGCGGCGATTCGGCGCGGGCGCAGACCCTGTGCTCGTTTGATGATGACCTGCATGACCGGCCGGGTGCCCGCGATCAGCGCGGCGATACAGATCAGGCCGGTCGGGCCTGCCGCCAGCGAGAACGCGGCGACCAGGATCGCCAAGGCGGCGGGCAGCAGTCGTGCGGTGGCGATGGCGCGTTCGATGAGGCACCAGGTGAGCAGCGCGCCGGCCGCGATCAGCGGTTCGGGGCGAAGGCCGTTGTCGTAGGGGAGCCAGAAGGCCAGGAACACCAGGCCGGCCGTCCACAGCGCCACCTTGTCGCGGCGCACGCGAGCACCCAAGCGGGGCAGCACTTCCCGGCTGATCACCGCCCAGCAGACCAGTCCGGCAGCGAGCGCGGGCAGCCGCATCCACGGGCTGGCGTCGGAGATCTTCGTCATCCAGGCGAGCAGTTCGTAGGACCAGCCGAACGGTGCCTCCGGCACGCCGAACCAGCGGTAGTAATTGGCCATGTAGCCCGACGGGCCCGACGCGCGCGCCATATTGAGGATGTAGCCGTCGTCGGAGGTGTTGGCGCCGATCACATGCCAGCCGAGCAGCGTCACGACCACCACGACGTCCGTCGGGGTGATCCGCCACCAGTGCCGGGGCAGGAAGCGGCGGGCACGTCGGCCGTCGGCGGTGTCGAGCAGGTGCAGCGCGATCAGCGCGAGGAGGGTGAAGACTCCAGCCCCGATCATCGCCACCAGTTTCAGCGTCGTCGGCGTCGAGGTGAAGCGGGAGTCGATATCGGCGTGCAGTCGGGCGCCGGTGAGGGCCGCCGCGTCGAGGTCGGTGTAGACGCCGACGATCTGGGGGCGTTTGTCGACGGTGACGGTGTTGCGGAACGGGGTGCCGTCCTGGCGCGCCGCCCCGACGAACTCGACGGTCGTCGCCTCGATGGTCGAGACGATACTGATGTGCTCACACCCGCCGATCTCCGCGATCGGCGCCGACAGCATCGGCACATCGCGCGCCTGCACCCCCACCACGCCGTCGCGCACGGTGACGCTCAGCCCGCGGTCGGCTTTGCCGGAGGCGGCCGGAATCGTCGTCAACAGCGTGGTCGTTGTCGGGTTCTCCGCGCCGGGACCGGGCAGCCCACTCAGCATCGTGCACGGCAGCCGCGCATCGAGGCGCTGGGGCACATACGACACCAGCGGTGCCTCGACGCTGGTCGCGCCCGCTTGCGGCCAATCCAGGCTCGCGCGGTCCTGGCGCACCGGCAACAGCGGTGTGAGCAGGGCAAGCACGAACCCGAGCAGCCCACAGACAAGGGCGATCAGGCGGTATCGGGTGAACGCTCGTTCAGATCGGTCCGGTCGCACGGGGACTGATGCTAGCCATCGAACCTGTGCGCCGGTCGGCGCCGCTCCTAATGGCACAGGCGACGGGCGTTCCTCAGCTGCGAATGGGCTGGAGCTGAGGCGTAGGCGTTCCTCGGCTGCCCATGGCCGGAGCGAAGGCGAAGGTGCGCCTCAGCCGGTGCGGCGGGCGGCCCAGTCGAGCTGGGATCGGGCCCAATCGGGGATCTCGGAGTCGAGGCGCGGGAAGGCGGCGAATTCGGCGACGAGGTCGTCGGCCGAGACCTCCGGCATCCAGTCCGCGACGGCGACGGTGGAGTAGTTGGTCTTGTACCGGGTGGGGCCCGCGATGAAGATCTCGGCGCTGAGCCAGGCACCGGTGTCCGGGTCGTAGGACATCCGCTTGTGATCGGTGAGGTACTCGAGCACCTCGATGGGCGGCATCAGGTTGGTGACCGTTCCGTCGCGCTCTTTGATCTGCACCCCGGCGACGGCCTGCTCGCCGACTTGCAGTGACCACAGGAGTGCGAATTTCTGGCCCGGCGCGAGCAGGGCGATGGTGGCGTCGATGACCACCCGCTCGATCTCGCCGAGCGATCCGAGCTGTTCGCGTGTGGCGCGCGGCTCGCGTGGCGCTCGCTGCGGGCGCGGCTCGCGCGGCCCCGGGTCACGAGTCTGACTCTGCGCGCGTGCGGTCAAAAGATCGATCCGCTCCGATCGGCTGAGCGTCATAGCTATACCTCTGCATCCCTACCGATCAGCGCTACCAAAACTGATTTCGGTCGGCCGAACTTCCAACATTTCGCAGCGTACTCGCCCCGCGACACCGACCGCGCGGTTTGTTGACACTGACCGGACATATTGTGGTCTATCGCTGTCCCGCACACCAGTGGCTACCGGGTGTCAATCGACACACGTGCCAGTTACGCCGCCGACGCGCGCAGCGCGAACCAGCCGTCGCGTGGGTCGGCGAAGCCGTGATAAACCAACGGTATGCGCTGGTCGATCTCGAAATACCGATAGACGGCCTGCATCGCCTGACGGATCGAATACGCCTGGAAATCGTCGATACGACGCACGCCGATGCGACGCTCGGGCAGCATCGCCAGCCGGGTCAGTTCGGCCGGATCGTCCACGTCGAGCCCCCACGGCGCGGATTCTTCGATGAGATGGTCGTGCAGCACCGCCCGCGCGACCGGCGGATCGTGGCGCGGCCCCGAGAACGCGACCTGCTGCGCGCGAGCGAGCCCACGCGTGTCCAGCGGCGTGCGCACGGCCTGGATCAGGTCGATCAGCTCCGCGTCCGGTGTGGGTTGGGGTATTCGCCCGGCGACGGGCGCCTGTTCGAGCAGGTGCATCATCTGCCCGCCAAGAACCAGCGGTTCGGGTACCAGGAAAACGCTGATGCTCGGGCAGGAGCAGTTCAGGCCGGTGAGGCACACCCTCGTGTGCAACGGATCGGACATACGTCCTCCTCCGGTAGCGGGTCGCCGGGACCCGTGACGTGCAGGATCTGATTCCTACGCCAGCCGCCGGGGGTTGTGTGATCCGCCGGCGGCGACCGTGCCGCACCCGTCAGTGTAGTGCCGTATCGCGAGATGAACACCTGGTTCGGCACGGATCGGACACGATCCGCGCCACGTCATGGGAACGCAGACGGGGCACGACGTGTTGAGCCGGGAGAAGACGGAGGCTTTCCCACGGCCACCGACGATGGTTCGTGATAGCCGCTGTCAGCGGCGCACTGTGATCAGAGTGAAGGGGCCGATTTCGGTGCGGGTGAAGGTGGGGTCGGTGAAGAGGGATTTGGGGAAGGACACCGTGTAGCGCTTGACGTTCGGGTCGTTGGGGTAGACGTCTTCGGCCAGGCGGAGGGTGTAGTTGTCGCCGTCGTTGCGGAAGAGGAAGGCGTCGGGGGCCCGCCAGGGGGACTTCGACAGGGCTTCGACGAGGGCGGGGGAGTTGGGGAGCTTGCTCCACTCGGCGATGGTGGCGGCGCGGGCCTTGAAGTCGGCCAGGGGGTTCGCGTAATGGGAGGTGAGGGCTTGGAAGCCCCAGTAGGGGTAGAAGGCCAGGAAGGTGGTGTCGGCGGTGAGGACGACGGATTCGTCTCGGGGGCGGCCGGTTTGGTCCAGGATGGCATCGTCGACCGCGTGGTAGTACGCGACAGCGGAGGGCTTGCGTTTGTCGGCGCGTTCCCCGAAGGTGCCGTCGGCGTTGGGTACGTCGGTGGGCACGGTGTCGGTGTAGGCGGTGTCGATCTCGTGGGTGAGCACGGTGGGGATCGTCTGGGCGAAGGCCATGGCGCCGAGGACGGCGATCGCGGCGGCCGCGGTGCGCAGCGGGGCGGGCTCGTTCACAGCCTGGTAGACGGCCTTCGCACCTTCGACGAAGCCGAAAACGCCTGCGGCGGCGAGCAATGCGAGCAGGACCGGCTCCAGCCGGAAGGACAGAAGAGTGGTGCCCGCCGCGGTCGCCGTCATCGAGAGCAGTGTCCACAGGTAGATCGACACGACGCCGATACCCAATGCTTGTGCGCGCCTTGATGACCCGGCGCGAACCACGAGCCACAGCACGCCGATCATGCACAGGGCTCCGCGCAGGGAGAACTCCAGCATCGGGAACGCCAGCTGTGCACCGGACTCCGGCAGATAGTGGAAAGCGCTGCCGGAGGGGATTCTCGCGCCCGACAGCATCTTCAGCAGAAACGGCGTCCACACCACCAGTGCGAGCACGATGGCGATACCGCCGATAGCCACCAGTCTCGTCAGCGGTGCGATTGCGGCCCGCCATGCCGGCGGCCCAGCGGCCCGCTGAGTGTAGGCAGCGAAACCCGCCGCGACGATCGCCATCAACACCACGGTGAACGCCGCAATCCCCAGGTACAACGTGTAAAAACACGCGGCCACCCCGAGGAACACCCCGGTACCGAGCACCGCGCCCCAGCCACCGGACCGCCGATGCAACGCACCCCACGCCAACACGAGCACCGGCGGAATGAACACCACGAGCACCGCGCCATAGGCTTCCGGCGACGCATAGGCCAACGTCATCGCCGTCACCGCGGCCGCCGCGCCCACCGCCATATCGGCCCGCACCAACTGCATCCACAACACCAGCGCCACCGCGGCGGCAATGGCGAGCAGCCCGATCGCGTACGGCTTGAACACTTCCCAGCCGTCCATCCCGAGCACGTTCCCCACGCGCCCGCCGATCCAGAACCACCCGGCCGGATAGAACGGCGGCAGATCCACATAGGTCATATCGCGCAGCGCGGCGCTGTCGGTGAGCCGGGTCAGATATTCGGTCCGGAATTCCTGATCCACGGAGACACCGAACAGATACAGCTTCGTCGCTGCCAGCGGCATCCCGAGCGTGACCGTGACAAAACTCGAAATCCCCACCCAGGACAGTAGTTTCGCCACCAGCGGCCACTTCCGCAGCCGGATCAGCAGCACCGAGACCACCAGCAGCGCGATCGAAGCGACCTGTCCCACCGTGGTCAGCGCCCGAGTCACATTGGAGGAGTTGAACGCAGGCCACTGCACCGCCGAGAACGCGAACAGCCCCACCGCGGCGACAACGAGCGCCACCACCGCGGCGGCGGCCCCTTCGCCGACCCCGGTCCAGATCCTGCGCCCCGCCCGCACCTCGTCATTGGTCGTCATCGGCGCGCAATCCTCCGGCTCCACTGTGCTCCACGGTCCGAGCCAGCCTAGTGGAGCCGCAAAGCAGAACTGCCGCACCATCCGGGGATGATGCGGCAGTCCTGAACGCAGTCGATCAGATCGGGAGCTTGCGGAAGATCGGGCGCGGCACGTGGCGCAGGGCCGACATCAGGAAGCGGGCCTCGCCCGGGGCCCAGACGATCTCGGTGCCCTTCTCCGAGGCGGTGACGGCGAGCTTGGCGACGTCTTCCGGGTCGACGGTGAGCGGGGCTTCCTTGGCGCCGGTGGCTTCCCAGTGGGCCTTGGTCGCGGACGTGCGGACCTGCATCGGACGGATCACGGTCACGCGCGGGCCGAACGGGCGCAGCGCTTCGCCGAGACCGAGGTAGAAGCCGTCAAGGCCGGCCTTGGTGGAGCCGTAGACGAAGTTGGAGCGGCGAACGCGCTCACCGGCCACCGAGGACATCACGATGAACCGGCCATGGCCCTGGGTCTTGAACTTGTCGCCCACCAGCACACCCACCGACACACCGGCGGTGTAGTTGATGCCGACGGTCATGACCGCCTTGCGCTGGTTCTGCCACAGCTCCTCAGCATCGCCGAGCACCCCGAACGCCACGATCGCGACGTCGACGTCACCGGCGGCGAACGCCGAATCGACGACCTTCGGGTGCGAGTCGGTGTCGAGCGCGTCGAAGTCGATGACGTCGACCTGGGTCGCGCCGGCGGCCTTCACCTGGGTGACGGCGTTCTCGAGCAGGGGATCGCCGGGCAGGTTCGCCAGGATCACTCGTGCCGGGCTCTTGGCCAGGTACTCGGCGACGATCGCGAGACCGATCTCGGAGGTGCCACCGAAGAGCAGGATGGTCTGCGGGTTGCCAACTGCGTTGATCACTGGAGCTCCAGCCTCCTGGCCATATCGGACATGAACACGCCATTCGGGTCGACGCTGCGGCGGACCTTGATCCACTCGTCGATCCGCGGGTACATCTTGTGGAACGTCTCGGCGGAAGTGCGCGAGTCCTTGGCGGTGTAGAGCCGTCCGCCGAACTCCATCACGCGCCGGTCCAGGTCGGTGACCAGCTCGTTGAGGCCGCGACGGATCGGGAAGTCGACGCAGATGTTCCAGCCGGGCATCGGGAAGCTCAGCGGCGCCGCGTTGCCCTCGCCGAACAGCTTGAACACGTTGAGCGCCGAGATGTGCCCGGACGCCTGGATGTCGATGATGATCCGCTTGAACTCTTCGACGGCCTCGGTCGGCACCACGAACTGGTACTGCAGGAAACCGGCGGGTCCATAGGCCCGGTTCCACTCCGAGATCATGTCGAGCGGGTGGTAGAACTGCGTCAGATTCTGGATCTTGCCGGTGTAGGTGCCGCCCATGGCGTAGTACGCCTCGCCGACCGCGCCGAGCGAGAGCCGGTTGGCCGACCAGCTGGGGAAGATGTTCGGCACCGTCAGCAGCTGCGGCGCGTCGAACTTCAGCGGATTCTTCTGCAGCTTCTTCGGCAGTTCGTCGACCTTGGCAAGGCGGCCGCGAGTCAGGCAGGAGCGACCCAATTTGGGCAGCGGGTTCATCACGTCGAACCACGCGCTCGAGTAGGTGTAGTTCGCCTCGCTGCCGTCGCTGTGGACCGCGATGGTCTCGTCCAGCGTGGAGGTCTTCACACCGTCGTTGAGGAAGTACGCGGTCTCCGTCGGCGCCATCTCGATGGTGGCGCGCAGGATGATGCCGGTCAGGCCGTTGCCGCCGACAGTCGCCCAGAACAGCTCGGCGTCGGAGCTCGGCGAGATCGTGCGCACCGAACCGTCGGCGGTGAGCAGATCGATCGAGCGGACGTGGTTGCCGAAGCTGCCTTCGCTGTGGTGGTTCTTGCCGTGGATATCGGAGGCGATGGCGCCGCCGATGGTCACCTGGCGAGTACCGGGTAGCACGGGAACCCACAGGCCGAACGGCAGCGCGGCCTTCATCAGCTGGTCCAGGCTCACCCCGCCGTCCACCTCGACCATGCGCGAATCGCGGTCGATGCGGTGGATGCGGTTGAGCGCGGGCATGTCGATCACGAGCCCGCCCGCGTTCTGGGCGTGATCGCCGTACGAGCGGCCGAGGCCGCGCGCGATCACGCCGCGTCGCAGATGCGCCGGCTTGGAGTCGTTGTCCTGCGCCACCATGCTCACGGCCTTGGCGATCAGTTCCGGATCGCTGGTCGAGAGCACTTCGGCGGAGGTGGGTGCGGTGCGACCCCAACCGGTGAGCTTGCGGGTGCGCGTAGGGAGCGCGAACGCGTCATCGTTGGTGGTCGAAATGTTCTCAGACATCGGCTAAGAGGCTACATGCATGGCGGGTATACGTGGCAGGACAGTGCGCCGGTCTCGTACGCTTCTCACGTGCAAGCCCAACCGCATCTGCCGCTCCCCGCCGAAATTCCCCTGGTCGACGAGCCCGGCGGGACCGAAGTCGACCTCAAGACGCAGATCGTGCGGTTCACGCTGACCGGTGGTTTGTCGGCTGTTGTCGACTTCGGTCTGCTCGCCCTGCTGTCGAACGTGCTCGGGTTGCCGGAGATTCTCGCCAAGGCGATCAGCTTCATCGCGGGCACGACCACCGCGTATCTGATCAATCGGCGCTGGACGTTCAACGCCGAGCCGAGCAGGGCACGGTTCCTCGCGGTGGTCGCGCTGTACGCGGTGACCTTCGCCGTGCAGGTCGGGATCTACGCGGTGATGTACTTCGCGCTCGCCGACGAGTGGTGGCGCCAGCCGCTGGCGTTCGTCGTCGCGCAGGGCACCGCAACCGTCATCAACTTCGTGGTGCAGCGTGTGGTGATCTTCAAGATCAAATAGGTCAGCCTGCTTTGGCCTCGACGTGCTGTCGGCCTGCCTTGACGCCGAAGTAGTCGCCACCCTTGGCGCGCATGTTGTCGGTGCCCCATTCGCGCTGATCCCGCGCGACCGGCACCATCTGCGGAATGTGCTTGCGGCAATGGATATAGGCCTCTTCGACATCGACGACGACCCACACCTGCGAGGATTTTCCCCGCTCGGCCGTTGGCAGGTCGGTGACGGTGTCGCGCAGCTCGCTGTCGGCGACCATGCGGGCTTTTCCGTTGATGTGCAGGCCGATGAGGTCGCGAACGAAGTCGATCATCAGGATCCCGACGTGCGGGTTCTCGAGGATATTGCCCAGACTGGCCATTACCCCGTTACCTCGGTACTCGGGGTACGCAATCGTGCGATCGTCGATCACGTGCAGAAATCCGGGGGTTCCGGCCCGGAAGCTGGAGTCACATTCGCCGTGCGAATCGGAGGTGGCGATGAAGGCCATGTCCATGCGGGCGACGAAATCGACCATCGTGGGGTTCAGGTAGTCGATCACCTGGTCGTCGTAGAAGCGCTCGGCTCTGTCCGAGGTGCCCAACGTGTCCTGTAGCTCGTGTTCTCCGTCGCTGCCGACGAAATTTTCGGGCATCGGGCCCCCTCTGCTAGCCGTACCGGTTGATGCGGGCTTCTAGACGAAACCCCCGCTGTGACCGCAATCTCACTCAGTCTAGGGGACTCTTACTGACAGCGTGGCGTGTCCATTGTTGCGAATGGGATGAAAGCCGAGTTTGCGCAACGGTTTCCAGGTCAGGACCGATCAGACCGGACCTACCGTCACCGGTACGCCGTTGAACACGGCGGTGCCGCAGACCTCGTCGACCACCGAATCATCGGTCAGCACATTGGCATTCACTCCGGCGTGCGCCAGCGCGACCGACTGGGTGGTGCTCGCGCCGTGGCCCCAGCCGTGCGGCAGGCTCACCACACCGGGCATGATCGTCGGCGTCAGTTCGACCGGCACCGTCAACGAGCCCGCCGCCGAGGTGATCTCGGCTTGGTCGCCGAGACCGAGGCGGGTCGCGTCGTCGGGGTGGATCTGCAGCGTGCATCGGTTGGAGCCGCCGACAAGGCCCGCGATGTTGTGCATCCAGCTGTTGTTGGAGCGCAGCTGACGTCGTCCGATCAGCACCATCGCAGGCTTGGCGCTCGCCAGTCCGGTGCGCAGGCGGGTGACGTCGGCCAGCAGTTGCGGCGGTGCCAGCTCCACCCTTTTCGACGCGGTGCGCAGGACACCGGGCAGTCGGGGACGCAGTGGGCCGAGGTCGATGCCGTGCGGGTTGTCCATGAGGGTTTTCAGGCTCAGTTCGCCGCCGTTCCACGCACCGTACGGGCCCAGTTTGAGCATCAGGTCGAGGCGCTGTTCGGTGGTGTCCGTGCCGGTCAGCTCATCGCGGCGGTCGCTCATGTCGGCCTTGTGCAGGGTGCCGGCGATGACGAGTTCGTCGACCATCGCGATCGGGCTGGCCGCGCCCGTCCCGGCGTGCGGTTGACCACTCACCGCGGCCGCGAGGCGGGCCACCACGGCCGATTCCGATGGCCGCTCGCCCAGCGGGACCAGCGGCGGCGAGTACCGCGCGTAGTTGCGCACGGCGAACTGCAGCAGCGCGAAATCGAAGTGCGGTGACTGCACCGAGCGCGGCGGCGGCAGAATCACGTTCGCGTGCCTGGTGGTCTCGTTGACGTACCTGTCCACACTGACCATGAACTCGAGCCCAGCGAAGCCCTTGTCCAGTCGCGCACCGCTCGGCGCGGAGAGCACGGGGTTGCCCGCCACCGTCACCAGCGCCTTGATCTGCCCCTCACCTGGGGTTTCGATCTCGTCGGCGAGGGTGGCGACGGGCAGTTCGCCCATGGACTCGGGAAGTTCCCGCACCCGGCTGGTCCAGCGGCCGAGCCGGAAGGGCTTGCTGCGCTGCACCCCGCCTGCCGCCGCGTCGGCGAACATGGCACCGCCGGGGGAGTCGAGGTTGCCGGTGAGGGCGTTGACGGCGTCGACCAGCCACTGGGTGAGCGTGCCGAACTCGGCGGTGCAGGTGCCGATCCGCGCGTAGACGGCCGACGTGGGCGCGGCGGCGAGTTCGCGGGCCAGTGTGCGGATGGTGTCGGCGGGAATACCGGTGCGCTCGGCCACCGCCTCGGGCGGGAAGTCGATGGCGGCCGCGCGCAGTTCGTCGAGCCCGGCGACGTCGACGCGCACGTCCGTCAGACCTTCGTCGAACAGCGTGTGCACCACCCCGAACAGCAGATAGGCGTCGGCGCCCGGCCGGATGAACAGGTGCTGGTCGGCCAGCGCGGCGGTTCTGGTCTCGCGCGGATCGACCACGACCAGCTTGCCCCCGCGAGCCCGCAGAGCCTTCAACCGGCCGGGGAAGTCCGGCGCGGTGCACAGCGACCCGTTGGATTCGAGCGGATTGGCGCCGAGCATCAGCAGGAAATCGGTGCGGTCGAGGTCGGGAACCGGGACCGTCAGCGGGTCGCCGAACATGAGCCCGGCCGCGACCTGCTTCGGCATCTGATCGGCGGAGCTCGCGGTGTAGATGTGGCGGGTGCTCAGCGCGCGGATCAGGACGGGCAGATAGAGCGCGCCCGCGACGGTGTGTGCGTTGGGATTGCCCAGGTACACGGCCGCCGAGCCACGGGGGATCTCGGCGAACGCGGACGCGATCAGGTCGAACGCCTCGTCCCAGCCCGCGGCGCGGAACCCGTCACCGTCGCGGATCAGCGGGGTGGTGACGAGGTCGGGATCGTCGTCGAGCTTGCCGAAGCTGGCGCCCTTCGGGCACAGGAAGCCCTTACTGAACGGGTCGTCGCGATCACCGCGCACCGACAGCACCCGGTCGGCGTCGTCGAGGGTGACCGTGAGACCGCAGACGGCCTCACACAGCGGGCAGGTCCGTAAAGCGGACCGATGAGACAGCGAACCTGGAGCCATATCTCATGCTTACGCCCACCGGGCCGGGCGATGGCCGGAAACGCCGAAAACCCGCGAGCTGCGACGTCGGGGAGGCGTCGCGGATCGCGGGTGTCGGCTGGTTCAGGTCAGCTGGCCAGGGTCAGCGCGGCGCGCTTGCCGGTCTTCTGCTTGCGTGCCATCGCCGAGCGCACGGCCGCACCGAGAGCGACGACCGGCGGGATCCAGCGAGCCTCGGTGGGAGCGACGCCCCAGGCGGCGCTGCCCGCGGCCAGCTGGGTCGGCGGCAGCGGGATGCTGGCACCGTCGGTGTACACGATGATGCCGGCCTCACGCATGGCCTCGATCGCCATGGCGGCCTTGCGGACGCCGGTGACCAGGTGGATCTCGCGACGCTCCTGGCCCGGGATCTCGATCACGGGGCCGGACAGGTTGTTGGCGCGCAGGAAGCGACGGACCGTACCAGCGATCTCGCCGGTGATCTCGATGGCCGAGACGTCGTCGTCGGTGATCAAGCACAGGCCGTTGGTTGTTTCGGCAACCGTCCATCCACGCGCGGCGTACTCCTGCGCGGCGGCACCTTTGTCGGCGGCCGTAGTGGTGGTCGGAAACGTCGTGCGCACTGTGTTCTCCATTCCCCGAAGAGCTCTGTTCCTGCGTTCATGGGGCGTATCGGTGCGGGGTGGCCGACTCGTTACGCCGTTCTCGAAAAATATTCGAGAGTGTCTGATTCGTCTCAGTCCAGGAACCGTCGCTATCACGGGTAAGGTGCCGCCCAGGTTGGCGACGGGGTGCGAAAGCGGGCAGGATTTGGGACATGACCGAAGCGCCGGGCACCCCTGAGCCGAATGACGAGGACGCCGAGGAATTCGACGCCGAATCACGCTGGCTCTCTTGGAAACAGGCAGGCGGGACGCGGTCGGGTCGAGCAGCTGAAGGTTCCCACCAAGCGGACCTGGCGCGCGACGCGGGGTTCGAAGAGCCGTTCCGCAGTACCGGTTCCGCCAAACAGTGGGCCGCCGAGGCGGCCCGGTCCCTGCTCGATATCCAGTTCCGCAGGCCCGCGACCAGGACATTGCTGCCGCTGGCCTACGTTTTGAGCGTCGCTTCCTTCGGCGTCGGCCTGCCGATCGCGTTCACGGTGCTGATGTGGAAGGCCTCCGCCGTCCTCGGCGTGCTCGCCGCGCTGGTGGCCGTCCCGCTGGGCCTCACCATCGCCGCCGCAGTCCGGCTGATGCTCGAATTCGCCGACAACACCGCCCGGTTGGCCGGTCGCGTGGAACACATCAGTGAACTGGCAGATGGCCTGTTCCAGGCCCTGTCCGATGTCGCCGAGCCGGTGAACCAACTCTCCGAAGACGTTCGAGCGGTGCAGTTCTGGCGGTTCCGCAAGAAAAAATAGGTCTTGCGCAGTGTCCGATTCATTGTGAAACAATCCGTACGCAGATCCGACGAGATGTCGGCTGCGTAGGGCGGTCTCCGAAAGTTCTGTCCGGAGACCGGAGTTCGGATACAGGGGGGAAGTATGGCTTCACCACAGGGCGTCACGGGTTCCACGATGCCGCGCAGGCAGCTGGGCAGGCACTTGCGTGACCTGCGCAATCGTGCGCGGATGACAACGAGAACCGCGGCGGCGCAACTGGAGTGGTCGGAAGCGAAGATCTGGCGGATCGAAACGGGGCAGACGTCGTTGCGCAGCCTCGACGTCGAGGCCATGTGCAAGGTGTACGGCGCGCCGGCCGACCTGGTCGAACCGCTGGCCGCCTTGGCTCGCGAAACCAAAGCCAGGGGTTGGTGGACGAGCTACGGCGACGTGATCGCGGAGGGATTCGAGGTCTACATCGGTCTCGAGGAAGCCGCGTCGGGGCTCTCGCTCTACGCGGACGGCGTGGTCCCGGCACTGTTGCAGACCGCCGACTACGCGAAGGCGCTGCTCGAGCGGACGATTCCCGACCTGACCGAGGCAGGGCTCGAGCGCAGGTTGCGGGTATTGGCGGCCAGACAGGCCCTGGTCACCAGGGCCGACACCCCGTTGCGGCTGGACGTGGTGCTGGCCGAGTCGGTGCTCACCCGGTGCATCGGTGACGACCGTGTGCGCGCGGGCCAGCTCGCGCGATTACGGGAGCTGGCCGAGCGTGAAACGGTGCGTATCCAGGTGGTTCCCGGCGATTGCGGCTATCACGCCGGTCTCGAATCGGGCCGGTTCGTGATCCTGGATTTCGGGGTCGACGATTCGGTGGATCGACCGGAGCCGCCAGTGGTCTACGTGGAAACCCTCGCGGGCAGCAGTTATCTGGACAAACCGGTCGAATTCGACCGCTACCGCGGCGCTTTCGCCGATATCACCACGGCGGCTACGGGCACGTTGTAGGGCTGTCCCACGAACCGGCGAGCACCGAACGGTGGGTGGGCAGGGCTCGGTCGTAGACCTCCCTGCCCTTGTCGGTGAGCTGGACGAAGATGGCGCGACGGTCGAGATCGCACATGCTGCGTTCGACCAGGCCGTCGCGTTCCAGCCGGGCCACGGCGCGCGACAGCGCGCTCTGGCTCAGGTAGATGTCTTGGGCGAGCTCTGTCATGCGGTACTTCTGACACGCCGCGTCGACCAGTCGGTCCAGCGTTTCGAATTCGCTGAGGCCGATCTCGTGGTCCCTGTGGAGCGCCTTCTCCAGCGCGCAACTCACCGCGGCATGCCTGCCGAGTAGTTCACGCCACTGACCGACCAGCTCGGTGGGCGCTTCATTGCGCCGAGCTGACGTTACGGCCGGGTTCATGGCCCCCATCGTAGTGGTTGCCCCATGTTCATGCAACGGCATTTTATGTGTTGGCAATTAATGCGTGCGCATGTAATGTCCTCCGCATGACTTCGCCAGCAACGCTTTCGGCCGCAGATCAGGCGACCGATCCCACCAGGTGGCCCCTCCGGCTCTGGGGCATGCTGATCACTCTGTGCATCGTCCTTTTCCTCGACGGCCTCGACGTTTCGATGATCGGCGTCGCGCTGCCGTCCATCGGCGCCGAACTCGATCTGTCCACCTCCACCCTGCAGTGGCTCGTCAGCGGCTACATCCTCGGTTACGGCGGCCTGCTGCTGCTGGGCGGACGCACCGCCGACCTGCTCGGACGCCGCAAGGTCTTCCTCATCGCACTCGCGGTGTTCGCCGTCGCCTCACTGGTCGGCGGCTTGGTGAGCGATCCCGCCCTGCTGATCGCCACCCGTTTCATCAAGGGCTTGGCCGCCGCGTTCACCGCGCCGACCGGTCTGTCGATCATCACCACCACCTTCGCCGAAGGAAAAGCGCGCAACAAGGCGCTGTCGATCTACACCGTCTTCGGCGCGGGCGGCTACTCCATGGGCCTGCTGTTCGGTGGCCTGATGACCGGCGTCGGCTGGCGCTGGACCTTCCTGCTGCCCGTCCCGATCGCCGTCGCCGCCCTGATCGCCGCGTTCGCGCTGGTGCCCAAGGACGGTAAGGCGGAAGACGGCGGACACGATCTACTCGGCGCGCTCTTGTCGACGGCAGGCATGTTGTTGCTGGTCTACACCGTGGTCACCGCGCCGGAAGTCGGTTGGGCCTCGGGCCGCACCATCGGTTCGTTCGTCGCCGTGATCGCGCTTTTCGCCGCGTTCGTCATCACCGAGCAGCGCGTGAAGCACCCGCTGGTTCGCCTCGGCATCCTGCGTAAGGCCTCGCTCGTGCGGGCCAGCCTGGCCATCGTCGCGGTCGCCGGTTCGTACTTCTCCTGGCAGTTCATCGTGACCCTGTACATGCAGGACACCCTGGAATGGTCGGCGCTGAAGCTGGCGATGGCGCTGCTCCCGGTTGGCATCATGGTTGTCGGGTCCGCGTTCTTCTCGGAGAAGCTGATCGACCGTTTCGGCACCGGGCCGGTCATCGCGGTCACCCTGAGCGTGATGGCCATCGGCTACCTGCTGTTCCTGCGGCTCGACACCGCGCCCGGCTACTTCACCATGCTGCTGCCCGCCATCTTGCTGATCGGCATCGGCTGGGTCGGGTTCCCGGCCATCAATGTGCAGGCCACCAGCGGTATCGACGACGACGAGCAGGGTCTGGCGGCAGGTGTGCTGCAAACCTCGATGCAGGTCGGCGCGGCCATCGTGCTCGCGGTGACCACCGCCATCGTCACCTCCGGTGGGCACGCTGCGGGCGCCACCCCGCAGCAGATGCTCGACACCTACCGGCCGGGCCTCGAGTTCGCGGCGGGCGTCACCATCGTCGGCGCACTGGTCGCGCTCACGGTGTTCCTGCCCCGGTTCCGCAAGCAGGCCGAGGACACACCGGTCGTCGAGGCGAAGGTTCTCGAACCGGTCGCCTGATCGGATAACGCGCAACGGCACCACCTCACCTAGGTGGTGCCGTTACGCGTTTCACGTGAATCAAGCAGAAAACTTGGGCGCTGCTTCATCTTTCGCCGAGCGAACGTAGGTCAGCGGGCGACCGTCGCGGCCCTCGGTCGGCCATGCGATACCGAGGCGCGGATCGAAAGCGTCCATGTCCCTGTCGAATTCGGGGGAGTACTCCAGCGAGCACAGGTAGGTCACCGTGGAACGGTTCTCCAGCGAGAGGATGGCGTGGCCGAGGCCCTCGGACAGGAACACCGAGCGGCGCGAGACGTCATCGAGCAGCACGCTGTCCCATCGGCCGTAGGTGGGCGAGCCGGGCCGCAGGTCGACCACCACGTCGAGGAACGCACCGCGCACACAGGTCACATACTTGGCCTGACCGGGCGGATCGTCGGTGTAGTGGATCCCGCGCAGTACACCCGCCGCCGAGACCGAGGTGTTCACCTGGTGCAGCTCGAACGGGCGCCCGGTGGCCTTCTCGAACTCCGAGGCCTTGAACGACTCACAGAACATCCCGCGGTCGTCGCCGAGCAGGCGCGGCGTCACCACCCAGGCGCCGGGGATCGCCAGTTCACGAAACTCCATGCGTTACCAGTCTTTTCCGCGGTCGATCAGGTCGAGCAGGTAGCGGCCGTAGCCCGAGCGCACCATCGGTTCGGCGAGCTTGCACAGCTGTTCGTCGGAGATCAGCCCGCGTCGCCACGCCACTTCCTCCGGCACGCCGATCTTGAGGCCCTGACGTTCCTCGATGGTGCGCACGTAATTGGCGGCATCGAGCAGGGAGTCGAAGGTGCCGGTGTCGAGCCAGGCGGTGCCGCGGGCCAGCACGTCGACGCTGAGCCGGTTCTGCTCGAGGTAGGCGCGGTTGATGTCGGTGATCTCGTACTCCCCGCGTGCCGACGGGCGCAGCTCGCGGGCGATCTCGACCACGTCGTTGTCATAGAAGTAGAGACCGGGGATGGCGTAGTTCGAGCGCGGGACCTTCGGCTTCTCCTCGATGGAGACCGCGCGGCCCTGATCGAACTCCACCACGCCGTAGGCGGTCGGGTCCTTCACCCAGTAGGCGAATACCGCGCCGCCGTCGATGTCGTGGAAGCGTTCCAGGCTGGCGCCGAGACCGGGCCCGTGGAAGATGTTGTCACCGAGGACCAGCGCCGCCGGTTCGGAGCCGATGTGGTCGGCCCCGAGGACGAAGGCACGCGCGAGGCCGTCGGGTTCTGGCTGCACCACATAGCTGATCGCGACGCCGAACTGGCTGCCGTCGCCCAGCAGCCGGGAAAACGCGTCGGCGTCCTCCGGCGTGGTGATCACCAGAATGTCGTCGATCCCTGCCAGCATGAGGGTGGACAGCGGGTAGTAGACCATGGGTTTGTCGTAGACCGGGACGAGCTGCTTGCTCACCCCGCGCGTGATCGGGTGCAACCGTGAGCCGGTGCCGCCCGCCAAGATGATTCCGCGCATAGGTGGCAAGTCTGCCAGTCCCGTCCTCCGTGGAGACGGGGAGGTTCCGACACGTCGACGAATTGGTCACGAACGTTTCGTGACCTGGCGTGTCGGGCGATAACTGGTACAGACGTGGCGTTCATCTGATTATGTGAGCGTCGATGTGTGAAACATCACTGAGTTAGATGTCAGCGCCGACATCCGATCCGGGGGTTTACGCCTGGTCAGGGGTCGACGCGCCAGCTGTGAGGTAGGTGCGCGATGGTAACCACGAAGATCACCGGCGTGATGGGTGGGCTTGCGCCCGTGGCACCGATCAGCACCTCGAGTGGGCCGGAACCGAGCATCGTCGTCAACTCCGGCCGGACCAGCACCTCCTCGCGAGTCCTGATGGGCGCCTGCCTCGGCCTGATCGGACCGCTGCTGCGCACCGTGCCCATCAACCGGGCCACCATTCCGGTCGGCGCCGCCGCGGTCGACCTGCTCTCGCGGCTGCGGCCCGAACCGCACGGCATCGAACGCGAGCAGATCCAGCTCGGCGGGTTCCGGATGGAGATGGTGCGGCCCGCGGGCGGCTCACGCGCGCTGCGCCACGGCGCGGTGCTGTACATGCACGGCGGCGGATTCGCGGTCTGCGGGTTGCAGACCCACCGCGCGGTCGTGGCGGGGCTGGCCAGGCGCACCGGGCTGCCTGTCCTCAATGTCGAATACCGGCAGCTGCCCGGTGAATCGATCGACACCTCGATCGACGACTGTGTGCTCGCCTACCGCTGGCTGCTGCGTCACGGCGCCGATCCGTCACGCATTGTGTTCGCCGGAGATTCGGCCGGTGGGTTCCTGACCTTCGCGACCGCGCTGCGGGCTCGGGACATCGGGCTGCCGCTGCCCGCCGCCCTCGTCGGGCTGAGTCCGCTGCTCGATCTGGATTACCGGGCGAAGCAGGGGTATGTGAACGTCAGCCGGGATGCCTATATCCCGCTTTCTGGTCTGGAGGCGGTCGTGCGGCTCGGCGCCGAGCACGACGGTCCGCTCGATCCCGCGCTGTCGCCGGTGAATGCCGATCTGGCCGGGCTGCCGCCGGTCCTGCTCATCGCGGCCGAGGACGAACTGCTGCGCTACGACTGTGAACTGATGGTCCATCGGCTCACCGCGGCCGGCGTGCCCAACACTCTGGAGCTGTGGCGTGGGCAGGTGCACGCGTTCATGAGCATCCTGCCGAGCATGCCGGAGAGCCGGTCGGCGCTGGGCCGGGTGGCGAAGTTCGTGCGCGCCGCGGTGGAACCGGCCCAGCGCGCGCGGACGGCATAGACCACCGAACCGGCTCGGACGGTCCTGATCGCGATCGGCCGGACGAGCCGACTCGGGCCGGGGGGCCTGCGGTGTCGTAGGCCCCTGGGCCCCTGGTCGGGAAACGCCGAAGCGGCCCCGCTCGGATTACTCCGGGTGGGGCCGCTTCCTGCTGTCCTACGTGCCGAGAGCCTTACTTCTTGGCCGGGGGAACGAAGGGGGAGTTGATGATCCCGAAGTAGTTGACGACCTCGACAATCGCGACCGGGACGGTGATCGCGATGGTGCCGACAATGCCGAGGAAGGACGCACCCGCGGCAGCGCCGACGATGCAGCCGACGACCGGACCGGCACCGAGCAGGAAGGCAACCGGAGCCGAAGCCGCAGTGCCGAGAGCAGCGCCGCCGACGCAGCCGATGAGGCCGCCGATGACGGTGGTGGTCAGACCGGCCACGGTGGCGGCCAGACCGATGTTGTCCTTCATGCGGGAGTAGGCGGCCTTCTCGCGCTCGTACTCGTTCTTGAACTCGGCCTGGCCCTCGAAGGGCAGGGCAACCGGCTTGTAGACGGCGTGCTGCTCGTCGAGCTGCGGGGTCAGCGTCACGGTGCGGGCATCAGCGACCTGCGCGGCAACCGGGAACTCGTGGTCGAAAACCTGCGCGGCGAGCGGAATGCCTGCCATCACGGTGCCGTCGTTCGCCTTGACCGTCAGCTTGCCGTTCTCGGCGACGAGCGAACCGGAATCGGCGGTGAGCTTGACCGTGCCTGCCTTGTCGTCGATCTCGTAGGACAGGTTGACGGGCAGCGGAGCGGCGGCGGCCGGCTCGGCGTGGGCGGTGCCGGCGGCAACGCCCATGGCAGCGATCAGCAGCGCCGAAGTGGCGGCGAATTTCCTCATCAGCATTTTCGGTGAACCTCAAAGTTGGAGCGTGCGGAGGGGACTCGTAGATCAAAAGCGCTCGCAGCTAACCGGAGGTGAACCTGCTGTGACTGTTAGTTCAAGTTATGTTCACCATTGATACCCCGATGTCAGTGCGCCGATAGAAACCTGAGTGTTGAGCGGGGTTTTTCTCAGGAAAAACAACCCCGACTCTTAACCTACCCCGGGGTAGTGTGACGTAGATCACGGCATAAATATATGCCGCGTCACAAGTCGGAGTCGTTCTGACAACGCATAACGGTGGCGCTTCGGTCCCGAAGGCCTGCGGAATGCACGTATCGTTGACCGAGTGCGAGTGCTCGTAACCGGCGGGGCCGGGTTCATCGGTGCAAATTTCGTCCAGCAGACCGTGGCCACGCGCCCGGATGTCCAAGTGACCGTGCTCGACGCGCTCACTTACGCGGGCAACCGGGCGTCGCTGGACCCGGTCGCGGACCGGATCGAATTCGTGCACGGCGATATCGCCGATCTCGATCTGGTCGACAGCCTGGTCAGCGGGGTGGACGCGGTCGTGCATTTCGCGGCCGAATCCCACAATGACAACTCCCTGGCCGAGCCATGGCCGTTCGTGCAGACCAACATCATCGGCACCTACTCGCTGCTGCAAGCCGTGCGCCGCCACGATGTGCGCTACCACCACGTCTCCACCGACGAGGTGTACGGCGACCTCACCCCCGACGAGCCGGGTTTCACCGAATCCACCGCTTACAACCCGTCGAGCCCGTATTCGGCGACCAAAGCGGGCAGCGACATGCTGGTCCGCGCCTGGACCAGGTCTTTCGGTGTCCGCGCCACCCTGTCGAACTGCTCCAACAACTACGGCCCGTACCAGCACGTGGAGAAATTCATCCCCCGCCAGATCACCAATCTGATCGACGGTGTGCGCCCGCGTCTGTACGGCGCCGGTCATCAGGTGCGCGACTGGATTCACGTCGACGACCACAATCGCGCGGTCTGGAACATTCTCGAGCGCGGCCGCACGGGCCAGACTTATCTCATCGGCGCCCAGGGCGAACTCGATAATCTGACCGTCGTCCAGCTCATCCTGCAAGCGTTCGATCGCGAGCCCACCGACTTCGATCACGTGACGGACCGCCCCGGCCACGACCAGCGCTACGCCATCGACGCGAGCCTGCTGCGCGAGGAACTCGGCTGGTCACCGCGCTACGCGGACTTCCGGGCCGGCCTGGCCGACACCGTCGCTTGGTACCGCGACAACGAGAGCTGGTGGCGACCGAAAAAGGCCGATACCGAACGCGCTTACGCGGCCGCGGGCGAAAAGACGCTGTAATCCCCGCCGTCGTCTGGGGAATTATCCCCAGACGACGGTGTAATACGTTGCGGCAGTGGCGATCAACGCGAAGGTCGATGCGCAAGTGACAGTGATCGCCGTCCCTCGGGTCGGAATTACGCCCTCGGAGTTCGTCAGCCGCAGCGGCACGATCCGGGCGAGCACGGCCAGCCCCATGATCGCCAGCGGCACGAAATACCGGCCCTGCACACCGTCGATGAGATAGAAATCGACCGGCGTGAACGACATGTACAGCGTCACGTAGATCATCGCCACACTCGCGAGCACCGTCAGCGTCACGATCAGTATCCGACGGAAAGTGGCTGTGGCAGTACTCATTCGGTCGATGATGCCGAAACTCACCGCGAAGGCGAGCAGGCACGCCAGCATCGAGATCGCGGGCACGTCCACATACGCGAAACCGAGTTCACCGAAGAACTGGTTGAACCAGCGATGATCGCGCAGCGCGATGCTCTCGCCGAAGACGTGCACGAATTGCACGGGATCGCTGAGGATTCCCTTCAGCTGATCGCCGGGGCGCACCTGGCCCCACTGATGCGGCGGGCGCATCAGGCCCATGCCCTCGCCGGTCGGCGCCGCGATCTTCGTCCAAGCGAGAAAAAGTACTCCACCCGTCACCGCGAATGCCCACGGGACGAATTTCAGTTTCCCGGCGAAACCGAGGCGGTCGGCGGGCACCACCACAACGAGCATCGCCAGCAGCACATAGGTCGGCTTACTCAGCGGCAGCGCGATCGTGGCGGCGAGCAGCGCGGCGGTTTCCACCGGGCGCAATCGATCACCGACGAACAGTGCTTTCAGCAGCAGCGCCGAGACCATGATGGCGAGTGCGTTGGTGAGTGTGTCCGCGGTGACGGTGCCCGCCTGGAACAGCGCGATCGGCAGCACCGCGACGGTGAATACCAGCCACTGGCTACGCCGCTCGCGCAGCGCGTAGAGCCCGAATCCGACAACCGCCAGATAGGCCACCAGCCCGGCGAACCGGGACAGCAGATACATGCCACCGACGTTGAGGCCGAGCGCCTCGCCCAGCCGAATGCCAACGGCCGCAGGCACATACGGCACCGGCGAGTAGGCGGCCGTGTTGGTGAACCACATCTGCCGCGTCGCCGAGGTGATCTCGGCCGAGCCGAGCCGGTCGTAGGCACCGGGGTCGGCCACCATCGCGTCGGGCTCGTCGGGGTTGTCGTTGTAGTCGCGGAACGCGTAGCCCATCAGCGCGTCGACGCTGACCGGAATCTGCCCGCCGTAGGCCACACCACGATCGTCGACGATGCGCTGCGGGAACACTCCGCCGTGCGCGACCTGGTAGGCGCGGCCGAACTGGGTGATCTCGTCGTGGCCCCAGAAGGCGGGGGTGAGCACGGCGAATACGGCACCGAACACGGTCGCGACCATCGCGAACGCCACCGTCGCGGCGCCGAAGCGCCGGGTCAGCGCGCGCACCGGCGCCAGCGCCCGATCTTTACGCGCGGGGGTTTTACTGAGCTCGACAGTCGTCTCCGGCTCAGTAGTGGTGGTCACCGACGCTCTCCGGCCGCGACGTCCTCGCTCACCCCGGCGGCCGTGTAACGCAGGTAGACCAGCCGCGCCGTCTCATGGCGCGAGCGGCGGATGCCGTCGAGAATCACGCCCGCGGTCCAGGCGAGGCTGCCGAGCAGCAGCAGCGTGAAGGCCAGGAACAGCGTCGGGAACCGCGGCACCTCGTGGGTGTTGTAGAACTCGATCACGATCGGCACGGTGAGGATGACCGAGATCAGCCAGGACAGGGTGCCGAACAGGCCGTAGAACGCGACGGGGCGTT
This sequence comes from Nocardia sp. NPDC058480, assembly GCF_042720495.1. NCBI lineage: Bacteria > Bacillati > Actinomycetota > Actinomycetes > Mycobacteriales > Nocardiaceae > Nocardia > Nocardia sp. NPDC058480. The sequence goes on along the minus strand of NZ_JBHXMN010000003.1, from coordinate 68,354 downwards.
CGTGGCGGGCCAGGCCGAGGATCAGTGCGAGGATCTTGGTGCCGTCGCGGTAGGTGCGCAGTTTGGATTCGCTGCCCGCGGGGCGGTCGCGGAACCCGACCTGTACCGAGGTCCGCGGCACGCGCAGGTGCAGCGAATGCACGGTCAGTTCGGTCTCGATCTCGAATTCCCGCGACACGGCGGGGAAGCTCTTCACGAACCGGCGCGAGAACACCCGGAACCCGCTCAACATGTCTTCGACGTTCTCGCCGAAGACCTTGCCGACCACGCCGTTGAGCACCTTGTTGCCGGTCTCGTGACCGCTGCGGTAGGCGCTGGCATCGGCGTCGTCCTGCTTGCGCACGCCGAGAATGTGGTCGTAGGGGCCTTCGAGCAGCGTCTTGATCATCAGCGGAGCGGCCGACGCCTCGTAGGTGTCGTCGCCGTCGATCATCAGATAGACATCGGCTTCGATATCGGCGAAGGCGCGGCGCACCACATTGCCCTTGCCCTTGGTGTTCTCGTAGCGCACGATCGCCCCGGCCTCGCGGGCACATTCGGCGGTGCGGTCGGTGCTCAGATTGTCGTAGACATAGACGACGATCCCCGGCACGGCGGCTTTGAGGTCGGCGACGACCTTGGCGACCGCGGCCTCTTCATTGTGGCAGGGGACCACGGCGGCAATGCGAAGCTCGGTGGAGTCCACCCGGGTCAATCCTCGGAGTTAGGCAGCAGTGGGACACCGGGAGGCTACAGGATTATCGCCGGGCTGGTGCCCGGGTGTCCGCGGCCCTGAGGGGCCGCTGGTTAGCCACCGTCGCTTGCTCCTGCGGCACCTACGCAACGGTGTCTAACCGGCGAACCGGCCACTGCGTGGCCGACCCTCCCTGAGGGTCGGGGTGGTGGTTGGCTACCGTCAGGGCGTGTCGCAATCAGTTGAACCGCCTGCTGTGCCCTTGGTGTCCAGGGTGGTGGCGGGGTTGCGGCAAGGTGCGGCCTTCCTGGTTGTCGGGGCGATCGGGTTTCTCGTCGATGCCGGGACTTACAACCTGCTGGTGTTCTGGGGCGGTGGATTCGGCTTCTCCGAAGGTGTGCTCTATCACTCCCCGCTGGCCGCCAAGATCATCGCGATCGTGGTGGCGACGGTGGTTACCTACTTCGGGAACAAGTGGTGGACCTACTCCCATCGCAAGTCCGACAGCCCCGGTCGGGAATATCTTCTGTACGCGATAGTCAATGTGGCAGCGATCCTCCTGCAACTCGGCTGCCTCGGGTTTTCCCGTTATGTGCTCGATCTGTCGTCACCGCTGGCGGACAACATTTCCGCCACCGTTATCGGCCAGACCATGGCGGTCGTATTCCGCTATTGGGCCTACAGCAAATTCGTTTTCACCGGCTCATCGGCAAGCGATGAGCAACACGCGCGGAGTGCGGCAACACCTCACTGAGGACGCGAGGGTGTCGCGCGATTGATATCCTCGCCCCGCCCGCCGCGACGCGCACTTTTCCGTGACTCCCTGCGCCGGCGCAGTCGATACCGAGAATTTCGAGGACTTCATGGAGCAGTCGGCTACCAAAGCCGTGACCGAATCGAACGATCGGCGCGAGGCCGCGCCCGCATCGCTGCGGGGTGAACACTCAGCGCCCGAGCGGCTCGTGCTGGCCCGAGGCATCTTCACCGGGCCGTCGGCGCGGGTGAGCGACGACCTCTACGCCGTCGTCAAGGGGGGTGCCGCGGTCCGTGAGCGGCACTCGCTGCACCTGCCCAAGGGTGCGACCGCGCACACCAACACCTACTTCGGCCGGCTCGCCGCCAGTTACTGGCAGCGCTGGACCACCGTCACCGAGGTGTCGGTCGGCGCTCAGCTCGCGGTCGGCGGGAAAGCCAATGTGCGGCTGGTCGCTTCCGATATCGCCGGGCACCGCCGGATCATCGCCTCGCTGGTGGCGACCAGCAGCGGGTATGTCTCGCTCACCGCACCGCTGGATCAGTATGTCGACGGTGGCGCGCTGTGGCTCGAGTTCGATGCCGTCGGGGGCGAACTCGCGATCACCGAGCTCGCCTGGACCGCGCAGGCGCCCGAGAAGGTGCGCCCGGTCGCCATCGCGATCTGCACCTTCAACCGGGCCGAGGACTGCGCGCACACCGTCGCCGCGCTGGCGTCGGACGCGACCGTCCTGGCCGCGATCGATGCGGTGTACGTCGTCGACCAGGGCACCGACCTGGTCGAGGACCGTCCGCTGTTCCAGCAGGTCCGTCCCGATTTCGGCGACAAGCTGCGCTACATCCGCCAGCCCAACCTCGGCGGCGCGGGCGGCTTCACCCGTGGCCTGTACGAGGTGTCGGCGGCCAACGAGCACGCCGACGTCATCCTGATGGACGATGACATCCTCTGCGAGCCCGAGACCGTCCTGCGCCTGCAGGCGTTCGCCAACCTCACCGTCGAACCGACCCTGGTCGGCGCGCAGATGCTGTTCCTCCTCAACCCCGACTACCTCAATGTCGGCGCGGAGGAGGTGCACCTGCACGAGCTCAAGCACGGCCAGAAGGTGCCCAAGGCGCTGCGCAACACCTCCATGCTCAAGAAGAACCAGGAGCGCCGGGTCGACGCGGGCTACAACGCCTGGTGGACCTGCCTGATCCCGGCCGAGGTGGTCGCCAAGATCGGCCTGCCGGTGCCGATCTTCTTCCAGTGGGATGACGTCGAGTACGGCATCCGGGCGCGCGAGCACGGTTTCGTCACCGTCACGCTGCCCAACGCCGCCGTCTGGCACGCCGACTTCTACTGGAAGGACTACGACGACTGGGCGCGCTATTTCTCCACCCGTAACTCGCTCATCGTCGGCGCCCTGCACACCGATCTCGACGGCAAGGCGATCACGCGCGAGTTCTTCCGCTACATCGCCGAGCACCTCGTCGGCATGCAGTACGGCCTTGTGCACACCACCTTGCAGGGCATCGAGGACTTCATGAAGGGCCCGAAGGCGTTGCGCGACGGCGGTATCGACGCGCTGGCCGCCGCCCGCAGCACCCGCAACGACTACCCCGAAACCATCAAGCACCCCGCGGCAACCCCGCCGGTGAACTCCGCCGACATCTCCGTGCGCCGGGCCAGCGGCGAACCGAGCCGCGCCAACCTGGTGCTGATCAAGCGCGCGATCACCCAGTGGACCGGCCGCACCCAGCCCGGCCTCATCGGGGTCACCCGCGAGGACGCGCACTGGTGGCACATCGGCCTGTTCGACCACGTGGTGGTCACCGATGCTTCCCAGTCCGGCGTGCGAGTACGTCGTCGGGACAAGGCCCGTGCTCGTGCGCTGCTGATTCGCGCCTACCGCACGCTGCGCAAACTCCGCAAGGAACTGCCCGCGTTGCAGGCCGAATACCGCAGTGCCGTACCGGAACTCACGAGTCGAGAGAACTGGGCGCGCCTGTACGGGATCGACCCGAGCTGACCCGTTTCGTCCGAGATCATCAGGCACTGACGCAGTTCGGCCCTCGGCCGTTGTTCGCGTGAGTGCCTGATGATCGACTGTCCGGGTTCAGCGGCGGCCCCGTTCGTGGTAGTTCCGCCGCTGCTGTTTGCTGATATCGCGCCAGACGCGTTCGCGTTCGGCGGCCAGGCGTTTGTCGGTGCGGGCGGCCATCCACTCGTTTTCCTTGGCCAGCTTGCGATAGCTGGTCAGCCTGCGTTCGGTGATGGTGCCGTCGGCGAGGGCGGCCTGGACCGCGCAGCCGGGTTCGGTCTCGTGGGCGCAGTCGGCGAAACGGCAATCAGCGGCGAGGGATTCGATGTCGCTGAAGGTCTTGCCGATGCCGTCGGCGGCGTCGTAGAGGCCGATCCCGCGCAGGCCGGGGGTGTCGATGAGGGTGCCGCCGCCGGGGAGCGGCCGCAGTTCACGATGCACGGTGGTGTGCCGACCCTTGCCGTCCACCGCGCGAACGGCATTGGTGGCGAACACTTCTGCGCCGAGTAGTGCGTTGGCGAGGGTGGACTTGCCCGCCCCGGAAGGTCCGATCAGGGCGACCGTGCCGTCGAGCACGGCGGTGAGAACCTCGAGACCGACCGCGGCGGCGGCACTCACGGCGACAACCGTTGCGCCGGGCGCGACCGCACGCACTTCGTCGAGCGGAAGATAGTCCGCCGCATCGGCTTTCGTCAGCACCACAACGGGTTGAGCGTTGCTCTCCCACGCCAGCGCGAGCATCCGCTCGATCCGCCCCAGGTCGACATCGCCGTCGGCAGCCGAACAAATCAGCACGGTATCCACATTGGTGGCCAGCACCTGAGCCACCGAGCGCCCGGACACCGACGATCGCATGATCGCCGAGCGCCGGGGGAGCAGTTGCCGCACAGTACCTTCGGCATCGAGCCCGACCCAGTCGCCGGTACACAGTCCGGTGATGTCGCGCGGGCAGGAGGCTCGCGCAGGCCCGCTCGGCGTGACCACATCGCATTCGCTGCGGTCCATCCGAACGATGCGGGCAGGTGCGAGATCGCCGAGCAGCGGCAGATATTCAGCAGCTACGGCTTCGGTCCAGCCGTAAGGGACAAGCAGGTCGTAGTCGACCATGATGGGGAATCCTTCGTCGGGTGCCGAACCCGGACGACGGATTCAGCGAGCAGAGGTGATGTCCGGAGCAACCTGGGCAGGCGCACAATCACGCCGCCCGGCCACGGCAATCCACACGCGTGTACTCACGGACATCCACCTCCTCTCCAACGTTCGAACGCCAACTCTGCCCCACCACACCAACGCCCAGCAACCCATTTTCCGTGTGCTGTCCGGCGACGGCACTCCTGTCCCGTACTCAGGGGTTACGGCACGAAGACTTCGGTCGACTGGGGGATGTTGGGCTTGTCGGTGCGGACCGTGACCTGGACCCGACCGGGGCCGGTGTTCGCGATCACGTCCTGGACCGGGTAGGTGCTGGTGCTGGTGGCCGGGATGAAGCGGGTCACCGAGCCGGTGGCGCCGCTGTCCAGGTTCTTCCAGTCGATGACAACGTTCACATCGCACGCCAGTACGGTGGGTGCCCAGTTGCCGAGTGGGGAGAAGCCCTGCGAGACGCGCAGGGCGATGCTGTGGGTGGCGCCGGGGGCCACGCTCGGGGAATTGAGCGGTCCGTCGAACGCGGTGCCCGCCACGTTCAGGATGCCGACGCAGATGCCGTTGCCCAGGGTCGCCACCGGCGCGGTCCTGACTTCGTTCATCACGCAGGAGCGCGGGCCGACGTTGGACCAGCCGAGCTGGCAGGTGTCGTCCGCCTGAGCGGTGCCGGGTGCGGCGAGACAGAGCGCGGCGCCGGCGAGCACGGTCGCCGCGGCGGATGCGAAATTCTTTGCGAAGGTCACGTTTCGCATCGTAAGACCGAACGGCCGATTGCTGCCATAGGGAACTACCCCCTATTTTCGGGGGCTAGTCCGGCTTGCCGAAGTGTTCGTTGCGGCCCAGTGAGCGCAACCGGAACCATTCCTTGAGCCCGGCCGGGTCGCGTCGGGTCACCAGGAAGAACCAGGAGAATCGAATCCACTCCTGCGGCAAGAGCTTGCGCATACCGGGCTGCGACATCAGGTAACCGCGGTTGCGGTAGGTGAAGTAGCGCTTCACCGGGTCGTCCGGGTACTGGGTGTGCATCCGCCCGCCCAGGATCGGCTTGAATTCCTCGGCGCCGTTGGGATGCAGGTAGGCGGTTTGCAGACAGGTGCCGAACGGCAGCCCGGAGCGGACCAGGCGGCGGTGCACCTCCACCTCGTCACCACGCACGAACAGCCGCAGGTCGGGCACACCGATCAGATCCACGGCCTTCGCCGAGATCAGCGCACCGTTGAACAGCGAGGCGATGCCGGGCAGGAAGTCCTCGTCACCGAGCTCCGAACGCAGTCGCCGCCACACCACACCGCGGCGCAGCGGGAACGCGAGACGGTCCGGTTCATCGATATCGCAGACCACCGGCGACACCTCGACCAGGTTGTGTCTGCGCGCGCAATCGATCAGTGTCGCAAGCACTTCGGGCCCGTCGGGGCGACCGTCGTCATCGGCCAGCCACACCCAATCCGCGCCCTGGGTGAGCGCGTGCAGCATGCCGAGCGCGAAACCGCCCGCGCCGCCGAGGTTGTGGCGTGAACCCAGGTAGGTGGCCTCGATCGGCTGCTGTGCGACCAGCTCGGCCACCGCGTCCTCGTTGGCGTTGTCGACGACGATCAGATGGTCGACCGGACGTGACTGCGAGGCAAGCACTTTCAGCGATTCGGCGAGCAGCTCGCGGCGCTTGTGCGTGACGACCACCGCGATGATCCGCGCGGTGGGGCCGGTCTCGGTCGTGATGTCGGCGGGTTCGGCGCCGGCGGGCAGCTCCGCGTCGTCGGCCAGCACCACGGCCTCCGCGGGCAGCACGGCGGCAGGTTCGACGGGTGCCGGAGTCGCCTCTAGTCGGTCGGTCATGCTGAACCCACCCGGCACGGCAGCCGGGGCAGCCTCGTCACGTTGACCGCTCATACCTGATTCTGCTCCAGCTTCTTCTCGCCCGCCGCGTCGACAGCGCTCTCGGTTTCCAGATCGCGCAGCACCTGTGCCACGTGATTACCCGCCTCGGGCCCTTCATACGCTCGCACAACGTCCTCGATCCCGCCTTGTTCGCGGATCTGACCGTGGTCGATCCACATCGCGGTATCGCAGAGCTGGGCGAGGAATTCATTGGAATGGCTGGCGAACACCAGGATGCCCGACCGCGCGACCAGCGACTGCAGCCGCGTGCGGGCCTTCTTCATGAACTCCGCGTCGACCGCGCCGATGCCCTCGTCGAGCAGCAGGATCTCGGGGTCGATCGAGGTCACCACGCCCATCGCCAGCCGCACCCGCATGCCCGTCGAGTAGGTGCGCAGCGGCATCGACAGGTATTCGCCCAGTTCGGTGAAGTCGGCGATCTCGTCGATCTTGGCCATCATCTGCTTGCGTGTCTGCCCGAGGAACAGGCCGCGGATGATGATGTTCTCGTAGCCGGAGATCTCCGGGTCCATGCCGACGCCGAGGTCGAACACCGGGGCCACCCGGCCGCGGATGCGCGCACTGCCGCGCGAGGGTTCGTAGATGCCCGACAGCAGGCGAAGCAGCGTCGACTTGCCCGCGCCGTTGTGCCCGACCAGGCCGACCCGGTCGCCCTCTTTGAGCGACAGGTTGATGTCGCGCAGCGCCTCGACCACCACCACATCGGAGCTGTTGCGCCCGATCGCGCCGCCCGCCTTGCCGAGGAACGCCTTCTTCAGCGATCGCGACTTGGCGTCGAAGATCGGAAACTCGACCCATGCCTCATGGGTTTCGATACTCACACGGCTCATCGAGAACTGCTCCTAAACCCAGTACGGGACGCGGGCACGGTACTGCTTGAGCGCCAGGATCGCGACGGCCCAGCCGACCACCGTGATCGCACCGACGATCGCCCAGTGATGCCACTCCGACGGCTCGCCGAGCAGGGGAGCGCGCACGATCTCCAGGTAGTGGAAGGTGGGCACGATCTCGATCAGCTTGGCCCGCTCGCTCATGCCGCCGACCGAGTTCTCCAGCGCCTTCGTCGACCACATCACCGGGGTCAGCACGAACAGCATCAGCGTCATCGAGCCCAGGATCGGGGCGATATCGCGGTAGCGGGTGGAGAAGATGCCGAACACGATCGTCACCCACATGGCATTGAGGAAAAGCAGCAGGATCGCGGGGATCACCAGCAGGAACGAGAAGTCCAGGTTGCGCCAGATCGAGAACGCGATCAACAACACCGCGTAGATCGCCGCATTGTGGATGAAGAACAGGAACTGGCGCCAGACCAGGCGATATACGTGGACGCTCAGCGCCGAGGGCAACTGTTTGATCAGTCCCTCATTGGCGATGAACACATCGGAGCCCTCGAGAATCGAGGCTTGGATGACGTTCCACACGATCAGACCGACGGTCACGTACGGCAGGTATTCGCTGATCGGCTGATTCAGCAACGTCGAATACAGCAGGCCCATCGCCAGCGCTTGCAAACCGGTCGCGATGGTGATCCAGAACGGACCGAGCACCGAACGCCGGTAGCGCTGCTTGATGTCCTGCCAGCCCAGCGACAACCACAGCTCGCGCTGATGTAGACCGTCGCGCATGTCCTTGAACGCACGCCCGAACGTCTGCGAATCCGACACCATCGGCGTCTTCACCAGCAGTGGCGCGTCGGCAGTGTGCTCGGCAGCGGCAGCTTCGGCGAGCTCTGTCTCGGTCGGAGTCTGTTCGGAATGCACGGGGCTCTCTTCGGTACGCACGTCACCCTCATCGGAGACCGAATCAGGACGAGCGGCAGCGGCGGGCACGGTCCCCGACCTTACAGGGTTGGTTGTCGACGGGCGCCGGTAGATCTACAGGTATTGACCGCCGCCCACATGGCCGCCTGCCTTGGAGTCGGCCGCGTGCATTCCCGGCGGCAGCGCACCCTGGCGCATCTGCTCGAGCTGGGCGCGGGCGGCCATCTGCTGGGCGAACAGCGCGGTCTGGATGCCGTGGAACAGGCCCTCCAGCCAGCCGACGAGCTGAGCCTGGGCGATGCGCAGTTCCGCGTCCGATGGCACCGAGTCGTCGGTGAAGGGGAGGGTGAGGCGTTCGAGTTCCTCGCGCAGTTCCGGGGCGAGGCCCTGTTCGAGCTCGCGGACCGAGGACTTGTGGATCTCCTTGAGGCGCGTGCGGCTGGCGTCGTCCAGCGGTGCGGCGCGAACCTCCTCGAGTAGCTGCTTGATCATCGTGCCGATGCGCATCACCTTGGCGGGCTGCTCGACCATGTCGGTGAGCGACTCGGCCGATTCGCTCGCGGCCTTCTCGTCGTCGGGCACGACCTGTCCGTTGAACGCGGACGCGCTGTCGGCGTCGGCGGGCACGGTCAGTGGACGGCCGTCGGGACCGATCACGACGATGGATTCGGGGACATCCTCCGAGTGCGTCATATCCCCATCATTGCGTGTGTGTCGGGTTCGCGCTAAAACCCCTACGCGGTTACACCGACAGGCCCCCAGCCCTTAAAGTGACCACCATGACTTATGACGTCGCGAGGGTTCGGGGCCTGATACCGTCCCTGGGCGACGGCTGGATCCATCTGGACCCGCAGGCGGGGATGCTGGTTCCCGATTCGGTATCGCGTGCCGTCTCAACGGGTTTCCGTAACTCCTCGTTTTCCCATATCGGCCGCCACGGTGCGGCATCGCGCAGCGGCGCGATCCTCGACGCCGCCAGGGAAGCGGTCGCCGATCTGGTCGGTGGAGATCCGGCCGGCGTCGTGCTCGGTCCCGATCGCGCGGTACTGCTGGCCTGGCTGGCCGAATCGCTGAGCTCACGCCTCGGGCTCGGTACCGGCATCGTGCTCTCCCGCCTGGACGACGAGGCCAACGTGGCCCCGTGGCTGCGCATCGCCAACCGGTACGGCGCGCATGTGCGCTGGGCCGAGGTGGAGATCGAGACCTGTGAGATGCCGTCGTGGCAGTTCGAGGAGCTGATCGGCCCCACCGCGCGCCTGGTCGCGCTCACCGCGGCATCGCCGATCGTCGGTTCGGCGCCCGGTGTCCGGGTGGCGGCCGATCGGGTGCACGACGTGGGCGGATTGCTGGTGGCCGACGCGTTCGGCGCGGCACCGTACGCGCTGATCGACATCGACGAACTCAATGCCGACGTGGTCGCGCTGAGCGCACCGTCGTGGGGTGGGCCGCAGGTGGGCGCGCTGGTTTTCCGCGACCCCGCGTTCCTCGACCGCATCCCCTCGATGTCGCTCAACCCCTATGCCAAGGGTGCTGAACGCCTCGAAGTGGGCGGGCATCAGTACGCGCTGCTCGCCGGGCTCACCGAGTCGATCGACTTCCTCGCCGGACTCGACGAACGCGCCACCGGCACCCGCCGCGAACGCCTCGAGATGTCGATCACCTCGCTGCAGGACTATCACGACCAGCTCTTCGACCACCTCATGCAGGTGCTGGAGAAGGTCGACAACCTCACCGTGATCGGCCGCGCCTCCACCCGCATCCCGACGGTCAGTTTCACGATGGCCGGGATGCAGGCGGAGAAGGTGGCGGCCAAGCTGGCCGATGCCAGGATCGGCACGGTCAGCGGGGTACACGGCGGGAGTCGACTGCTCGACGCGCTCGGTGTGAACGACGAGGGCGGTGCCGTCACGATCGGCCTCGCGCCCTACACGACCCGCTACGAGATCGACCAGCTCGGCCGGGCGCTCAGCGCGCTGGAGTAGTCGGTCAGCACGACATCGGCCCGACCACGTCGACGATCCCGTCGGCAGTGGCGTGTCAGTCGCGAACCCGCAGGATCACCTTGCCGAAGGTCGTCGACTCGTCGAGCATCTCGTGCGCGCGGGCGGCCTCGGTAATCGGTAGTTCGGTGGAGATCACCGGAACGATCTCGCCCGCCTCGATCCGCGGCCACACCTGGGCGCGAACCGCGGCGATGACCTCGGCCTTGCTGCCAGGTCCAAGCGCTGGGCGGCTGCGCACGTTGGTCGCCTGGATTGTGCCCCATTTGCGCAGCAGCGCAGCGATATTCAGCGTCCCGGCGACGCCGCCCTGCATCCCGATCACCACCAGCTGCCCGAACGGCGCCAGCGCCTCCACATTCCGCTCCAGATACTTCGCGCCCATATTGTCGAGAATCACGTCGGCACCGCCCTGGTCCGCGAGCACCGCGACGAAGTCCTCGGTCCGATAGTTGATCAGGATCTCCGCCCCCAGTTCGGCGCACTTGGCCAGCTTCTCGTCCGACCCCGCCGTCACCGCGACCCGCGCCCCGAGCCCTCGCGCCACCTGGATCGCGTGCGTCCCGATCCCGCCACCGCCACCATGAATCAACACCAGCTGCTCCGATCGCAACCCGGCCGTCATCACCAGGTTCGACCACACCGTCGCCGCCACCTCCGGCAATCCCGCGGCCGCGACAGCATCCATCTCGTCCGGAATCGGCAACAGCTGCGCGGCAGGCACCGCCACGAACTGCGCATATCCACCCCCCGCCAGCAACGCACACACCCGATCCCCGACCTGCCAGTCCTCAACCCCCGCGCCCAACTTCACAATTGTCCCCGAACACTCCAACCCCAGAATCGAACTGGCATCGGCAGGCGGCGGATAGAACCCCATCCGCTGCATCACATCGGCCCGATTAACTCCCGCCGCAACAACTTCCACAAGCACCTCACCAGGCCCCGGCTCCGGATCGACCGCCACGGTCCACTCCATAACCTCCGGCCCACCGAACCCATTCAGTTGAATCGCATACATGGTGGTTATCCTCCACCCGCACGCGCCGGGCAACCAGAACCCACGCCGCCACCGATCAGCGGATCAGCTACGATCCAGGGCAGGGAGACGTGGCAGAGCGGCCGAATGCACTCGCCTTGAAAGCGAGCATGGGTAACACCATCGGGGGTTCAAATCCCTCCGTCTCCGCAGTTCCGCTGTTCCGCCTCTCCGCGTATTCAGGCCAGACCTAGGTGCGTGGGGAGGTGGGGACGCGGCTGGGGGTTTTGCCGGTGGGCGAATTTGCTGTGGTCGGTGAGTTACCCATGTTCTTGCGTGATCAGGCTGGACGTTTGGAAGGCCACGATCTCTTCGGCGCGGGTGCTCACCCACTTCAATAGACCATGTAGCTCTTCGGCTGCCTCGTGGCCTATCGGCGTCAGTGCGTAGGAAACACGTGGTGGCACAGTGGGTTCGACGGTGCGCTCGGCCAAGCCGTATTCGGTGAAGGTGCGCAGGTTCTGCGACAGCATCTTTTCGCTGATGCCACCGATTCGGTCGCGTAGGACGTGATATCGCATCGGGCCGTCGCGTAGCGCCGCGAGGATCAGGACGCCCCAGCGGCTGGTGACCTTGCCGAGGATGGTGTGGGCCGGGCAGTCCTTGTCGAATACGTCACGTTGCCCGAGTGTGGACCGGTCGCTCTCCGGGACTCCTACCGCCATGCCCGGAGCTTACCTATCAGTAGGTCCTTTCCAGAAGTAAGTCCCCTTCGTACGGTTGGCCCATGGTGGATACCAGCAAGGTTCTGGTGATCGGGGCGACCGGTCACGTCGGAGGTCAGGTGGCGGCGCAGCTCGCCGCGGGCGGGACACGGGTGCGGGCGTTGGCTCGTGATCCGCGCGCGGCGTCGCTACCGCTGGATGTCGAGGTTGTGCACGGGGATCTGACCGCACCTGACACCCTCGACAGCGCACTCGATGGCGTCGATGCGGTCTATCTGACCTGGCCGATGTTGTCGGCGGAGATCGCGGAGTCGGTAGTCGCTCGTATCGCCGCATACGCGCGCCGCATCGTCCTGCTCTCCTCCGGGGCGGTCCGTGACGATCTGGAAGAACAGGACCACCCGATCGGCCGGGCACATGCCCTCATCGAGAAGCCGATCACCGAATCCACGCTCGAATGGACCTTCCTGCGCCCCAGCGGTTTCGCCACGAACACCTTGGAGTGGGCACCGCAGATCCGCACCGGCGATGTGGTGCGCGGCGCGTATGGAGCAGCGTCGATGACGCTGCTGCACGAGGCCGATATCGCCGCGGTCGCCGTACGCGCACTGACCACCGATGGGCACGCAGGCGCGCGGTACGCCCTGACCGGCCCGGCCCCGCTGAGCCGGATCGACCAGGTCGAAGCCATCGGCGCCGCACTCGGGCGCACGCTGATCTGGGAGGAGGTGAGCCCCGAGGCGGCGGTGGAGCACATGGGTTGGCTCCCACCCGATATCGCGCGCGTAGTGCTGAGCGGGCTTGCCGGCCTCGTCGATGTACCCGGCTCCGCGACCTCAACGGTGCACGATGTCACCGGGTCACCGGCCCGCGACTACCGCCGGTGGGCGGCCGACCACGTCGCCGATTTCAGCTGACTACCCTTCGTCCCACGCCTGGATCGACGTCTGGTCGACGATGCGGCCGTCGCGCAAGTTGGCCATCGAGTGAGCCAGGACGCGGGTGCCGTCCGGGTAGCGGCACGATTCCACGAAGGCGATGTGGTCGCCGTCGATCAGGACGCTGTCGAGGGAGTGGGTCATCTCCCTGGCGCACACGTCGTCGAACATCGCGCTGATCGCCGAGCGGCCGTGCATCACCCGCGGATGGCTGGGTTGGTCGCGGTGGTCGACCATACGGATCTCGGCATCGTCGTCGTAGAGCGTCAGCAGTGTTGCGGCATCGCGGCTTTCGATTCCGCGGCGCAGTGCATCGGCATCGAATCCTGAACTGGACGCGGTGCTCATCTCGGTCTCCCTCGCTCGTCGAAACGAGCCGGACCAGGGCGATTCGGCCCGTACCGAGAACCCTACGCTCGCCGGAGGCGGTGCGTAACCCGTCAGTCTCGGCGGACGAAATTCGGTCGAATATCCAGGTCGGGCGCGTCGTAGTAGCGGTGGAAGGTGGGTGTCAGCCCGGACGAGATGGGCGGATTGACCCAACTCCAGTCGGTCGGGCACGCGCGCCCGGCAGCTTGCTCGCGTTGCACGTGATCGCAGAACTGCTTGGCCACGGTGTGGTGGTCGACCATGTGCACGCCAGCCGCCCGAAAGCTGTGTAGCACTGCATGATTGAGTTCGATCAGGGCTTTGTCGCGCCACAGCGTCCGCACCGATGAGGTGTCCAGGCCCATCATGTCGGCGATCAGCGGCAGCATGTTGTATCGATCGGTGTCGCTGAGGTTGCGTGCGCCGATCTCGGTGCCGACATACCAGCCGTTGAAGGGGGCAAAGGGATAGCTGACCCCACCCACATCCAGATCCATATTCGAAACAGCGGGCAGCGCATGCCATTTCAGGCCGAGCGCGGCGAACCACGGGTAGTCGGGGTGGATCAGGTCGACCTCGCGCACCAGCTCGCGCGGAACGTCGAAGTACCGCACGCCCTCGGTTGGGGTGCTGATCAGCACCGGCAGCACATCGAACGGCGTGCGCGCCCCACGCCAGCCGAGCTCCAGTGCCTGCTCGGTGGCCGCGATATTGGCCGGATCGCCGGTGACGGTGCCGTCGCCGTTGCGGTAGCCGGCGTAGCGGATCAGCTGCGAACTCTCGATCCGGTACGCACCACCGCCGGGTTCGGACGTCGGGCCGACCGTGATCATCGACTGAATCGCGCCGCCATTGGTGGCCAGGCGCAAATGTTGCCAGCACACCTCGGCAAGTTCCCGCGCAGAAGTAACTCGGCGGGCATCGAGGAGCTTCAGCGATCGCCAATGTTTGCGGCCGACACAGCGAGCGTGGTTGCGCCACGCCAATTTCGCGCCGATCAGGATCTCCTCGGCGGTCTGGGTGTAGGTGCCGGTATCGCGCAATTCGGCGAGCGCGCCGAGGCGGCGCTGGGTGGGCAGGTGCCCGAGCTCGGGGTAGCGGAAGAACTCGTCGCAGTCACGCAACCGGCGTTCCAGATCGACCGAGGGCGGCGCGTCGACCTCGACATTGGCTGCCAAAGGGACTGTGGGGGTGAGTGTTTCGCAGACAGCGGGGCGAGAGCCTTGGTTCACGGTAAATCTCCGGTCGGGCAGCGGGGTGCGGGGCCGTGCGGGTGCACCCTCCGACGCGGGAAGATTGCCCGCCGAGAACACATCACTCGACCGGTGGCGCGCGCCGACCAGGTAATGGTCGGTCGTCGCCGCATGCGTATTCGTCGGAATTCGAACACCGAAATCAGCTGCGAGTCAGCCTACGACCGGTGTGCTGGCAGTGTGCTCGAATTCGCGGTAATCCCACCGCAAACCGATGTCAAGGGATGCTGACCATGTCCCGGACTAACGGAATCGGGCCGCCGTTTCGGGTGCGGTGGCGAAGCTGAGGAATTGCTCGTTCTCGTGCGGATCGCCGACCGTCACCCGCACACCGTCGCCGGCGAACGGCCGAACCAGCACGCCCGCAAGGGCACTCGCCTCGGCGAATTCGATACTGCGCTCGCCCAGTGGCAACCACACGAAATTGGCCTCGCTCGGCGGCACTGCGTAGCCCGCGGCCAGCAGCGCTTCACGCAGCCGATGCCGTTGTGCCACCAGTACATCGGTGCGATCGAGCAGTTCACCGCGCGCCTGCAGCGAGGCGATCGCGGCGACCTGCGCGATCCGGTTCACGCTGAACGGGATATGCACCTTCAGTAGTGCGGCGATCACCTCCGGAGCACCAACCGCGTAGCCCACACGCAGCCCGGCCAGGCCGTAGGCCTTAGAGAAGGTGCGCAGCACAACAACATTCGGCCTGGTTCGACCGATCTCGACGCCGTCGGGGCGGGTTTCGGGGGTCAGTCGCAGGTACTCGTAGTAGGCCTCGTCGAGCACGACGAGAACATGCGCGGGCACTCGATCCAGGAACCGTTCCAACTCGGCACGCCCGTGTGCGGTGCCGGTGGGGTTGTTCGGATTGCAGACGAAGATCAGCTT
The DNA here is from genome assembly GCF_042720495.1 of Nocardia sp. NPDC058480. Taxonomy (NCBI): domain Bacteria; kingdom Bacillati; phylum Actinomycetota; class Actinomycetes; order Mycobacteriales; family Nocardiaceae; genus Nocardia; species Nocardia sp. NPDC058480. The sequence continues at coordinate 52,959 of NZ_JBHXMN010000003.1, read as the reverse complement.
GGTGCGCTCGGTGACCGCGTCGGCCATCGCGTCCAGATCGTGCAGGTAGTCCGGGGCCAGTGGCACCTGTACTGCCGTCGCGTTGCCCACCTGCGTGACGATCGGATACGCCTCGAACGAGCGCCACGCGAACACCACCTCGTCGGTGGGTGCGTCGCAGGTGATCTGCACCAGTTCCTGGCACAGCGCCACACTGCCGCAGCCGACCGCGACATTGGCGACGGTGACGCCGAGGAACTCGGCCAGCGCCGCCCGCAGCTCGCTGACCTGATTGTCCGGGTAGCGGTTGGCCTGCTCGGCGGACTCCGCGATCGCCTTGGTCGCGCTCGGCAACGGACCGAAGGTGGTCTCGTTGGACGCGAGCTTCACCGCATCGGGGTGGTTACGGCCGGGAACGTAGGCCGGGATGGTGGCGAGGTCGGGGCGGATGTGCGCGGTCACGCCTCCACCCTACGATGATCGGCCGTCGCGACCTGCGGCGCGGCCGTCTAGGCCTACCCAAGTCCAGTTCTGCCGCCTACGCTGGGTTTATGTCGGGCACTTACGACGATGTCGCCCCCTTGCGGCCGGTGGATGTCGACGCGGCCGCCGTCGCGCGACGCACGGCCGTGCCGATCACGGTGGTCGAACCCGAACGGGTGGCCCGCGGCGGCATCGTCGTCCTGCACGAATCCCGTGAGTTCTCGCCCCGGCTGCTCGACCTGATGCGGGCCTTGTCCGCCGAGGGCTGGATCGTCATCGCGCCGCACCTGTTCGACCGCATCGCCGACCCGCAGGTGCACGAGGTGTTCGGCGAGGAACTCTTCGACGACTTCGATGCGGGCTTCGACTGGCTCACCGGCCGCGGAGTCTTCCCCGACACCATCGGCGTGCTCGGCTTCGACAGCGCGGGCACCGCCGCCTTCCTCGTGGCCGCCACCCGCCCGATCGGCGCCGCGGTGAGCGTGTCCGCCCCCGGCATCACCGAACCGCTCCCCGATCAGAACGCCGCCCTGATCGATATCGCCGCCGATCTCCAAGCCCCCTGGCTCGGCCTCTTCGGCGCCGACGACCCCGCCACCCCGCCCGAGGCGGTCGAACGCCTGCGTGAGGCCACGTCCAAGGCGAATGTGGCCAGTCTCACAATCACCTATCCCGGCCTGAGCCACCGCGCCGACCGCCCCGACCCGGAAGACGACGCGGCCATCGCCATCCGCATCGATTCCCAGACGCGCATCTACGACTGGTTCGACAGCAATTTACGCTGATTGACCAGGCGTTTTGGACTACTACGACTGCTCGTGTAATCTTCATTCCCGGCGGATCGACAAGGTCCGGTGCCCTCGAAAGAGAAGGCTCCAGGAGGCGTGCCAGAGCGGCCGAATGGGACTCACTGCTAATGAGTTGTCCCTTCACGGGGACCGGAGGTTCAAATCCTCTCGCCTCCGCCACACCCAGTTCGCTGGGTGACAACTGAAGATGCAAGACCATGCGCCCGTAGCTCAACGGATAGAGCACTTGACTACGGATCAAGAGGTTAGGGGTTCGAATCCCTTCGGGCGCACAAAAAAACCGCCTCTCACCAGGGTTTACCGGTGAGGGGCGGTTTTTCATTTCGGGGAAATGTCGCCAAATCCACTACTTTCCCACTACAAACGATCCACTACTTTCCCTCCGTGAACTTGTCGAGGGCCTTCCGTGCGTCCGGTCCGACAGTCCGCCGTTCGAGGTAGTGCCGCTCGGTTGTGTCCAGCTTCGCATGCGACAACTGGGCTTGCGCCTGAGCCGGGCCGAGGTCGTCACGGACCACCGTCGCGACAGTCGGGCGGAAGCTTCGCGGGGTGACCCACTTCAGATCCTCGGGCAGCGCGGCCCGCAGAGACCGACGCATGTTCGCCAAGCTCATCCACTCGCCGTTGCGGTTGGCGAACACCGGGCTGTCGGGGTCAGGGTCCTTTGGGCGCAGGGCGTTGAGGGCTTGCACCGCAAGCTTGGGCAGGATCACCGTGTGGTCGGGCGCATCCCCTTTCCGCGCGTCCTGACGGTGGAGCGCCTGCCCCTTGACCTTGCCGTGATCGATCATGGTCCCGGTAGTCGTGACCGTTGGCGGGTCGGCTTTCAAGTTGACCTCGCACCACCGCAGCGACAGCACCTCATTCGGTCGCCAGCCTGTTGAGACCAGCACGTCAACGAACTCGGGCAGATTCCGGCCGGGCCGAGGTCCGAAACCCTTCTCACGGTCACGGTAGGCATGCACCGCTTCCCGCACTTTCGCGAACTCGTCAGGAGTGAGGGCGCGTGCACCGGACTGCTTGCCCCCCGTGCGGCTGGTCTCCCGAATCGGGTTGACGGGCAACACGTCGTATCGCACGGCCAGAGCGAACATGCCGATCAGCACCACCCGGAATGTCTTGGCGTTCGATTCCGATCGGGCAGCGATCTTGCCAAGGTGCCTTTCGGCCCTGCTGGTGGGCAACTCCCGGACACGGAGTGCGCCAAGCTGTTTGCGCCCGTGCCGAGTCCAGGACTGTTCGTACAGTTCGCGCGATTGAGGCTTGAGCTTGGCCTTGGTCGCGAGCCAGATCGGGAACAACTCGGCCAACGTGGTGCGATCGGTGATCACGGCATCAGCAAGCGGAGAGGTCCGCGTCTTCAAGTGGCGCAACATGTTTCGTCGCGCATCCTCTGCGCTGGTACCTACGCGCTCCAACTTGCGACGCTGCCCGTCTTCATCGCGCACGTAGGTGTAGGCGGTGAATTGGCCGGGAGCGGTCTCTTTGACGCTGATCTTGCCCCACTCGCCGGGAGTCATCCTCTGACGTGGCATCAGGCAGCCTGTTCGAGTTCGGCCACCTGGTCGAGACCGGTGATGTAGTCGGTGATGGCCTGTTCGGTGACAAAGCGACGACGACCGATCTTCACCGACCGCAGCGCACCAGTACCGATCAGCTCGTAGTACTTGCTGTGCCCGATCGGGATCAGCTTGCGCACTTCGGCCTCGTTGAGAAGCTTGGACATGACGAGTTCCTCCCTATGCTGCTTCGGATTGCTGAACGACTGAAATCTGTTGTGGCACAACGGTTTCACGTGAAACACCTGGTGGTCCCTCGTCCTGTGCGAGACGGGCCATCGTGTACTGAGCGCGTTGGCTGATCCGCCTGTTCACCAGGTCCATCACCAGTTGCGCGCGAGGCGGTGCGTCCTTGTCACCCGGACGTACCGGGGTGATCCGCAGGTGCGAGGTATCGGGCGGGTAGATCCCGACAGCGGCGAGCTGCTGACGCACGAACTCCATGCGTTCAGCCTTGTGGTCGGGCAGGGTTTTGCCGGTCCAGTTGTTGGAGACCAAGCACCGTTGACCGGGCAGTCCGAGGGTGTCGCGGCGGTGGGCTTTGCTGTTGCACTTGCCCGGCTGGGTGTTCTCGCTGGCACCCTTGGGAACGATGCCGTAGAGCAACCAGACCCCGCACCGAGGCGAGCACGGAGTGTGCTGCAACTCCGCGTGGAGCCGGTCGTAGTGCTCGGCCACCCGACGAGAACCAGGGGTCAGGAGCTCGCCCAGGCTCTTGGTGAGGTACTTGGTCAGGTACCGCACGCTGTAGTCCATGCTGTCGGTGTTGGCCAGGATCTGGATGGGCTTGGACTGCGCGCCGAACTTGAGCGTGTGCGCGGGATCGAGTTCGTCTACCTCGTCCATCACCGCCAGCGCGTCATCCCAGTAGGTCAACGGTCGACCGGTGCGGGGGTCGGCGAAAGTGCCGGCGGAATAGTCCCAGACCGGCATCCGAGCTTCGCTGTAGACAGGCTTGTCGAAGTGAGGCCACCAGATATTGACGTAGGTAGCCGCGGTGACCTGAGCGAGCAGTTTCTTGGAGAACGAGCCACGCAACGCCACATGCAGGTGCGGAGCGGCCCGACGCTGCGGCTCGACCGTGGCGAAGTACTGGACATTCCAACCCACCGCACGGCGCAGGTTCTCGATGAACTTGGAGAACAACCGGGCCGTGTGGATCGTGTCGCGGGCCTGGCGGGTGTAGTCGTAGGACTCGGGATCACGCGGGGACCCATCCGAGACCATCGCGCCCTTGCCGTCCTTGCCTCCTGTGGGGTCCCATACCTGGTTGATCCGGCCGAACGAGTCCAGCGTGAGCGTGAAGAACGTCGAGGGGCGGTGTTTACCGTCGGCGTATGCCTGCCCGATCGTCAGCGTCTTATCGACTTTCAGACGCGGCAGATCCGGCAGTCCGTCACGGCGACGGGTGGACTTGGTCTTGCGGCGTGGCTTCTCATCCAGGGCCGGGAGACGACCACGCACACCGAGTTCGCGGAGCTCGGTGTCGAGGTCGGCCACCAGAGCCTTGATCGACTCGGCCAGCTCGTGTTCCTCGGTCCGGCGCGCTTCGTGGTATTCGGTGAACAGGGTTGCGCGAGTGCCCAGTACATCCGCCTGTGCCTGGGTGACGACCGGCTCGGCGTCGACGGGTTCATGGTCAGCGCACCACCCTTCCCGGAGCTGGGTGATACGCAGGTACTTGTTCGCCTTCGCACACGCCGGGCAGGTCGTCGCCACGGTCGCCTTGCACGGGGCACCGACGTAGGAAGTCCGCGAGGTGTTCGGGTCGAACGCCCGCATCGGCACGACCCGAGCGCACACCCCTTCCTTGTCGGCCATGTGTTCGGCGATATCGGTGATGTCGGGCATTGCCCGGCGGTCGGCAGCGGTTTCCCGTTGAGGGGCCAGGCCGATGATCGGTGCGGTACTCACGCCGTCGCCCCCATGGAACCGGTGGCCTTTTCGAGGTTCTCCAATCGGTCGGTGAGTCGATCCAGGACAGCGGCCACACTCGCCAGGCGATCGAGTACCTGTGTCAACGACATTCCGCCGTCGATCACCGGAGCCGATGCCGGGACCGGTGCCGTGTCAGTGTCGGACAGGGGCCACAGCTCAGCCATCGGCCGATTCACCGCGCAGGCGACCCGATGACGGGTGATCGGGTGCGGGCGTCGCCCCTTCGATACCCACCGCTGGACGGTCTTGGCGTCGACCTCGACACGTTCGGCCAGCATGCCCGGAGTCATCCCGGCATTCAGGATCGCCTCTCGCAGAACAGCATTCGATGACATGGTTACCTCTCCGGGGGTGTGAGGGTGAAGGACAGACCGCCGTGGCACCAGCGGCAGCGCTCGGAGGCGTCTTCGGGGTAGCGGTGGCCGTCGATGTACTCGGTACCGCCGCAGCGCTCGCAGATGTCCCAGGTGGTCGCGGCATAGGTGTCGATGCACGAAGGCTTTTCGCAGTCACGGCGCAGGCAGTAGGTGCACACGCCAGCCAGGTTCATCCGGGGCGGGGTCGGGACCGGCATCAGTAGCTCATTCCGTAGGCGCGGGCGTCGGCGCGGTAGTCCCACGGCTCGACCGTGGCGCAACGGGCCATCTCCGGCAGCTCGAACAGGTGGTCGGCAGCGCCGTCGAGGTGATCGGTCCGGCAGACCGCGCACAGACCCTGATCCGATCCAGCGGCAGGGCGAGGCGGGTAGGTGACAACCCAGCCGGAGAGCTCCACCGGAGGCTTGGGCCGGACGGAGTTGGTCGAGCAGAACGAGCGGGCGGCGGTCGCGGTTTGCGTGTTCATTGGGTCTCCCCTGATCGGCGTCTGTTCAAGCTGATACATATCAGTCTGTATCAGTATGGATCAGTTGTCAATGGTCCGATATAGATCAGTGACGGTCAGTGCCCGTAATCTGGTCGAATGGATATCGACCGATCGGGATTGGCCGCGTACCAGCGGGTTGCCGAGCAGATCAAGCAGGACATTCGGGATGGCCGACTGGCTCCCGGTGCCCGCTTGCCCGGAAACCGGCAGATCGCGGAGGATTACGCGGTCGCGCTGGGGACGGCACAGAAGGCGTTGCAGTACCTGCGCGAGAACGGCTGGGTGACAGTTACCCCGGCTGTTGGCGTGTTCGTCGCCGAGGAGTGCCCACCCGAGGGCGGGGTGACCGACATTGAGGCCATGCGCGTCGAGCTCCGCAAGCTGCAAGCGGAGACGGCCGACCTGTCTGCACGTGTCGAGCGGCTGGAGGCGGACGCTGAGGGCGGCTAGTCGCGGTGTTGGATGGTGCATCTCATGCCCTTCGGTTGATCGTCGGCCGGTGGTAGTTCCAGCTAACGGCCAAGCGATGTGCACCCGCGATCACCTTCTTGTCGCGTCTTTCGCGGCTGAGTCATCCGCCGTCGCGTCTCTGTTGCGTCTGTGTCGCGTCGCCTAGGCTGGCTGCACAGGGTTGCCGGGAGGGGACTGAATGAGTGCGCAGCCGATCCAACTGAAAAAGCTTCTGCGAGAACGTCATTGGCAGAAATATTCGACTTTTTGTCGTGAGTACGACCGAGTTGCCGGGACTATCGACACCGAGCTGATCGGCACAGCGCCGAGTCGTGGGCAGCTACACCGATGGCTTGGTGGCGAGCTCAAGGGCCTGCCGTACCCCAACGCTTGCCGGATACTCGAGGGCATGTTTCCGGGATGGACAGCCGCGGCTCTGTTCGATCCCGCGCCCGATGAAGACCTACCCATCTCCGACGCGACCGGCGTTGGACAGCTGGTACGGGCAGTGAACGAGGCATTCCAGACGCCCGATGCGCACCGTGCGGAGTGGACACCCGAGCCCAATTCGCTACCGCATCGGCCTGTTCGGCTAGACGGGGCGCTGGATTCGGTCGGCCAGGAAATCCCCGATTCAATGCAGCGGATCAGCAAGAAGCTTGTCGCACTTGCCCGCGTGCTGCGCATGTCGCCCGATGAGACAGCCCGCCTCGCGAGCCTTGCCGGTCAGGTCGTTGAGCTGACCATGCAGGTAGACATCGTGATCGGAGACGAAGGCCATGCTGTCGTGCGGTACTCACATGAGCTGTTCAACATGAGTACTCAAGCGATCGCCCGTATCCCGCGTGAGGTGTGGTTCGAGCACACACCGAACTCGATCACGATCACACCGCAGTCGGTTGGATCGCGGAAGGTGCTTGTTCAGCGCATCCACGACACGCCCGGTATGGCAAAATTCGCGTGCCAGATATCGCCCCCGATTCAGCCAGGAGAGACGGGCACGGTTGCCTACGAAGTCACCGGTGGTCGATTCATCAGCGATCACTATTGGCGGCAGAGTATCCCCAGATACACAAGGCACATAACGATCACCTTGCGCCACAACGCGGTAGGTCGGTTGCTGTCGTACGCTGCGCTCGAGGAGCAGGCAAACGGGTCGGAGCAGACCGTGTCCGAGGATCTCATGTGGGACAACGACGGAACCGACGTGCTCGTCACCCTTACCCGCAACTACCTGCGGCCCGGTCAATCTGTCACCGTGCGATGGGATGTTGAGCACATCGAACGTGCCCGTTGAGCATTCAGGAGGTACACGCCATGCCAGTAACCGCCCGCGTTCATATCGGCCGAACCGACATCTTCGGACCCGAGGGGTTGGCGTCGACTTCCACCGCGCCACTCTTCGCCTATGGCACCCTGCAAGTCCCCGAGGTGGCTCAGAAGCTGATCGGACGGGTACCGGATACCCGAGCTGGGGAGCTCAACGGCTGGGTGGCCGCACCGTTGCCGGGACGCATGTACCCCGGATTGGTTCGTGACAAGACCCGCCGAACACCTGGGCTTGTCGTCACCGGACTCACCCCGGCAGAGTGGATGCTCTTTGATCGGTTCGAGGACGAGGACTACGCACTTGAGCGTGTGACCCTCACCGATGGCACCGACGCATGGGCCTACGTCTGGCAGCTCGACACAGACCCCGGCGTGTGGAGCATGTCCGACTTCCGTTCGAACTTTCTGCCGCAGTACGTCGACAGGTGCGCATCGTGGTCCGAGCGAGACACCAAACACCGGTCGATCCCGCGATAACGACCCAGGCTGTTGGCGAGCCACGTCACGACAACAAGTTGTTGCTGAAATTCGCTATATAGAGTCAAGAGCGCCTGCGGCGGCGCAGAGCGCCGCCGCCGCGCTTCGACGCGCAGCGGCCTTGCTCGTACCTCACCGTCCGGCGCGTCGGCACGTCGGCGGCACCCTGCGCCGAAAGCAGGCGAACCGGGACTCCAACCAGCTCACACTGCACCGACCCGAGCTGTTGACGAGGCCCGATCAGTGGACCGGCGAGAATTGCTGAACGGAATTCACGAGCCCGATCGTGTCGGCACCCTGCCTCGATCGACAGCCCACCAGCACACCGAGTCGCATACGTACTGCCGCACGACTTCGTCGCTTGCCTCATAGGACCAGCCTGCCGAACCCATGCAGGTGGTTCATCGAACCGTCATCGGTCCCAGCCGAAAAGGCCGGCATAGTTCCCGATCACCTTGGCCGGTCACCAGGTCGGCGAATTGCTGAACGAAGGAAGCCGCGGTGAGTCGGTGAAGAAACCCGTGGGTTGGGTTGGCTCCTCATGGCCCGATTGTCTGACCTCACTCGGACGAGTCAAGGGAAAGAGCGCCCTTGACACGACCTCCCTCAGTTCAGGGATGGCCAGGACGAGGAAGCAGGGGAAAAAAAGTCACCAACTGTTCCAGATCCTGCGGGTGACCTGTACGATCACCATGTCGATCTGAGGGTAGATGGGAATTAGATGAGCAATCCGATAAAAGACTTTGGAGAAACAGCTAAGGGACTCGCGCATAATCCACTAGGCGTCATCGCTCTATTCATTGTTCTCGTATACGGCATGGCGGCATTAGTCACGGCCTTTGCGGAATCGCTTTCGCCCGCCGAGCGGATGCCGCTTATATATTTTCTCGTCAGTTTTCCGATTCTGGTACTTGCAGTGTTCACATGGCTGGTCAGCCGCCACAGCGGCAAGCTGTTTTCCCCACGTGACTTTAAGGATGACGCAGCATACATTGCGGCCCTCACCGCGACCGCTTCGCTTGCTGCGGCTTCATCGTCCCGAACCAAAGAACTCACGCCGATCAACATCGAGCAGTTGACAAAAACCGCGAGAACGGCAGCTGCTGTCACAGGTCAGGCGATAGAAGGGGCGTCCTGGCGCAGGCATATCCTGTGGGTAGATGATCGTCCAGACAACAACATACTCGAGCGCAATGCTTTCGAAGCTATGGGGCTGAGTTTTACACTGTGCTTGTCGACTGTTACAGCCCTGTGGGAGCTGCGTCGGCAGAAGTTCGCGGTGATTATTTCCGATATGGGTCGCCGCGAGGGCGCCCAAGAGGGGTACGTCCTTCTAGACCAAATCAGGAACGCAGGCGACCAGACGCCGTACTTCATTTACTCATCTGAATCATCTCCAGAACATCGAATGGAGACCATGGCGCACAAAGGTCAGGGAAACACGGCCATAGCCTCCGAATTATTCGAAATGGTGATGAACGCGATCCTGAAGCGAGAGGACTTCATGACGGTGCATGAGGTCGACTATACGCAGCTGGCCGCAGTGAACTAACGCTGATCTGATCTGGACCTCAGACCGGCGGGCCAGCGACTCTCGTACGCAGATCGTACGCAGCGGCCCCCAGGCATCAGCGATCGCCACCAACGTCCCCGACCATACGGGTACACCACGCACAACCGTCAGCCTAGGTCAGACCGTCATTCCTGCCAGTTCGCCTGCTTCCCAACCATATGGCGCGCGTTCGGCTCCAGTCAGTGGAGCGCCAGCAGAGGGACGAGCCTTGTGGGGCGGATGCGAAGCCGGAGAACATGACTCACCCACTACTTTCCCACTACAAACGCCCGGTGATTCGAGCAAACAACGGCAGACAGGCACGTAGTGACGATCGAAAAACATGCTGGTAGCAGCAGGTTTGGAGGTACGTCAGCGGACAGCCGCAAGGCAACGGAACAACCAAGAGGTTAGGGGTTCGAATCCCTTCGGGCGCACCGAAATCGACCCCGTATCAGTTGATACGGGGTCGATTTTTTCGTGAGATGACCCCGTGTGATCGGACTATTTCCAGGACGGGAGCGGAGGCAGTGGACCGGTCAGGTCGCCGCCGGAGGTGCGGCCGATCAGCCAACCCAAGAGTGCGGTGGCGGGGCCGAGGACGGTGTGGTGGGGGCGGCCTGGGCCTACGGTGGCGATGAAATCGGTGTCGGTCGACTGGATGTCGAAGGTGGGGGTGGCTTCGGGGAGGAGCTTGGCGGAGAGATCGGTGATGGTTTCGGGGAGTAGGCGGGCGACGAAGGCGGCGGGCCAGTCGGCGGGGGTGTAGCCGATGTCGAGGTCCACGTGGTGGATCTCGGTCTCGCGCAGGCGCATCCAGGGGATCTGATCGGCGGTGAGGGTGCCGCCCTGGCGGTTGCGGACCTCGGCCTGCCAATCGGCGGCGGGCATGGTGGTGGCGACGGCCTGCCAGCGATGTGCGGTGGCAGTGAAGTCGGCGTGCTGCACGGTGAGCGGGCGGGGTGCGCCCGCCTCGATGTCGGCATCGCGGACGGCGACGCTCGGGTACTGCGGCATCTCTATGCCGGTGCGGGCCCACAGCAGCAGATTCAGCAGGCTGTCGGCATTGCGCGACATATGGGCCAGCACATGGCCGCGGGTCCACCCCGGTAACAGGGACGGTTCGGCCAGGGCCGCATCGGTGAGCGTGCCGATCGCGGTATCGAAGCGCGCGGTGGAGGCGGCGACCTGATCGAGCAGATCGGTGGGAGTAGCCGTTTCGCTGGTCACAGATTCGAGAGTAGTGCTCCCGACTCCGCCGCATGGGCGATAACGGCGGCGTCGGAACTGCCCTGTGGATAACTGTGCACCTGTGGATAACTGGGCATTTTCGGCCGTCGACACCGGAGCGCCGGAGCGGGCTCGTGTGACGATTCAGTCAGCGATGATCGCGTCCGCCTCGATCTCGACCAGCAGGCCGGGGGCGATCAGCGCGGTGACCTCGTACATGGAGGCCGCGGGGCGGATCGTGCCGAACACCTCGGCATGGGCGGCCGCGACCTCGGGCCAGCGGGCGATATCGGTGACGAAGATGCGCGTGCGCACCACATCACGCGTACTCGCCCCGGCCTGCTCCAGCGCGGTGGCGATGCGGGCCAAGACCTCACGGGTCTGAGCGCCGATGTCGTCGCCGCCGACGGCACCCCCTCCGGCGACGGCGGCCGTGGTGCCACTGACAACGACTTGGTTGCCGACCCGAACCGCCCGCGAATACCCGACGACATCTTCGAAATCGGAGGCTGAGGAAATGTTCACCCGAGTTGTGGTCATGGTTGCCAGAATGGTCCACCGAGCGGTGGAGGACAATTCATTTGCCGGTCGTCTGCTGGTCGGCTCGCGACGGTATGCATGCCAAGTGAACGCACGTCCAGGTCTACGCCTCCTTCCTCTCACCGCCGCTCTGTGTGCCGCAGCCGCTGCTGTGGCCGGCTGCTCATCGCCGGATCCCGATGCCCGCTTCACCGCGGGCAGGGACCAGCCGCTGGTGATCTCGCTCGACGACCTGGTCGCCAAGGCCGGTACCAGCGCGGTGCTCGGGGTCAGCCTCGAGCCGGAGCACGGCAACATCACTCGCCGCGCCGACGGCGCCTACGTTTACACCCCGAGTGCCGGCTACATCGGTCTCGACCAGTTCACGGTCACCACCACCGACGCGGTTCGCCTGTACACCACCGACATTCCGGTGCTCGGCGAGTTCGGCGGCACCACGGTGCAGGGCAGTGGTTTCGGCTCGGCCTGGACCTCGGTGCCGGGTAGCACCGACGAGTTCTACGGACTCACCGACCGCGGCCCGAACGTCGACGGCCCGGCCAAGAATGAAAAGCTGTCGCCGACACCGAATTTCGTGCCGAAGATCGGCCGGTTCAAGTTGGTCGGCAACAGGGCCGTGCTGCAGTCGAGCATCGAGCTGCACAGCGCGTCGGGCGCGCCGTTCAACGGCCAGGTCGACACCTCGGCCAGCACCGGCGAGACCATCAAGGACCTACAGGGCAACATCCTGCCGCCAACCGATCACGGCATCGACCCCGAAGGCCTGGTCGCACTGGCCGACGGCACCTTCTGGATCTCCGACGAATACGGCCCGTTCCTGGTGCATTTCGACGCCAAGGGCACAGAGATCGAGCGGCTCTCGCCCGGCAACGGCCTGCCGAAGGAAATCGCGCTGCGCACTCCCAATCAGGGTATGGAAGGGCTGACCATCACCCCCGACGGCAGCACCCTGGTCGGCATGGTGCAGAGCGCGCTCAACACACCCGGCCTGAGCGGTTCGGCCAAGGAGGTGCCGTTCGCGCGCATCGTGACCGTCGACCTGAAGAGCAAGGCGCAGAAGGAATTCCTGTACCCACTGGAGAACCCGAAGCAGTCCAAGGTCGCGGTCTCGGAGATCACCGCGCTCAGCGCCACCACCTTCCTGGTCGACGAGCGCGACGGCAACCTCGCACCCAAGTCGGACAAGAAGATCTGGACCATCGACATCGCGGGCGCGACCGATGTCGGCCCGCAGTCCGCCGTACCCGGCGCGATCTATGACGCCGAGAAGGGCGGCCTGCTGATCGACGGCAAGCCGCTGGAAACGCTGATCGGTGTCACCCCGACCGCCGATGCCGTCGCCGCGCTGACCAAGGCGGGCGTTACCCCTGTCACGAAGAAGAGCAACCTCGACCTCTCCGCACTGGTCGCCGCGCTCGACGAGAAGGGCAGGTTCTTCGGTCACGACAAGATCGAAGGCATCGCCACCCTCGACGGCGGCAAGACCATCTACATCGCCAACGACAGCGACTTCGGCCTGGCTGCCAGCCAGGGCGAACAGCCCCCATTCGGCTTGAAGCCCAAGACGCTGCCCAACGGCGTGCAGGACACCGGCGAGGTGCTCGCGGTCGACACCACCAAGCTGCCCGCGAAGATCGACGGCTACACGGTGAAGATCACTGTCGAGTAGTCCACTCGCGTGCCTCGATGAGTACCGCGGCGGCCAGGGCGAGTAGCCACAGTGACATGGTGCCGACTTGGATTCGCTGGGCGATGCCGAGTGCGTAGGAGCCGGACAGGTTGTCGGCGACCATCATCCAGATGGTCGCCACCGACCCGAGGATCAGCACGGCGACGCCGAACTCGCGCAGGATTCGCCAGCGGTGGTAGCGGTAGGCGGCGGCGCTGAACGCGAACGCCGCCACCGCGATCGAGGTGACGGCCAGCGTGCTCGTGAGCGCGTGCGGTTGGTGCAGCTGGGGGAACAATCCGCTGTCGCCGCCGCACGTGCTGTCATCGGGGGCGCAGTCGTGGAGCGGCAGCAGGGCGTCGGCGATGGTGGACGCGCCGAAACACAGCAGGGCTGCCCAGCCGATCGTGGTCAACCGGCGGCGCTGGAAAACGAGCAGTCCACCCAGCGCCGCCGGGATCAGCAACAGGCCGGCCACTTTGTCGGCGGTGCCGAACACCTCGCGATAGGGCTTGCCCTCCGCATCGAGTTCACTGAGGAAGTCGTTGACCGGGTCGGTGTCGATCGGCAGCACGAATTCCAGCAGCCAGGACGAGTAGCACAGGCCCGCGATCGCGATCGCGAGGGCGATCGGCAACGAGTAGCCACGGGTGTGCCGTGCGTATTCGGTCACACCGACCATTGTGCGTGTCCGGCCTCCTCCTACCAGGCGCGCGTCGAGAGCGCGGACGTGGTTTCATCGAGGATCAAGGCACGCACAGGTTGCTGTCAGGTTCACCGTGCAGGGTGGTTGGTAACCAACGGAGAGGTCCTCGATGAGCTATGTGATCGCGCTGGCAAGTTTCGCCACGATCCTGGCACTGGCCGTGTCCGGCTTCATCGCGGCGGATGCGTCGCGCGCACGGGTGCGAGTTCGCGCCGAACGCACGCCGCGGCGTCGCTGAAAATCTATAGTAATCGCAGGTCAGCCGGGTTTGGATCGCTCCACCAATGAGGTGATCCGCTCGGCTGCCGTGTGTGGATTCTCGTGCTCCCACACCCGCACGACCTGCCAGCCCGCCGCCGTCAACGCGGCATCGGTGGCCCGATCCCGGGCGACATTGCCTGCCAGCTTGTCGGCCCACCACTGCGCGTTGTTCTTCGGATCGGTCGCGTGATCAGGGCATCGATGCCAGAAACACCCGTCGACATAGACGGCGATGCGCAGCCGGGGAAACACCACATCCGCGCGTCGGCGCTGGCCTTTGACGGGTGGGCGGTCGACGAAGTAGCGCAGGCCCGCGCGGTGTAGTTCTCGGCGTAGTGCGAGCTCGGGTGCAGTATTCGCGCGCCGCTGCTTGGACATTCGCGCGCTTGTCGCCGCGTCGGTCACCGGCCTGCGCGCAGCCGATGAGGTCGGTGGCGACGAGGCGGCCGCCTCGTCGGGTGATTCCCGGTCGGCGGCCCGCCGCGCGCTCATGCCGCCCAGCCGCCCATGCGGTCGAGGTGGTCGCGGACATCGTCGAGGAATCCGGGTGGGAAGCGCAGGTTGCCCATCTCGGTGCGCCGCAGGAATCCTGCCGTGGCGCGGGGGGAGAGCAGGCGAGGCTCGGTGAGGAAGTTCTTCAGGTCCTCGTAGGGCTCGTGGACCGGCCAGGTCGAGAGGGGAACCCGGTGCACCACACCCGCGTGCCCCCATGCTGCGCTCGGCCACGGCTGGCCGGCGGCTATCGGCTCGCCCACGGTCAGCGGATCCGACGGTGCGGCCAGGCGTTCACCGACCCAGTTCGCCATCCGCACACTCACCGCGTTGCCAACCAGTTTCCAGCGATGACCGTGGCGAACGCCTGGCACATCGAGGGCGGGGGCGGTCCAATCGGCGTCGAAGCCCTGTAATCGCTCACCGTCGATGATTCCCGGCGTCACGATCTCACCCGCGGGCAGCCGGACCGCAGGCGGACTGGCGATGCCGAGCCCGGAACCGCCCTTGAGGGTCGGCACCGCGTTCACCGCCCAGCCGAGGCCACGCACGCCTTCGGTCCAGTAGAAACCACACGGATCGCGGTCCGGGTCGCCGTAGTCGCGGGGACCGGCGTCGTCGCCGAACAGCACCTGGCGGGGGTCCTCGGTGCGCGAAGCCAGCATCAGCACACGCTGACGCCGCTGCGGCAAACCGAACGCGCGCCCGTCGACGACCCGGTACGCCCAGGCGTACCCGAGCTCCTCGAGCGCCTCGGTGATGTGGCGCATGGCCGCGCCGCGACCCAGCTGCAGCATGAAGGGGACATTCTCGATCAATAACCACCGCGGCCCACGCTGCCTGCGAACCAGCCGGAACACCTCGTCCACCAGGCCCGATCGACGACCGGTGATGCCCGCGGTGCGCCCGGCCTGCGAGAGATCCTGGCAGGGGAAACCGGCCGCGACGAGCTCGGTGCCCGCGGGTAGCGAGCGCAGCCGGGTGATGTCGCCGTGCAGGTCCGTATCGGGGAAACGAGCGGCGAGCACGCCTTGGGCGCCGGGGTCGATCTCGCACAGCAGCTCCGATGCCCAGCCGTGCTTGCTCAGACCGAGTTCGAGCCCGCCGATCCCGGCGAACAACCCGACCATCCGCATCAACGACCCCTGTGTCTTTGGAGCGCGGGCGCGCTCGCGTTCGCGGCCCATGGTCGGTCCGCTGTTCGGCGGCCGAAATTCGCGCCTGCGCCGCATTGTATCGGGCCACTGAACTGCGGGGCCGACCGCGAACGAGCGCTCCCGAGGGGCGAGTGCTCCGTCGGTTGGCCGTTGGGCTTGCTCGGTGGTGCGGGGGAGAAGGAGCACGGGAGAGGCGTGCGGTATTCGATCGCGGAGGGGGTGGACGCAGGGGTGTCGACGGGAGGAAAATCGGTGGCCGGGGGTGGGGGTGCTCTGGGACTCTTGACGGGCCGAACTTGTCGGACCCAGGTGCGAACATCACCAGGCCTCCGTTGGCGCAAACCCAACCAGCCAACCAGGCATCAAGGGGGAGTTTTGTCTGTCACATCAGAGCTCGCGGCCGCCGAATCGGAGGCCGACAGATCGGAGCGGCCAGCGCCGCGGTCGAGCGGCGGAATGGTGTCGCTGTGGCGATTTCTGCCCTTTCTCCGGCCATATCGGGTTCCACTGTTGCTGGCGAACGCGCTGGCGATCGTCACCTCGAGCACCGCGATCGCGATTCCGCTCGTCATCGCGCGGGTGATCGACGGGCCGATCGCGCGGCGGGATTTCGTCGGTCTGCTGGTGCCGGTAGCGCTGATCTTTCTGCTCGGATCGCTCGAATCGTTCGGCATGTGGGGCAGGCGATGGCTGGTGTCCAAGCCCTCGACGATGTTCGAAATCACTATGCGCGCCAAGCTTTTCACGCAGCTGCAGGCCCTCTCGATCGGCCGCCATGACGGCTGGCAGTCGGGTCAGCTGCTCTCGCGCGCCATCGACGATCTCTCGGTGCTGCGGCGGTTCGTCGCGTTCGCCGGCCCGTTCCTCATCGTCAACGGGGTGATCATGCCCATCGGGCTGATCGCGCTGTTCGCGATGAATTGGCAAGTGGGACTGATCTTCACGGTGACATCCCTGCCGTTGACGCTGTTCTGCGCGCGCTTCGTCCGCCGGTTCGAGGTGGCCTCGCGGCGTTCGCAGGACCAGTCCGGCGACCTGGCCACCATCGCCCAGGAATCCGCGCAGGGCGTGCGGGTGCTCAAGGCGCTGGGTCGTGGCCGGTTCTTCGGATCGCGTTTCACCGCGCTCTCCCGGGAACTGCAGCGCACCGAAATGGAGAAGGTACGTCTCGACGCGACGTTGTGGGCGGCGTTGGTGACCCTGCCGACCGTGTCGATCGCGTTGTCGCTCGGAGTCGGTGGCTACTCGGTGGTGCAAGGGTCGATGACGATGGGCACGCTCGTCGCGAGCATCACGCTGGCCACGTTCCTGCAGTGGCCGATCATCTGGCTCGGTTTCCTGTTATCGGAGCTGTTCGAGGCGCGCACCGCGGCCGACCGCTACTGGGAGATCATCGACACCCCGCTCGACATCGCCGACCCAGCGCACCCGGCGGAACTACCCACCGCGCTACACGGGGAACTGGTCATCGACCGTGTCCGCTTCGCCTACCCGCGATCCGGCGACGGTCCGGAAAACACCGTGCTGGAAGAGATCTCGCTGCGGATTCGGCCGGGGGAGACGGTCGCGCTCGTCGGCGCGACGGGCAGCGGTAAGACCGCGCTGCTCGAGCTGATTCCCCGGCTCTACGACGTCAGCGGCGGCAGCATCACCATCGACGGCGTCGATATCGCCACCCTGCGACTGGCCGAGCTGCGCCGGGTGGTGACGGTGGCCTTCGAGGAGCCGGTGCTGTTCTCGGCCAGCGTGCGCGAGAACGTGGCACTGGGCGACTCGCGCGCCACCGACGCCGATGTGCGTCAGGCGCTCGATATCGCGCAGGCCAGCGAGTTCGTCGACGCGTTGCCGTGGGGACTCGACACCCGCATCGGCGAGCAGGGCATGAGTCTGTCCGGCGGACAGCGTCAACGTCTGGCCCTGGCCAGAGCCGTGCTCACCGGCGACACCGCGGCGAGCGGCCGGATCATGGTCCTCGACGATCCGCTCTCGGCGCTGGACGTGGAAACCGAAGAGCGCGTGCAGGATCGGCTGCGCGCGGTGCTCTCCGGGGCGACCACCCTGCTCGTCGCGCACCGGCCGTCCACCGCCGCGCTGGCCGATCGCGTCGCCCTGCTCGCCGACGGGCGCATCGTCGCCGAGGGCAGCCACGACAAACTGCTGCGCACGAGCAGCCACTACCGCGAACTGATGGGAGGTGAGGCATGAGCACCGAGACCGTGACACCGGAAAAGGCAGTGCCGGAAGAGGAATCCGATCTGGCCGCCGACTGGCGAGGTATCGCCAAAGAAGACGACACCGTCACCGGAACCGGAAACCTGGTGCTGGCCGGGCGATCCCGGCGGTTGCTCCTCGATCTGGTGCGGCCCTACCGCAAGCAGGCGATCGCGACCTTCGTCCTGATCCTGCTCGACAACGCGGCCAAGGTATCGCTGCCGCTGTTCATCGCCTACGGGCTCGACCACGGCATCAGCCAAGGCCGCCAAGGTAATTGGACGCCGATGATCGCGACCGTCGCCGGTTTCGTCGCGGTGACAGTGTTGTCGGGGCTCACCACCTTCGCCTTCCTGCGGGCCTCCGGGTCGCTGAGTCAGCGGGTGCTGTTCGACCTGCGGGTGCGCGCGTTCCGGCACACGCAGCGGTTGAGCGTGTCGTTCCACGAGAAATACACCTCGGGCAAGGTCGTCACCCGGCTCACCAGCGATATCGAAGCCCTACAGGAGCTGCTCGAAGGCGCCCTGAATCAGGCGCTGAGCGCGGTGATCTCGGTGGTGACCATCGCGGCGCTGCTGATCTGGCTCGATCCGCTGCTCGCCTCGATCGTGCTGATCGGGTTCGTGCCGCTGGTGCTGGTGACGCGATGGGCGCAGCGACGTCAGCGGGCGGGCTATCGGCGCACGCGCGGCGCGATCTCGCGCGTTGTCGTGCAGTTCGTCGAATCGATGAGCGGCATGCGCGCGGTGCAGGCATTCCGTCGCGAACACCGCAACGAGGAGGTCCTCGGCGTCGAGGACTCGGCGTACCAGAAGGCGACCACCACCGCGGTCCGAGGGATGGGCGACTACGTCGGGCTGTCCAATTTCATCGGCAAGCTCACCACGGTGATCGTGCTGCTGGTCGGCGCCTGGCAGGTGATGGAGGGCAACCTCGCGATCGGTGTGCTCGCCGCGTACCTGCTCTACCTCGACCAGTTCTACGGTCCGCTCGACGAACTCGCGCAGGTGTTCAACTCCTACCAGTCCGCCGCCGCGGCGCTGGAGAAGATCTCCGGTGTGCTCGAGGAGGAACCGGCCGTCGCCGAACCAGAAAGCCCGGCCACGCTCGACAGCGCGACCGGCGCGGTGCGGATGGACAAGGTCTGGTTCGGCTACAACACCACCCCGGTGCTGCCGGAGTTCGACCTGGCGATCCCGGCCGGACAGGTGGTGGCGCTGGTCGGTGCCACGGGCGCGGGCAAGTCGACGCTGGCCAAACTGCTCACCCGGTTCTACGACCCGAGCGGTGGCGTCATCACGCTCGACGAGGTGGATCTGCGCCACCTGGCCGATACCGAGCTGCGCAGGCACGTTGTGATGGTTACGCAGGAGGCCTACCTGTTCTCCGGCACCATCGCCGACAACATCCGGCTCGGCAGACCCGACGCGACCGACGCCGAGGTCGCCGCGGCCGCGCGTGCGGTGGGTCTGGACGTGTTCGTCGCAGGACTCCCCGACGGGTATGCCACCGACGTGCGGACGCGCGGCGGCAGGCTCTCGGCGGGGCAGCGTCAGCTGGTGGCGTTCGCGCGCGTGTTCCTGGCCGACCCGGCGGTGATCGTGCTCGACGAGGCCACCTCCAGCCTTGATATCCCTGGTGAGCGGCTGGTTCAGCACGCGCTGGAGACACTGCTGCGCGACCGCACGGCCGTGATCATCGCGCACCGCCTGTCCACCGTGGCCATTGCCGACCGGGTGCTGGTCCTCGACGGTGGCCGGATCGTGGAAGACGGCACACCGACCGAGCTGATCGCGGGCCAGGGACGCTTCGCCGGATTGCACGCCGCGTGGCGGGATTCGCTGGTGTGATGCGCCCGTGTTGTGTAGCGGCGGGGCTGGTGTCGCTTACCGTAGAGACGTGACGACCTCAGCCCCGGGCCCGGCCGACGGCCCCACCGAGATCAAGCCGGCCTCCCGGTGGCCTGCGGTACTCACCTGGCGTGCCCACGACAACTCGCGCATGGAATCGGTGCGCGTCACGGTGAACGGCAATCGGATCAGGGCGGCGGGGCGGCTGATCGGAAGTGCCGGCGACGAGCACCCGGCGTTCAGCGCGTCTTACGACCTGGTCACCGATGAAGCGGGCGCCACGCGGCGGCTGTCGCTGCGCACCACCACCGCGGCCGGTGAACGCCACGCCTCGATCTCGCGGGACGAGGAGAACTACTGGCTCGTCGACGCGGGCGGCACCCACGTGCGCTCCACCTTCGGCGGCGCCCTCGACGTCGATGTGGTGCTGAGCCCGTTCTTCAACACCCTGCCGATCCGCCGGTTCAGCCTGCAGCACGCCGTCGGCGACGTCCAGGTCCCGGTCGTCTATGTCCGACTACCCGACCTGCTGGTGCAGGAGGCCGAGCTCACCTACTCGAGCGCGGCCGACGGCATCAACGTCCTCTCCCCGGTCTCGAGCGCCACCTTGACGGTCGACCCGGAAGGTTTCGTGCTCGACTACCCGGGACTGGCCGAACGCGCCTGACAACGTGTCCGGTGTCGTCGTAACCACGCGAACCCGGACGTGCTCGGGCCCCTGGTCCGCTGTAACCCAGGGGCAGCACCGAGCGGTTCGCCGAACACCCGGAACGTTTCGAGCTTCACAATGAGCGAAGAACTCCACCGTTCGCACCCGCGCGATGAAGTTCGCCCAGCCAGTCGCCAGCGCCGGGCGTGATGCCGGTGATGTCCCAGGTCGTGCGGTCGTCGTAGGCGGTACGACCGCGGAAACCCGTCTCGACAAGTTCGCCGAGGTGACCATCCGAACGCAGGACATCGCGGGCAGTGACCAGTGTCTCGATGGCCTCGTCGAGCACCCGTCCCAGCGCGGCCGCGTTCGGTTCGCAGATGGCGCGTACGAGGTCGGGGGCGGTGCCCGCGACGCGGGTTCCGTCGCGGAACGAACCCGCCGCCAGACCGAGCGCCAGCTTCCCGCCCGCGGCCCCAGACGCTGCCAGCGCTTCGGCCAGCACGTGCGGCAGATGCGAGATCCGCGCGACGGCTTGATCGTGTTCCTCGGCGAGCACCGGAACCACCACCGACCCACAGTCCAACGCGAGCCGCGCCACCCGCGACCACGGCTCTACCCGCGTGCCCTCGTCCACCCCGACGGCCCACACCGCATCCCGGAACAGCTCGGAATCGGTTGCGGACCAGCCGGATTCGGCTGTCCCAGCCATCGGATGCCCACCCACGTACAAAGCTTCGAGCCCGTGCTTTCGTACCGCGTCGAGCACCGGGCCCTTCACGCTCACCACATCGGTCAGCGGGCACCCCGGCGCGAGCGCGGCGATGTCGGCCAGCAGGTATTCGACGGCGGGCATCGGCACCGCGATCACCAGCAGCGCGTCCACTTCGGCAGCCCGGACCAGCACCGCGGACAGGTCGCCGGACACTTCGAATCCGTCGTGACACGCCGCGCCGACCCCGGCTTCGGAGCGGTTGTAGCCGAACGCCCGGTACCCCGATGCGACGGCGGCGCGCAGCAGTGAACCGCCGATAAGGCCGGTCCCGAGGACGCAAACAGCCCCACGCTCGTCGATGCTCATCGGAACAGATTGGCACACGAGTTCATCATTAGGGGTGGGACAGACTACCGTTTGGTCCATGGCAGCACAGCGCTCGGGCACGAACAGGGCGACGTCGGATGATGACTTCGACGTCGAAGGGTTCGCAGTGGCCGTGGTCCGCGAGGAAGGCACATGGCGGGTCAGCCCGCTCAGTTCCGAAGCTCTGCACGATCTGTCGGCCGCCGAGACCGAACTGAAGGCTTTGCGCAGCTCAGGTGCGGTGTTCGGCTTGATCGACGTCGATGACGAATTCTTCATCGTGTTGCGTCCCGCGCCGAGCGGCACCCGCCTGCTCGTCTCCGACGCCACCGCGGCGATCGACTACGACATCGCCGCCGACGTTCTCGACGCGCTCAATGTCGAGATCCCCGACATCGACCCCGACGACCTCGACGACGTCGAACCGTGGGAAGAGGGCGACCTGGGCGTCCTGGCCGACCTCGGTCTCGGCGAACCGGTGCTCAGTGTGATTCTCGCGGACACCGATCTCTACCCCGACGAGCAGCTCAGCGCGATCGCCGAGAGCCTCGGTTTCGCCGACGAGTTCGCCGCGGCCCTGGACAAAATGCCGAGGTGACCGACGAAGAGATGATGCGCGCCGCCCTGGCGGCCGCAGCCGACGCCGACCCGCGCGATGTGCCGGTCGGCGCCGTCGTCTTCGACGCACATGGGCGCGAACTCGCCCGCGCGACCAATGCCAGGGAAGCCCTCGGCGACCCGACCGCCCATGCCGAAGTGCTGGCTCTGCGTGCGGCCGCCGGTGTCCACGGCGACGGCTGGCGCCTCGAAGGCGCGACCCTGGCCGTCACCCTCGAACCGTGCACCATGTGCGCGGGCGCGTTGGTACTTGCCCGTGTCGGCAAGGTCGTCTTCGGCGCGTGGGAACCCAAAACCGGTGCCGTCGGCTCGCTCTGGGACGTGGTCCGCGACCGCCGCCTCAATCACCGCCCCGAAGTCCGCGGCGGCATCCTCGAATCCGACTGCGTAGCCCTCCTCGACACCTTCTTCAAAAACCAACGCTGACCACCCGATTTAACAATCTCCCCACCACTCCGGTACCGTAGTCGGCGGTGGCGTGTCCGAGCGGCCTAAGGAGCACGCCTCGAAAGCGTGTGAGGGGTAACCCCCCTCCGAGGGTTCAAATCCCTCCGCCACCGCCAAGAGCCCCCCACCTGTTCACACAGGTGGGGGGCTTTTTCTTGTCCGGAAGGTGCGGCGGTAGGACGATGGCGAGGTCCGCACCGCTCGCGTGAAATGGTGGCGGAAGGTGACCGGGGTGGCGAAACCGGCCGCGGTCGCGATCTCCTCGATCGGTGCGTCGCCGGTCTCCAGCATCGCCAGTGCTGCCTGAATCCGCTGGGCGATCAGCCATTTGCTCGGGGTCGCACCGGTTTCCCGGACGAAATGGCGCAGGTAGGTGCGCGGTGACAGGCCTGCCACCCTGGCGAGATCGGGAATGCCGATCGGGTCGGCCAGGTGTTCGAGTGCCCAGGAAAGGCTGCGGGCGATGGGGGCGTCGAGGGGTTCCGGGGGCATGGGGGATTCGATGTACTGAGCTTGGCCGCCCGTGCGGTGGGGCTGGATGACGAGGCGGCGGGCAACGGCGTTGGCCACGGACGCACCCAGGTCGTTGCGGACCAGGTGCAGTGCCAGGTCCAGGCCTGCGGCGCAGCCCGCGCTGGTGAGGATGTCGCCTTCGTCGGTGTAGAGGGGTTCGGGGTCGACCTCGACCAAGGGGTAGCGCTCGCGCAGCAGGTCGGCGTATCGCCAGTGCGTGGTGGCACGGCGGCCGTCGAGCAGACCCGCGGCGGCGAGGGCGAACGCACCCGAGCAGATCGACACGATCCGGGAGCCGTTGCTGTGCGCCCGGCGAAGGGCGGCGATCAATTCCGGCGAGGTCTGCGCGCGGGGGTCGGCGACGCTCGGGACGACGACCGTATCGGCGGCGGCGAACTCCGCGAGACCATACGGGCTGGTCAGGGTCGCGCCGCCGATCACGCGGATGGGGTCGGGGGTTTCGGTGCAGATCTTCAGCTCGTACCAGGGCTGCTCGATATCGGGCCAGGTCAGACCGAAGACCTCGACGACGATGCCGGTTTCGAACGCCGTCATCCCGTCGTAGGCCAGCACCGATACTGAGCTCATGTCTAAATCTTAGCGATAGTTGTCATCTACGCCACTTCTCCCGATGACGCGGAAGTCGGAGCATGAAGATATGTTGAAGCAACTGAAGGACTTCGCCATCGGAATCCACACCGCGAACGCGATCAGGCACGGCATCCGCCCGTCTACCGCGGCTCGGCCCGAAAGCCGGAAGCCACAGTGTGGGGGAGCGCGGACCACCCGGTAGCGGCAAGATCTGTCGTCGGGTATTCACCTCGTCCGACCTGCGGTGTATTCCTCGCGTAATAGACTGGGTTACACCGAATCCGGGAAGGAACGATGATTATGCGCGGGCGACAGCCGCCACCCGCGAAGTCCGGGATCGGGCTCGGGGGAAAACTTCTGGTTCTCGTCGTGCTCGGCTGGGTCGCCGTCGGGCTGCTCGCGGCCGGTCAGCGGCACCACTTCGCTCACCTGCCCAAGGAATGCTCGGACTGGGCGACCATCGCGGTCACCGCCGCGGCGGGACCCGCGAACTACATCGGGTTGAATCCGCGGGTCACGGAATGCCAAGTGCCACAACCGAGTCAATAGCGAAATAGCCGGGGAATCAGGGTTCCCCGGCCATCGGTGCTCAGACTTGCGCTGGGGCGAGCGCCCGCCGTTCGGCCTGGATCTCGCGCACCCGCGAGCCCTCGATGTCGATATCGGGCACGATCCGGTCCAGCCACTTCGGCATCCACCACGCCCATTTACCCAGCAGCACAAGCAGAGCGGGGATGAGCACCATCCGGACCACGAACGCGTCCAAGGCCACGCCGGCCGCCAGGGCGAAGCCCATCGACTTGGCGGTGACGTCGGATTCCAGCAGGAACGAACCGAACACCGAGATCATGATGATCGCCGCCGAGGTCACCACGCGCGCACCGTGGTGATAGCCGTTGATCACGGCATCGGTGGGATCGGCGCCGTGCACGTATTCCTCGCGCATGCGGGTCACCAGGAACACCTGGTAGTCCATCGCCAAGCCGAATACCAAGCCGATCA
Organism: Nocardia sp. NPDC058480; assembly: GCF_042720495.1. NCBI lineage: Bacteria > Bacillati > Actinomycetota > Actinomycetes > Mycobacteriales > Nocardiaceae > Nocardia > Nocardia sp. NPDC058480. The sequence goes on along the minus strand of NZ_JBHXMN010000003.1, from coordinate 28,502 downwards.
ACATGATCGGTAGGAAGCTGACCAGCGGATGTGGATCCTGGATCAGCCCGAGTTTGCCTTCCTGGAAGATCAGCACGGTCGCGCCGAAGGTGGCCGCCATCGACAACAGGAAGCCGAGGGCGGCGGTGAGCGGGACCAGGATCGAGCGGAACACCAGGATCAGCAGGATGAACGCCGCGCCTGCCACGATCGCCATGTACGGCACGATCTTGCTCAACAGCACGTGGTCGATATCGGCGTAGATCGCGGTGGTTCCGGTGATGCCGTAAGACATTTGGTACTGCTCGTGCAGATCGGATTCCGCATCGCGCGCCGACTGCACCAGATCCTTCGTCGACTGCGCGTTGGGTCCGGTCTTGGGGATGCCGTTGATCAGCGCGCCCGCCCCGTCCTTGCTCATCTGCGGCTCGGTGACCAGATCCATATCGGGGTAGGACTGCAGCTTGTCGCGCAAGGCATTCAGCGCCGCCGGACGCTGGTCGGCGGGGGTATCGCTGAGGTCGACGGCCACCTGGAGCACCCCGTTGCTGCCCTCACCGAAGCCTTCGGTGCGCAGGTCGTAGGCCTTACGGACAGTGGTCGACTTGGGCAGGCTGTCCTCGCCTGGCAGGCCGAGGTTCAGGTTCAGCGCCGGTGCGGCGAGCAGGCCGAGCACCACAATGGCCAGCAGCATCGTGATCGAGGGGAATTTGGCGATCGCCCTGGCCACGCGGGTGCCGTTGGTGACGACACTGTCGTCCTCGGGATCGTGCTGGGCGATCAGCGGCAGCTTCGGCTTGAACAGCGCCTTGCCGAAGGCACCGAGCAACGCGGGCATCAGCGTGATGGCGGTGAGCACGGCGAACGCGGCCGCGATGGCACCACCCAGACCCATGAACGTCAGGAATCTGACCCCGACGATGCTGAGCCCGACGAGCGCGATGATGACGGTGAGCCCGGCGAACACCACCGCCGAGCCCGCCGTCCCCAACGCGGTACCGGCCGCTTCCTCGGCTGAATCCTGCACCGCCAGCTCATGTTTGTAGCGCGAGACGATGAACAGCGCGTAGTCGATCGAGAGCGCGATGCCGATCATCGAGGCCAGGAAGGTGGTGAAGCTCGGCACCGACAGCACCGAGGTCGACAGGAAGATCAGCGAAGTCGCCGCGCCGAGTCCGACGATCGCGGTGATGATCGGCACGAACGCGGCGACGATCGCGCCGAACGCCACAATCATCACCACCAATGCCACAGCCATACCGATCATCTCGGACTTGCCGCTCGGCATCTGTTGTTCCATCGCGATAGTGCCGCTGATCTCGACCGTCAGCCCGGCCGCGCGGGCGGTGTCGCCCGCGTTGTAGGCGGCCTCGCGTTCGGTGGCGGTGATCTCGGCGAAGTCCGTGATCGTGAACGGGACGCTGAAGAACGCGACGGTGCCGGGTGCGGTCTTGTTCAGCACGTTCAGTGGCGCGCCGCTGCAGGTCGACGGGTCGGGTTGCCCGGTGAGGCAGCCCATTTCGTCGGTAGCGGTGATCGGATTCACGATCGGCTCGGCATGGTCGACGATGTCGAGTCGGTCGAGCTCGCCGATCAGTTCGTCGATCGCGGCCCGGTTGGCCGGGTCGGTGAGTTTCTGGCCCGCGGGCGCTCCCACGACATATGTGCCGGTCACCGCGTCGAACGCGAACGCCTCTGACATCCCGGGGAAGTGCTTGTCGAGGATTTCGGTGGCCCGCTCCGAGGGCAGGTTCGGCATGCTGAAGTCATCGGTCATCGGCTTCTGCAACGAGGAACCCAGCCCCGCGAGCACCATGAAGAACAGCAACCAGACGGGCAGCACAATCCATTTGCGGCGAAAGGCCAGCTTGCCCCACCGATAGAGATAGATGGACACGGTTCTTCTCCTCGTTGATCGGTGCAGAGCGCGGATCGGAGGTGTAGCCGGTCGAACTAGCCCTGAGTCTGCTGCCCAGCAACCTCGATATCAAGCACCTCCTCCAGCGCGGATGCCGAAACAACGCGGCCCCGCAATCCAGTAGCGGATTGCGGGGCCGTGTGGTCTAGTCGCGGATCAGCCGACCGAAACCGGGTGTTTCACCGTTTCGGTGGTCTCGGCGCGCAGCTGCTCGAGCTTCGCACCCTCGACGTCGATATCGGGCACGATCCGGTCGAGCCACTTCGGCATCCACCACGCCCACTTGCCCATGATCACCAGCAGTGCGGGGACAACGACCATGCGGACGATGAACGCGTCGATCGCCACACCGGCGGCCAGCGCGAAACCGAACGACTTGGCGGTGACGTCGGTTTCCAGGATGAAGGAACCGAACACCGAGATCATGATGATCGCGGCCGAGGTCACCACGCGGGCGCCGTGGTGGTAGCCGGAGACCATCGCGTCCTTGGGCGATTTACCGTGCACGAATTCCTCGCGCATGCGGGTCACCAGGAACACCTGGTAGTCCATCGCCAAGCCGAATACCAAGCCGATCAACATGATCGGCATGAAGCTGACCAGTGGCTGCGGATCCTCGATCAGGCCGAACGCGCCCTCCTGGAAGATCAGCACGGTCGCACCGAAGGTGGCACCCATCGACAACAGGAAGCCGAGCGCCGCGGTGAGCGGGACCAGAATCGAGCGGAACACCAGGATCAGCAGGATGAACGCGGCACCGGCCACGATCGCCAGATACGGCAGGATCTTGCTGAGCAGCACATGGTCGACATCGGCGTAGATGGCGGTGGTGCCGGTGATGCCGTACGCCATGCCGTACTGCGCGTTCAGATCCGCTTCCGCGCCACGTGCCTCGGCGACCAGATCCTTGGTGTCCTGGTTGTTCGGACCGGACTTCGGGACACCGTTGAGCATGGCGCCCTGTTTGTCCTTGCTCCAGACCGGCTCGGTGACGTAATCCATGCCTTCGTAGGACTCGAGCTTGGTACGCAGCGCACCGACCGCGGCCTCACGCTCGGCCTCGGGCGTCGCACTCAAGTCGGCGGCGACCATGAGCACACCGTTGCTGCCTTCGCCGAAGCCTTCGGTCCGCAGGTCGTAGGCCTTACGGATGGTGGAGGTCTGCGGCATGCTGTCGTCACCGGGCAGGCCGAGGTTCAGACCGGCGGCGGGCGCGGCGAGCGCACCGAGCACGACCACCGACAGGACCAGCGCGACCCACGGGGCCTTGGCGATCAGCTTGGCGAAACGCTGACCGTTGGTGACCGAGCTTTCGTCCTCGGGATCGTGCTGCGCCACGATCGGCAGCTTCGGCTTGAACAGCGACTTGCCGAAGGCGCCCATCAGCGCCGGCATCAGGGTGACGGCGGTGAGCACGGCGAACGCGGCGGCGATGGCGCCACCCAGACCCATGAAGGTCAGGAACTCCACGCCGACGATGCCGAGCGCGCCGAGCGCGATGATGACGGTGAGACCGGCGAACACCACGGCCGAACCGGCGGTACCGAGCGCGGTGCCCGCGGCTTCTTCGGCCGAATCACGCACGGCCAGTTCGTGTTTGTACCGGGAGACGATGAACAGCGCGTAGTCGATCGAGAGCGCGATACCGATCATCGAGGCCAGGAAGGTGGTGAAGCCGGGCACCTCCATCACCGAGGTACCGAGCATGATCAGCGAGGTCGCGGCGCCGAGGCCGACGATGGCGGTGATGATGGGCACGACCGCGGCGACGATGGCGCCGAAGGCCACCACCATCACGATCAGCGCGACACCCATGCCGATCAGTTCGGACTTGCCGCTCGGCTGTTCCTGCTTCATCGCGATCGAGCCGCTGAGCTCGACGGTCAGCCCGGAGTTACGGGCTTCGGCGCCTGCCTCGAAGGCGGCATCGCGGTCGGCGTCGGTCACATCGGTGACCGCCTTGATGGTGAACGGGACGCTGAGCACGCCGACGGTGTCGGGTGCGGTCTCGTTCAGCACATTGAGCGGGGCGGACGAGCACTTCGACGGGTCCGGGCTGGCGAGGCAGCCCATCTCCTCGGTGGCCGCGACCGGGCTCATCAGCTTCTTCTCGTGATCGACGATCGACAGGTCGCCGAGCCTGGCGATGAACGCGTCGATCGCGGCCCGGTTGGCCGGGTCGGTGAGCTTCTGGCCCTCCGGCGCGCCGATCACGTAGGTGCCGGTGACGGCATCCATCGAGAACTGCGCCGACATGCCTTCGAAGTGCTTGTCGAGGATTTCGTTGGCGCGGGCCGACGGGAGCTCGGGCATGCTGAAGTCGTTGGACATCGGCTTGCTCAGGGTGGCGCCGAGGCCGCCGAGCAGCACGAACAGCAGTAGCCAGACGGGCAACACGATCCACTTACGGCGGAAAGCGAACTTTCCCCATCTGTACAGGTATACGGACACGCGGGTGCTCCTAGCGCGAAGAACGGGTGGGTGGCATGGCTCGTAGACAGCACTCGCGGGCCACCCCTGCGGGACCCGCCTCCACAACATCGTTTTCTGCCTACCGTGCGGTAGGTAGACTACCTAGTGGATAAGTGGAGGAGCAACCTCAATTTTAGGGGCTCCGGATACGTCATGCCGAATCATGGGAGGATTGCCGCCATGCCCGCCCGACACATCGCCGACACCGTCACCGCAGGTGGAGGCACTAAACAGGCGATCCGCGACGCCGCGGTCGCGCTGTTCGCCGCCAAGGGTTTCGAACAGACGAGCCTGCGCGAGGTCGCGGATGTGGTGGGAATCACGAAGGCCTCGCTCTATTACCACTATGCGTCGAAGCTCGATCTGCTCCTCGCGATCATCGATCCGATCATCGATCACATGCGCGACATCGTCGAGGACATCGACGCCGTCCCCTACAACGACGAGGGTATCCGCGCGGTCCTGCGCACCTATCTGCGCGGCATGATCCGCCACCGCGACGCGGGCGCGCTCTGCGTGCGCGACACCGCGGCTATCGTCAACGCCATCGCCGACCGCTACCCCGATCTGATGGAACCCACCCGTGAACTGCGGCTGTGGCTTTCCGGACCCGACCCCACCCAGGGCTCGACCCTGCGCGCCGCCGCGGCCATCGAGGTGCTCGGGGTGGCGCTGCTGTCCTCGGAGCTGGCACCGGACGCCACCGACGAGGTGGTCGAGAAGACTCTCCTCGACGCGGCGACCTGCGTACTGACCGGCTGCGTCAATTCGGCATGAGCGGACGGCCTGCGTGGTGACGCTTCGCGACCGCCTCCGGCCGCTGACCGCTCCTGCCGGGGGCACCGCGTAAGTTCGACACCGTGCATATCACCGCCAGGGTCGATTACGCGGTGCGAACGCTGCTCGAGCTCGCCGCGGCCGACGGAGTCGTCAAGTCCGAGGCCATCGCCGCCGCCGCGCAGATCCCACCGAAGGTGCTCGAGACAGTGCTTGCCGAACTGCGTCGCGCCGAGCTCGTACTGAGCAGGCGCGGGCCCGACGGCGGGTATCGCCTCGGCAGGCCCGCGACGGAGATCTCGGTGGCCGATGTGATCCGCGCGGTGGAGTCGCCGTTGGCGTCGGTGCGTGGGCAGCGGCCGGAGGATGTGCGGTATCCCGGTGCGGCGGAACCGTTGCAGCAGGTGTGGATCGCGCTGCGGGTCAATATTCGGGCGGTGCTGGAGAATGTCTCCATCGCCGATATCGCTGCCGACCGACTGCCCGGTTTTATCGGTGAGCTGGTCGCCGACCCCGGCGCCTGGGCGCGTCGAGAGCCGCGCACACCGGCCGGCGCCTGAGTTATCCACAGGCTGAGAGTTATCCACAGGGTGGGTAAAAGTGCTCGGCGCTGGTCACCCGCGCGCTGTAGCCTTCGACCATCATGTTGATCACCCTGCTGCGGACCTACCTGGCCCCGTACCGCGCCCAGCTGGCGGGTGTCCTCGTACTCCAGCTGATCTCGGTTATCGCGATGCTCTACCTGCCCAGTCTCAATGCCGACCTGATCGACGATGGTGTCACCAAGGGCGACATCGGTTTCATCTGGACCACCGGTCTGTGGATGCTCGCGGTGAGCTGCGTGCAGATCGTGGCCTCGGCCGCGTCGGTGTACTTCGGCGCGCAGGCGGCGATGGGTGCAGGCCGGGATATGCGCGGTGGCGTGCTGCACCGGGTGGAGACGTTCTCGGCCAGGGAGGTCGGGATGTTCGGGGCCCCGTCGCTGATCACCCGCTCGACCAACGATATCCAGCAGGTCCAGCTGCTCATCGTGATGTCGGTGACGATCCTGGTGATGGCGCCGATCATGTGCGTCGGCGGCGTCATCATGGCGGTGCGTGAAGATCTCGGGCTGTCGTGGTTGCTGCTGATCGCGGTGCCCGCCCTTGCTATCTCCATGGGCACGATCGTGGCCAGGATGGTGCCGGGGTTCCGGCAGATGCAGGAACGCATCGACGGGGTCAACCGGGTGTTGCGCGAGCAGATCACCGGCATCAGGGTGGTACGCGCGTTCGTGCGTGAGCGGCAGGAGATCTGGCGCTTCGGGATGGCCAACACCGCACTCACCGACGCCTCGCTGCGCGTCGGCAAGTTGATGGCGCTGATGTTCCCGACCGTGATGTTGATCAGCAATCTGACCGCCGTCGGGGTGATCTGGTTCGGCGGTCACCATGTAGACAACGGCACGATGCAGATCGGCTCGCTCACCGCGATGCTGTCCTATGTCATGCAGATCCTGATGGCCGTCATGATGGCCTCGTTCCTGGCGATGATGGCCCCGCGCGCGGCCGTCTCCGCCGATCGGATCGGCGCGGTGCTCAAGACCGAGTCCTCGGTCCGCCCACCGCGGCTGCCCCAGCAGTTCAAGGGCGACCCGGCCACGGTCGACATGCAGTTCGCGGAATTCGCCTTCCCCGGCGCGGAGAAGCCGGTGCTGCGCGGTATCCGATTCCAGGTCACGCCCGGCACCACCACCGCCGTCGTCGGTTCCACCGGCGCGGGCAAGACCACGCTGATCAACCTGATCCCGCGCCTGATCGACGTCACCGATGGCGCGGTCTATCTCGGCGGCACCGACGTGCGCCACCTCGACCTCGAACTGCTGCGCAGTGGGATCGGATTGGTGCCGCAGAAGGCCTACCTGTTCTCCGGCACCGTCGCCACCAACCTGCGCTACGGCAAGCCCGAGGCCACCGACGAAGAACTCTGGCACGCGCTCGAGGTCGCCCAGGCGGCCGATTTCGTGCGAGAGATGCCGCAGGGTCTCGACACACCGGTCGCCCAGGGCGGCACCACGGTGTCCGGCGGTCAGCGCCAGCGGCTGTGTATCGCCCGCGCGCTGGTGCGCAAGCCGCGGATCTACCTGTTCGACGATTCGTTCTCCGCGCTCGATGTCGCCACCGACGCCCGGCTGCGCGCCGCGCTGAAGCCCGAGACCGCCGACGCCTCGGTGATCATCGTGGCCCAGCGGATCCAGACCATTCGCGATGCCGACCAGATCGTCGTCCTCGAAGACGGCGCGATGGCGGGCATCGGCACCCATGACCAATTGATGCAGCGCTGCTCGGAGTACCGCGAGATCGTCGAGTCCCAGCTGAGCGTGGAGGAAGCCCGATGAGGCCAGGTGGACCCGTACCCGGAGCTCCGGGTACGAAGGCCAAGTCGTTCCGTCCGTCGCTGAAGCGACTGGTGAGCAGGCTGGCTCCCGAGAAGTTCACCGTCGGCGCGATCATCGCGCTGGTGATCACCTCCGTGGTGCTCAATACGCTCGGCCCGTATCTGCTCGGCAAGGCGACGAACCTGGTGTTCGACGGTTTCGTCGGCAAGCAACTCGAACCCGGCCTCACGAAAGACCAGACCGTCGAGCTGCTGCGCAGGCAGGGCGAGAACACCCGCGCCGACATGCTCTCGGCGATGAACGTCATCCCCGGTACCGGCATCGACTTCGACGCCGTCGGCCGCGTGCTGATGCTCGTACTCGCGCTGTATGTGGCCGCGTCGGTATTCGGCTGGCTGCAGGGCTATCTGCTCAATATCGCCATCAACCGGACCGTGAAGCGGCTGCGCGACGAGGTGGAGCAGAAGCTACACCGGCTGCCGCTGCGCTACTTCGACACCTCGCCGCGCGGTGACGTGCTCAGCCGCGTCACCAACGACGTCGACAATGTCTCGCAGAGCTTGCAGCAGACGATGAGTCAGCTGCTGGTCTCGCTGTTCTCCGTGATCGGCATCCTGATCATGATGTTCTGGATCTCGCCGCTGCTGGCACTGATCGCGCTGCTCACCGTGCCCGCCGCGATCGTGGTCACCGCGCAGATCGCCAAGCGATCCAAGCCGCACTTCGTCAACCAGTGGAAATACACCGGCGAAGTGAACTCCTCGGTGGAAGAGGCCTACACCGGCCACGAGATCATCACCGCGTTCGGCCGCGGCCGCGAGGTCGGCGAGGAATTCGACCAGCGCAATCAGAAGCTCTACGACGCGAGCTTCCAGGCACAGTTCATCTCCGGCCTGATCATGCCGGCCATCATGTTCCTCGGAAACGTGAACTTCGTGTTCATCGCGCTGGTCGGCGGGCTGCGCGTGGCCACCGGCAACCTGTCGCTCGGCGAGGTGCAGGCGTTCATCCAGTACTCGCGCCAGTTCAGTCAGCCGCTCACCCAGATCGGTGCGATGGCGAACCTGCTGCAGTCCGGTGTCGCCTCCGCGGAACGGATCTTCGAGATCCTCGATGCCGAGGAGCAGAGTCCCGATCCGCTGGTGGAGAACCCCCGCCCAGTGGATCGTGGGCGGGTGGAATTCGAGGCGGTGTCCTTCGGTTACGACCCGGAAACGCCTGTCATCGAACGGCTTTCGCTGGTCGCCGATCCCGGCCACGTGGTCGCCATCGTCGGCCCGACCGGCGCGGGCAAGACCACGCTGGTGAACCTGCTGATGCGCTTCTACGAACTCGACGCGGGCACCATCGCGATCGACGACGTCGACATCACCACCATCACCCGCGACCACCTGCGCTCGCGCATCGGCATGGTGTTGCAGGACACCTGGCTGTTCAAGGGCACCATCCGCGAGAACATCGCCTACGGCAACCCGACGGCATCGGAGGCCGACATCCAGGCCGCGGCCCGCGCTGCCTACGTCGACCGGTTCGTGCACTCGCTGCCCAACGGCTACGACACGGTCATCGATGAAGAGGGTGGCGGGGTGAGCGCGGGCGAGAAGCAGCTGATCACGATCGCCCGCGCGTTCCTGGCCAAGCCGTCGATCCTGATCCTGGACGAGGCGACCAGCTCAGTCGACACCCGCACCGAGTCGCTGGTCCAGCACGCCACCGCGGCCCTGCGCCGCGATCGCACCAGTTTCGTGATCGCGCATCGACTCTCGACGATTCGTGACGCGGATCTGATCGTGGTGATGGACAAGGGGCGCATCGTCGAACACGGCACCCACGAGCGCCTGCTCGCTGAGCGCGGACCGTACTACAACCTGTACAACGCCCAGTTCGCGGCGGCTCAATAAGCCCGAGGTCTGGGCTACCGCACCCATACAACGCCCAGTTCAGGCGCATCATTGCCGCCCTGGCACGATGGGGCGGTGGCCGACAGCAGCGAGTTCTCCTTCGAAGTAGGCACCCGTCTGGACGGGGGCAGGCATGGTCGGACCGGGGTGATCTCCACCCCGCACGGTGAGATCGCCACGCCCGCTTTCATTCCGGTGGGGACGAAGGCCTCGGTGAAGGCCGTGCTGCCGGAGACGATGAAGGAGATCGGGGCACAGGCGCTGCTGGCCAACGCCTATCACCTGTACTTGCAGCCCGGCGCCGATGTCGTCGATGAGGCGGGTGGGCTCGGGAAGTTCATGAACTGGCCGGGGCCGACCTTCACCGACAGCGGTGGGTTCCAAGTGATGTCGCTGGGGGTCGGGTTCAAGAAGGTCCTTGCCATGGAGGCCGTGGATATCCGGTCCGACCAGGTGATCGCGGCGGGCAAGGAGCGGCTGGCCACCGTCGACGACGACGGGGTCACCTTCCGTTCGCACCTGGACGGTTCCAAACATCGCTTCACGCCCGAGGTGTCGATGGGGATCCAGCACGAGTTGGGGGCCGACATCCTGTTCGCCTTCGACGAGCTGACCACATTGATGAATACCCGCGGCTATCAAGAGAAGTCGCTACAGCGGACGCACGAGTGGGCGCAGCGTTGTATCGACGAACACGAACGGCTCACTGCTGTACGCAGTCATCGGCCGTATCAGGCGTTGTTCGCGGTGATTCAGGGTGCGCAGTACGAAGACCTGCGGCGCAAGGCTTGTCGTGAGCTGGAGACGATCCGGGGGAATGGCGGCACGGAATTCGACGGGTACGGCATCGGCGGCGCCCTGGAGAAGCACAATCTCGGCACGATCGTCGGATGGTGCAGTGATGAGCTGCCCGAGGACAAGCCGCGCCACATGCTGGGGATCAGCGAGCCGGAGGACATGTTCACCGCGATCGAGAACGGCGCGGACACGTTCGACTGCGTCAATCCTTCTCGAGTGGCGCGCAATGCGGCGATCTATGTCGACGAGGGGCGGTTCAATATCAACACCGCTCGGTTCCGTCGGGACTTCAGGCCGATCGACGAGGAGTGCGATTGCTACACCTGCGCTCACTACACCCGTGCGTACCTGCATCATCTGTTCAAGGCCAAGGAGATGTTGTCGGCGACGTTGTGCACGATTCACAACGAGCGGTTCACGATTCGGTTGGTTGATCGGATCAGGGGGAGTATCGAAGGTGGGTACTTCGATGAGTTCAAGAAGGAGTTCATGGGGCAGTGGCGGGGGCGGATCAAGGTGCCGGGGGAGTAGGAAAGCTGGGTTTGCCGGGCCCTCCGGGTAGGGGGCTGCCCTACCCGGGAGGCTGACGGCTAGTCGTGCAGCGCGTCGACCTTTGCGGGGGCGTAGGTCGGTTCGGTTTTCTTGAGGATCGCTATCACGCGGTAGGTGATCGGCATGACGAGCAGCTCGCACAAGGTTTTCCATACGAAGCCGACGATGACGTAGTTGATGAACGACTGCCAGGTGTTGATGCCGATGGCGGTGGCGGCGATCGAGCAGAAGATCAGGGTGTCGGCGAACTCGCCGACGACGGTGGAGCCGATCAGGCGGGCCCACAGGTGCTTTTCCTTGGTGCGTTCCTTGATCAGCACCAGGGTGGCCGAGTTCAGCAGCTGGCCGACGAAGTAGCCGGCGAGGCCTGCGAGCACCAGTTGGGGGGTGGTGCCGAGGACGGTGCGGAAGGCTTCCTGGTTTTCGTAGAACCCGGCGGCGGGGAGCTGGATGGCCACGTAGAAGCAGGCGACGGTCAACAGCAGTGCGCCGAAACCGGTGTAGATCGCGTGGCGGGTGGCGCGGAAGCCGTAGACCTCGCTGAGGACGTCGCCGAGGATGTAGGCCAGCGGGAACAGGAAGAAGGCGCCATCGGTCGCGATCGGCAGGATCTGGATCGGGCCGAGCATCACCGAACTGTCGGTGAAGAATTCCACGCCCTTGGTGGCGCAGATATTGGAGATGATCAGCGTCGCGGTGAACACGGCGACGATTACCGGATAGAACCCCCGCGCAACCTGGGCGAATGCCGCATGGTCCGGCGCGGGGTGCCCAGATTCAGCGGGCTTGTCGAGCGAATTCGTATCAGTCACGCCCCCCATTCTCCCAAGGAAGCGATGCGTCACGATGGGTGGTTGTGGAATACGCTGTCGTTATGACGAATCCCGGCGATTCCGACGAGTGGTGGAAGCAGTACGGCGGCTCTGGCGTGTCGCCGGAGTCCGGCGCGCCGGGTTCGGTGCCGCAGCATCCGACCGCCCAGCCGTCGCAGCCTCCTAATTATCCGTCGTCGCCGCAGTATCCCCAGCAGCCGGCGCCGCCACCCTCGCAGCCGCAGTACCCGCAGCAGCCTCCGTCGCAGCCGCAGTACCAGCAGCCCAACCAGCCGCAGTATCCGCAGCAGCCGCCCGCCTACGGGCAGCCGCCTGCCTACGGCGGTTATCCGGCCGCGGGTGCCTACCAGCCGTACGGGCAGCACCCGCAACCGCAGGGCACCAATGGGCTGGCGATCGGCGCGCTGGTCGCCTCTCTGGTCGGGCTGTGCACTTGCATCGGCTCGATCGTCGGCATCGTTCTCGGTGTGATGGCGCTGAATCAGATCAAGGAACGCGGGGGTGAGGGCAAGGGCATGGCCCAGGCAGGCATCTGGATCGGTGTCCTCGCCATCGTGGGCTGGATCCTTTACGTCGTCTTCATCGTCATAGTCGGTATCAGCGCCGACACGTCAACAACATACTGACCTGAACAATGAACAGGGGCGCTTCCGGAATCCGGAAGCGCCCCTGTTGTTTTCGTCAGGTGAAGGGAATCAGCCCTTGACGACCTGCGTGCCGCCGGCGAACTTGTCGTGCCAGCCCTGCTTGTTCGGGTCGTTGTTGATGGTGACCGCGATGTAGATCCACAGGCCGAGGGCGCCGAGCTGGCCGATGCAAGGGATCGCGTAGAGGGCGATGAAGATGTTGCGCTTCAGCGACTGCTCGGGGGTCAGAGTCGGTGCGCCGCCGGGTGCGAGCACACGCAGGCCGAGCATCTTCTTGCCCAGCGTCTGACCGCCCTGCGTGACCTCCATGGCCACGTAGTAGCCGTAAGCCGCCAGCGAGATGATCAAACCGCTGATGAGCTGGCCGCCGGTGCCACCGCCGACGATCAACATGAGAACGATCGAGACCGGGATGCCGATGATCAGCTGATCGATGACTCGCGCGCCGAAGCGAGAGCCCAGATCCGCGGGCTGCACGCCGCCGAAGCCCTGCTGCTGACCGTACTGGCCCTGCTGCGGGTAGCCCTGCTGCTGACCGTACGGGTCCTGCCCGTAGGCCGGCTGCTGCTGCCCGTAGGGGTCCGGCTGGCCGTAACCGGGCTGGGGTGCGCCGCCGTGTCCGGGCTGGCCGTACGGCTGCTGCTGGCCGTAGCCGGGCTGCGGCTGCTGCTGGCCGTAGGGGTCCTGGCCATAGCCGCCGGGCTGACCGCCCTGCGGGTACTGGTTGGGGTCGTAACCACCGCTGGTCATATCTCAGTCCTCGTTTTGATCTTCTAGATCGGTCTATGCGTACGTTACGGACATCCCTCTGGTCGGAACAACCCGATAGGCTCGAGTATCCACGGTTTTTCGGGGATGCGGGCGGGGTCGAATACTTCGCGTAGCTCGGCAGTCGTCCGTGCGGAATATCCGAGCGATTCCGCGATCGCCGCCACCACGTCCGCAGGCGTGTTACCCAGGGCGCGTTGATCCGAAAGGCTCACGGCTCCATCACGTTTAGCAAGTCGCTTGCCCTCTTCGTTGAGCACGAGCGGCACGTGGGCGTAGGTCGGGACGGTGAGTCCGAGCAGTTCTGCGAGATAGGCCTGGCGAGGAGTGGACGGCAGCAGATCGTCACCGCGAACCACCTGGTCAACGCCTTGGGAAGCGTCGTCGACCACGACGGTGAGGTTGTAGGCGGGGATACCGTCGCCGCGGCGCAACACCAAATCGTCGACGGCGCCCCGATATCGGCCGTGCAGCAGATCGGCGATCTCGTATTCGGTGACATCGGCGCGCAATCGCACTGCGCCGGTGCGTCCTTCGGCCCGCCTGGCCGTGCGCTCGACGTCGCTCAGCTGACGGCAGGTGCCGGGGTAGGCGCCCATCGGCCCGTGCGGCGCCGTGGCGGCCTGCTGGATTTCACGTCTGGTGCAGAAACATTCATAGGTGCGCCCGGCCGCGGTCAGTTCGGCGACAGCGGCCGCGTAGACCGGCAGCCGTTCGGATTGGTAGACCACGGGGCCGTCCCAATCGATGCCGATCGCGGCGAGGTCGTCGAGCTGGCGCTGCGCGGCACCCGGCCGGACTCGATCCAGATCGTCGACACGAATCAGGAACTCGCGCCCCGAAGTTCGCGCGAAAAGCCAGGCGAGCACCGCGGTACGCAGGTTTCCCACGTGCAGCTCGCCCGAAGGGCTCGGCGCGTAGCGGCCCGCTCCTCGACTCGTTGGCACCCCTCGATCCTAGGTGGGCTCTCGGCACAGCCGCGTCCGCAGCCGCTCCTCGGCGATGGTGTCACCGGTATCGAGCGCGACGAGCAGCTCCTGCGCGTGCGCGATGAGCCCGGCACGGTCGACATCGTGCTGCTGGGCATTCGCCGGATAGGACTCGAGCCGCTCACTCGCGCGGCGCAGCAGCGTACCCGCGCCTTTGGCGTTGCCTCGCTGGATGTGGGTCAGGCCGACGGCGTATTGGGCCAGGCCCTGCCAGAGCATCCGCTCGGCAACCGGCCCGTTCTTCCACGCCGCCTCCAATACCTCGTGGGCATTGAATGCCAATCCGTCGTCCAGCAGTTGCTGAGCGAAGGTGAGAGTTTGCTGGGGCCCGAGCTCGAGATCGTCGGGAATTCGGGCGACTCCGGCACTGCCGGGAGGCAGCGGTCGGCCGAGTCGGTCGCGGGGGCGGTCGTTACGGGCACGACCTGCGGTGTCGCGGTCACGGGAGATCATTCCCCCATGATCCACGCCTGCCCTCGATGGTGCGCATGTGACTGCTGAGGTACTCGGGAAATTGACGTATCACGGACCAATCACATGGAAGTAAATCGGGATGTGTCAACCGGATCGGGAATGGGTAAGGGGCCTGGCAATGCCCCCGCAAACGTGAAGCTTCGCAAGCTTGGCAAAACGATATGGGAAAGCAAATTCTCTTCCGCAACATTGCGGAAGACCTGCTAGTGTTTCTTCCGCGGGGGCAGCCCCCGGAGGCGGAAACGCCTCGATGCGCTGGTTCGTGCCGGTCGGTTGCGCGCGCCGTGTGGCAGTGCCTTGTGTGCCACGAAGTAACTCATCGGTCGCGCCGGATTTCGGAATGTTTCAACGATTCCAGGAGTTATCCCCTCTTCTCGATGACCAAAGGAGCAAGTGCCGTGGAAGTTGATGTGACCGACGCTGTGTGGCGGAAGAGCACCTACAGCGGACCCGACGGGAACTGCGTCGAAGTAGCCTTTCTCGCCGGCGGCGATATTGCCGTTCGCGACACCAAGGACAGCGGCCGCGGACCCGTACTGGCCTTCGGTCCAGGGCAGTGGCGAGCCTTTCTCGCCGATGTCACCGCGGGAGAGTTCGCGCGGGGCTGATCCGCGAGATGCATCTCGAATGGGCAATACCGGCCCCGAGTCGAGCGGACTCGGGGCCTTCTCAGTGACCTCTGCGGGTTGGCCTATCGTGGCCGGATGACCACGATGGCCGCGCGTGACGCGACGATGTACTGGCTGTCGCGCCGCACCACCAACGATGTGTTCCTGCTCTGCTCTTTCACCGAAACCGATACCGCCACCGACGAACTGCGCGCTTTCGTCGCCGCGCGTGCCGCACGCATTCCGGATCTGCGGATCCGGTTACAGGACATACCGGGCGATCTCGGCTATCCACGCTGGGTTTCGGCCGAATTCACGTCCCAGCAATTTGTGCACCACCAGCCGGACGGCCGGTCATGGCACGCGCTGCTCGCGGATCTGGGCGAACACCTGGGAACCGGCGTCGTCGCGACCGAATATCCTTGGCGCATCCACGTCTTCCGTGCCGTCCACGATGCGCCGCGCTCGACGGAGCCCGTTGTGGTGGTGCTGCTGCAGCTTTCGCACGCACTCGCCGACGGCACCCGGGCCGCCGCAATCGCACGAGCGCTCTTCGGGACGGCTGTGGCTGAGGCTGTTGTCCACAGCACACCCGATGCGCCTGTGGATAACTCGGCATATCACTCGGTCGGACCTGCCAAAACTCCTACACACCCTGGGGATTCCTGTGGACAACCCTGTGGATGGATTGCTCGACAGGTAGACCCGAGAGTGCTTGGAGTGCTGCGCTTTCCCGGTCAATTGGCCGCCACGGTCTGGCGCGGACGGGCCGCGTACCTGGCGCAGCGGGAATTGGCGGACCGGACGGCCGCGGGTGAGGTACCCGCGGCCGCAACCGGATTCGCGCCGAGTGCGCTGAACCCGGCCGCCGCGGTCGCCGATCGCACTGCGCGAATGCTGGTCGTCGATGTGGGCGACCTCCGCATTCCGGGCAAAACCGTCACTGTTGTTGCACTGACGGCGATTTCGTATGCGCTGGCCGACTACCTCACCGAGCGTGGTGCGCGACCGGAACGGCTCGGCACCGCCCTACCGATGGCACTTCCGATGCCGAGTGCGGCGCGCAACAACTACCGCGGACTGTCCATCGACCTGCATATCAACGAACCCGACCTGCGTATCCGCGCGAATCTCATCGCCGATGAACTCGCCGTCCGCCGCGAGCGAGCGCTCAATCCACTGCTTTCCGCACAGGATCGAGTCGGCGAGGTGGTCCCCGCTGTCCTGGCGGCGCGCGATGTCGAACGCGCCGACCTGGACAGTGTTCCCGCGACGCTCGACGGCAACACCGTCGTCTCCAGCGTCTACCGTGGCCCGGGCGACCTCGCCTTCGCGGGCGCCCCGGTCCTGTTCACCGGCGGTTTCCCCGCCCTCGGCAACGTGATGCACCTGACTCATGGCGTCCACGGAATCGGCGAAACTGTCACGTTGTCAGTGCATTCCGATCCGCGGGTAGTGCCCGATCCCGACCGCTACCTGCAAAAGCTCGCCGAGGCGCTCGACACGGTCGTCGCCGCGCACCGCTGATCGCGGAGGGCTGTCGCCGCGGGCCCGGTTTCACCGAATTCGTCCGGGGCCATTGCTGTTTCCCGCGCGCTTCAGCTCGGCACCCACCGCTAGTAGCGCCGAGTGCAAAGCCGTCGCCGGATCTGTTCCGGCGGCTTCGCCCTCGACCACACCGTCGATCCGGAATGGGCAGAAGTACCCGGTTCCGTTGTCTCCCTGATGCGGTCGCCCGATCTCGATGAGCGGGCCCGTCCGGTGCGCGGCGGCGATCGCCGCCGCGAGCGTCGCATCCGCGGCCCGCGGATCACGTCGACGAGTGACGGGCAGCGGGGGCCTCGATTGCGCGTGCACCCGCTCGTACCAGGCGATCACCTCGAAAGATGCTGCTCGCGCACCGGTTTCGTAGTGGCCGAGCGCCGCCCTGCTGTACGGGACGCGAGTGGCCAACGCGGCCAGCGACAACCCCGCCTCTTCCCGCAGTCGCCGCAATCGAGCTCCGACGATGCCGTTCCCCTGCTCGCCCCGACTGGACATGGACTCATCGTAGAGAACTGTAGACGTTTGTAGACGCTTTTGCTGTCCAAAAGGTCTTGGCGGCGACCATACTTTTTCGTGGCGGCTTAGTGACCACAATACGCGCCAACCGTGCAAGCACTGACTCGTTCGGAGGGGAACCGATGGAGATCTTTCTGTGGATTGCTCTGGGGCTGTTCGTGTTCGGGGCGCTGAGCCGCTACCTACTACTTCTGCCACCCGAAGATCACGGGCGACCGAGCGTCGCCGAGATCCGGCGGCGGCTTCAGGCCGAGCGCGAGGGGCCCGGCCACGACTCGACGCTGCCATCGGTGCGCAGCATTTCCGCCAGGAGCTTTTCGGCGTCGGACTTTTCCCGCGCCAGGACGCTCCAGCCGCGCACCAGACCGTCGGGGCCCGATTTCGTCGTCCACGAGCCGACGGCATGAGCACCCTGGGGATGGAGCGAGTAGTAGATGGTGCCTACCGGGAACGCGATATCCATGCCGCGCATCCAGCCGGTGAGCGCCTCGCCCTCCCATACGCGCATCTCGCCACGCATCTGGGGGACCGGATCCGATTCGGGCGCAGGCGATTCAGCGGCCGAGTCGAGCATCAGATGGTCGCCCTCGTGCCGGATGGTCACCGCCGCTACCTCGACCTCGTCCGGGTGATTCGCCGGTTTCTGCCAGGCTGCCCACCAGCGACCCGCCAGGTCGACGCGGTTGTCCACGAGGCCGGCCAGCTCCGCCAGCGAAACCTGCAACGCCTCGGCCAACCGGACCGCGACCGGCAGCGTCGGCGACTGCTCCTCGGACTCGTACCTGGTGATCTGGCGCGAGCTCACCCCGATCGCGGTGGCCAGCGCGGGCTGCGAGAGCCCGAGCAGCCTGCGCCGCTCCTGGATCACCTTCCCCGTCCCGGTGTTCATACCGTCATCGCCTCCATCGCCTGCCCCTCCCGTCACGCCCTGCTGGACACATCCGCACCAGACCCGCCGACATCGCGGGCCGCCACCTTCCGGCACGAAGAGCACTGGCGCGCCGTACATGCCGACTGTGTGGCCGATTCTTCCATTTCTTCGCTCCAGCAGGCCCGTTTCGTGCTGACTCAGCACAACGGATGCGGTCCGCGCTGTCTACAGCACCTGGCGGCGATGGCCTACAGCACCGGATTGATCGACGACATCTGACCCTACGGCTCGACCTCGGACGTCGCCATGCGCTCCTCGCCGACCGAATCCGGACCGACACGTTGAAGAACTGATTGCGAGACGGCGAAGGTGCTGCGATCGCCATTACCGTCGAGGTATGAGTGCGGACCCCTTGGCGGAAGGCGACGGCGCCCCAATTCTCGAGCGCCCAGGTCTGCGCCAGCGATGGTGGCGATTGCGCAGGCCGTTCGTGTTGCCGTCGCAGCGGGCCACCGCCGACAACATCGTCGCCGCGCCCACTCCACTGCAACCGATCGACCTCGGCGACGACGCCGAGGTCGCGCAGGTGCTCGACCTGGCGGTGCGGGTGGGTGAGGTGGTGCTCTCCGCGGGCACCGGTGTCGGTGACACCTCCGCGCAGGTCCGCTTCATCGCCTCGACCTACGGCCTGAACAGCTGCGATATCGACGTCACCTTCGACGCGATCCGCATCTGGGCCGACCGAGGTCCCAGCCTGCCGCCGGCCAGCGATATGCGCGTCGTGAAATACCGTTCGCTCGATTTCACGCGGTTGGCCGCGGTCGACCGGCTGACGCGCCGGATCCGCAGCCAGATCGTCCCCGTCGACCAGGCGCACGCCGCCCTCGACGAGCTGATCTCCTCGCGTCACCCGTACCCGCGCTGGGTGTCGACGGCGGGCTGGTCGCTGCTGGCGGCGGCGATCGCGGTCCTGCTCGGTGGCGGCTTCGTGCTGGCCGCGATCAGTTTCGCGACCACCGCGGTGATCGACGTGGTGAACCGGTTCCTGCATCAGCTCGGGCTACCGATGTTCTTCCAGCACATGATCGGTGGTGTCATCGCCACCATCCCGGCCATCGCGCTCGCCTCGATCAGTGATCACTGGCGATCCGATGCGGCGCTGATCGTCGCCGCGGGCATCACGGTGCTGCTGTCCGGTCTGCAGTTGGTTGGTTCGGTGCAGGATGCCATCACCGGCGCGCCGATCACCGCGGCTGCTCGCATGCTCGAAGTGGTGATGATGACCGGTGGCATCGTCGCGGGTATCGGTCTGGCACTGCGAATCTCGACGATGATGGGGATCGCGGTGCCGGAGATCGCGGCGAGCGCGGGCCGTGACACCGGGTATTTGGCGATCAAACTGGTGGCAGGCGCGGTCGCGGCGATCGCCTTCGCGCTCGCCTGTTACGCCGAGCGGCGGGCGCTGGTCGCGGCCGGACTCAGCGGCGCGGGCGGCACCATGGCCTACCTCGGCGCGCAGGACATCGGATTCGGGCCGGTGGTGTCGGCAGGGCTGGCGGCAACCGCGATCGGTCTCGCCGGTGGCCTGATGGCGCGTCGCGCGCTCACGCCGCCCCTGGTCGTCGCGGCGGCCGGTATCACGCCGCTGCTGCCGGGTCTGAAGGTGTATCGCGGGCTGTATGCCCTGCTCGAGGATGAGACGCTGCTCGGTTTCGGGCAGATCCTCGCTGCGTTCGGTGTCGGCTGCGCGCTGGCCGCGGGCGTCATCCTGGGTGAATGGTTCGACCGCTTGCTGAGCCGCCGCGGTGCGCCGCGCGACTTCGATCCGACCTTCACCAGCGACCGATGAACTCCGACGAGCGTGCTCGCCTAGATCTGCACGAGGGTGCGTGGCCCGTCGGCCGCCGTGTCGGCGGGCGCCGGGTCCTGGATGCGCGGTTTGCCTGCCGCCCAGCGCATCTGGCTGCGGGCGGCGGGTGCCTCGGTGGCCGAGGGGATGACCAGCAGCGCGAGCGCGGCGCCGTTGCTGCCGACCACGTGCATGATGCGCGCAGCCTGTTCGTTGTGTGCTGTGCTGTCGCCGGATTCGCTGGTGGTCCAGTCGAATCCGAGCCTGGCCAGCTTGCCGATCCGCGGTCCGACCGCGGTCACCAACTGGTGCAACTCGGTCATCGGCTGGTCGGTTCGCGGCCACCAGGCGCCGTCGATCGGCCCGGTGGTGGCTGTGCGGTCACGCAGCATCAGCCTGATCGGCCCGGACGCGTCGCGCCCGATGCTCGTTTCTGGTGATGTATTCACTTCGTTCTTTACTTCCTGATTTCTGTGCGATCGACGCCGCTCGCGGCATCGATCGGCGCGGTCCGAAGACGGACCTGCGCGAAGGCTGGGTACCCACTGGACTGTGTCGGCACGCACATTTGTGTTGGGGGCGGCGACGACGGTATGTGGGTGTGGTGGGGGTCTCCCGCACCATCGGGGCTCACTCTACGGAAGCCCACTGACAGATCCACCGATTAAACGAACAAGGCCCTGACCGGCGAACCGATCAGGGCCCTGCTGTTGCGGAGGATAGGGGATTTGAACCCCTGAGGGCGTTAACCCAACCCGCGTTCCAGGCGAGCGCCATAGGCCACTAGGCGAATCCTCCGTGGAGCAGCATAGCGGGTCGCAGGGGGTCGATGCCAAACCGGGCCCCTGCGACCGGTTCTGACCTGCTACTTCTTCAGAGCCGCCAGCACCTTGCGGACCTGCGTCTCGGCGGCGGTGCGCATAGCCGCCTTGTCGGCGGAGCGCATTGTCGACACCTCGATCTCCACCTTCACCGAGATGTTGCTGTCGTGCGCGGCCACCACGATGGAGTAGTCGTTCGGGATGGAACCGTAGATGTGTTGCTCGCTGGCGTAGTACCCCTCCGTGCCGAGCCCGCTCACCGCACCGTGGTCGTAGTCCTTGCCGGTGGTCTTGGTGTCGTAGCCCTTCCAGCGCGAATAGTCGGACTCGGTCTCGCTCTCGGTCTTGAACTCGACCTCGAGCCCCAAGCTCGCTTCGTTGGCGTTGCGGCCCGACTCCTTGTTCTTGGCGTCGCAGTCGTAGGAGCCGCCACCGATGTATTCCGACGGTCCGCGCTCGGTGTGGGTGGTCGTCTCGCGAGTGGACGCCCACTGATTCAGCACAGTGAGATCGACCAGGTCGCAAGCGTTCATGCCGTCTTGGAAGCCGTAGCTGCCCGCCCATTTGTCCGGATCGGGTCCGAAGGGGTTGTCGTCGTCGACCTTGTTGGCCGTGAACGCGATCAGCCCGATCACGAGAACGCCCACCGCGACGATGGCGCCACCGACGATCCACCACACCGCCTTGTTGCCGGAGGAGGGCGGCCGCGGCGGTGCGCCCCACTGCGGCTGCGGCGCCTGATAGGCGCCCGCTTGCGGCTGCGCGAACTGCTGAGGCGGTGCGAACTGCTGCGGCTGCGCGAACGGTTGGGGATTCGAGCCGCTCTGGTAGGGCCCGGGCGGCGCGGTATAGGGCTGGGGGTTCGCGCCGCTCTGGTAGGGCGTTGGCGGTGCGGTGTATGGGCCGGGCGCGCCGATGTTGCCGCGCAGCACCGTCGGGTCGGCTTGCGCGGGGGTCTGACCTGCGCCTTCGCCTGGTCGTTCCCACCAGGCGACGGTGGGGTCGGACGGCGGCACACCGTCGCCGGGTGGTTGCTGATTCGGGCCGGTCACGATCGGGCCCCCTCTCCAGTCATGGGGAACACCGAACCCCCCGCTGCCGATAGTCGGATAGATCGTAGCCAGCGTCACCGTCAGCGCAGTGGTTATACGGCTGCGTACACTCGAGTATCGACTGGTCGGGTGTGGTCGTCGTTGGATGGATATGAGGTGGAACACGTCGTGGGTACCGCGCGAACTCCCCGGGTCAGGTGGGTCGAGGAAGGTCTGGCCGTGCTGGCATCCTCGGGCATCGACGCCGTCCGGATCGAGGCGCTGGCCAAACGCATCGGGGTGACCAAGGGCGGGTTCTACGGCTACTTCGCCGACCGCGACGCACTGCTCACCGCGATGCTCGACGTGTGGGAGAGCGAGGCGACCGACCAGGTGCTAGAGCGGGTCGAGCACGCGGGTCTCGACCCAAGGACCAAGGCGCGGGTGGCCGGGCTGCTCACGTTCTCCAGCAATCGACTACTCCCGATCGACCTCGCGATCCGCGACTGGGCCCGCCGCGACGACGACGTCGCCGAACGCCTGCGTCGCGTCGACAACGCGCGAATGGCGTTGCTGCGCGAGACAATCGGCGTGTTCTGCGAAGATCCCGATGAGGTAGAAGCCAGGAGCCTGCTCGCCTTCTGCGCCACCATCGGCAGCCACTTCCTAGCCGCCGATCACGACGGCCGCACTCGCGTCGAGGTACTCACCCGGGCCGCCGACCTGCTGTTCGAAGACCGGAATCGCTAGTAGCGAGAACTACCGCTACACTGGCCGACGGATCCCGCGCGGCGAGCATCCTGTGAACTCCCCCAGGGCCGGAAGGCAGCAAGGGTCAACGGGCTCTGCCGGGTGCGCGGGGTCCCCTTTAGTTTCAGGGGACCCTCCTCCGACTGATCGGCCTACGCACCTTCGCAGCGTGCGAGCCTGATCCGGGCCCCGGATACCCCGCCGATTCCGAGCAAACGCCGGGTAACGTTGCGGGAGTCAGCACGCACCGCGTGCACCCCCCTTGCTGCTTCGAAAGGCTGCCCAGGATGCCCCGGCAAACGCAGATCGGTTTGATGAGCCACGAGGAACTCGTGTCCGAGCACGAGTCCCAGACCGCGAATTACGCGACGCTCAAAACTGAGAAGCTCACGCTGGACCTCACCCGAGGTAAGCCGTCGCCGGAACAACTCGACCTGTCCTCGTCGTTACTCTCCCTGCCGGGCGACGGCGACTTCCGCGACAGCTCGGGCACCGACTGCCGCAACTACGGCGGCCTCACCGGCCTGCCGGAACTGCGCGCGATCTTCGGCGAACTGCTCGGCATCCCGGTCGAGCGACTGCTGGCGGGCAACAACGCCAGCCTCGAGATCATGCACGACATCATCGCGTTCTCGATGCTCTACGGCACCCCCGACTCCCCGCGCCGCTGGGTCGGCGACGAGCCGATCAAATGGCTGTGTCCGGCCCCGGGTTACGACCGTCACTTCGCCATCACCGAGGCGCTCGGCATCGAGATGATCACCATCCCGATGCGCCACGACGGCCCCGACACCCACGCCATCGCGGCGCTGCTGGCCGACGATCCGCAGATCAAGGGCCTGTGGGCGGTGCCGAACTACTCCAACCCCACCGGCGTCATCTACTCCGAAGAGATTGTCCGCGAACTGGTTTCGATGCCCGCCGCGGCGCCGGACTTCCGGCTGTTCTGGGACAACGCCTACGCGGTGCACCCGCTCACCGACATCGCGGCCCCGGTCATCGACGTGCTCGGGCTGGCCGCGGCGGCGGGCAACCCGAACCGTCCGCTGGTGTTCGCGTCGACCTCCAAGATCACCTTCGCCGGTGCGGGCGTGAGCTTCTTCGGAGCGTCGCAGGCCAATATCGACTGGTACCTGTCGCACGCCTCGAAGAAAAGCATCGGCCCCGACAAGCTCAACCAGCTGCGCCACCTGCGCTTCTTCACCGATGCCGAGGGTGTGCGTGAGCACATGCAGAAGCATCGCGCGCTGCTCGAACCCAAGTTCGCGCTCGTGCGCCGCATCCTGGAAGACCGCCTCGGCGCCTCGAAGGTGGCGTCGTGGACCGAGCCGAAGGGCGGCTACTTCATCAGCCTCGACGTGCTCGACGGCACCGCGGCCCGGGTTATTGCCCTGGCCAAGGACGCGGGCATCGCGCTCACCGCGGCGGGCTCGGCCTTCCCGTACGGCAAGGATCCCGAGGACAAGAACATCCGCATCGCTCCCAGTTTCCCGCAGCTGCCGGAACTGGAGAAGGCGATGGACGGACTCGCGACCTGCGTGCTCCTCGCCGCCACGGAAAAGCTGCTCGAAGGCTGAATTGTTGGAGCGCTGGCGGAGGTAGGGACAGATCGGGGTTACCGAGCCCGGGTCGCTGGGGGCTGTGTTTATTGGAGCGCTGGCGCGCTCGAGTCGGGGCCCTTCGGGCCCCTGATCTTCCCTCCCTCCGGGCACTCCTTCGTCGCACCCTCCACTCAGTCCAGATCAGGGCGGGCCCCGCCCTTGGTAGGGACACATAGGTGTGGACCTACTAACGAAGGTCGACACATAGGTGTGGCTATTGACGAAGGTGTACGCGGGCTGGACCTCAAGCCGGTTTGTGGACCAAGGCGCCGAACAGGGTGACGGAGATGTGGATGTCGCCGTGGTCGGCGCCGGTCTGTAGGTCGGCGAGTAGTTGGTCGCGGTCGGCCGGGGTGATCACCCCGCGCAGGACGGTCAGGTCCGCGATCCGGCGTACCAGCGCCCCCGCGCCGACGGTGCGGTCCTGGACCAGTGCGTGCGAGCCGATCTCGTCGACCACCAGCCCGGTGCCGCTCAGCAGGCCGGCGAGCCTGCGACCCGACAGCGGGTTGGTGGTCGAGGAGATCAGGGTGTCGATCACCGCGCTCACCACCCGGGGGTCGCCCGGATGGACGATCGCGGTCGCCCAATCGCAGTCCACCACCACCGCGCGCCCACCGGGCCGCAGCACCCTGGCGATCTCGGCCGCCGCCCGTGCGGGTGCGGTGAGGTGCTGGAACACCCGCTCACACAGCACCGCGTCGAAGGTGCCGTTGCCGAACGGCAGGCCGTAGGCATCGCCGGAGACGAACGCCGCGCTCGACCCGGACTCGACCGCGCGGCGCTGCGCCGAGGCCAGCAGATTCGGATCCGGCTCGACGCCGACCGCGGTGCCGTGGGGCCCGAGTTCCTCGGCGAAGGTGAATACCTCCGATCCGGTTCCCGATCCAACATCGAGAGCGCTCTCGCCGGGACGCAGGGCCAGCGCGGTGTGGCTCCAGGCGCCGAGCGCGCGCATTCCGGGTTGGGCGACGTCCAGGTCATGGGCGTCGATCAGTTGATCCCGGCCCGCTTGGTCGAAGCGGGCCGGTCGTGGGGTGTAGTCGGTCATACGCACCGCCAGATCGGGAGCAGTCCTCGTAAGCATGGACTCAGAGGCTACTGGTGAAATGTGTCACCATGAATGTATGACTCGCACGCTGTGCCTCGCGCAGGAATCCGAGGCCGACGAACTGCTCAGCACTGACGATTTCGCGCTGCTGCTGGGGATGCTGCTCGACCAGCAGTACCCGATGGAGCACGCGTTTCGGGGGCCGCGCAAACTCGCCGAGCGCATGGGCGGATTCGATCTGCAGCGCATCGCCGAAGCTGATCCGGCCGAATTCGAGGAGCTCGCGGCGACCCCACCTGCGATTCACCGCTACGGGCGGTCGATGGCGCGGCGGGCGCAGGCACTCGCCCACTATGTGATCGAGCACTACGACGGTGTACCGGCGCAGATCTGGACCGCGGGCGACCCCGATGGGAAGGAGGTGCTGCGCCGGTTGCAGGACCTGCCGGGGTTCGGGGCGCAGAAGGCGAAGATCTTTCTCGCGCTGCTCGGCAAACAACGTGATGTGCGGCCGGACGGTTGGCGAAAAGCGGCCGGATCCTATGGTGACGACGGCTCGCGACGCTCGGTCGCCGATGTCGTAGACGCTGAAACATTGTCGGAAGTAAGGGAATTCAAGAAGCAGGCCAAAGCGGCGGCCAAAGCTTCGAAATGAATTCTTAGTTAAGATCTCGCTGCTTTTTTCCCTCGTCATGTGGGTGGAACTGCTCGAAGCTTGCAACTCGAACAGCTCCATCAAGATGAGGGATTGGCAAGTTTATGAAGATGAGGAAGCTCGCCGTGGTTGCGGCACTCCTGACAATGGCAACCGGTGTTTCCGCGGGTACCTCTGTCGCGGCTCCGGCTGAGCAGGAAGCCGCTCCGATCAATTACTCCGCCGAGGTTGTCGACGAGTCCAAGGCCGTCATCACCACCGACGCGGGCTCGCTCGTCGTCGAAGACGGTGCCTTCAAGATCAAGGCCGCCAACGGCACCACTGTCGCAGGCACCCCGCTGACCTTCCGCCTCGACGAGTACGAGCTCCCGATCGCGGCCGAGATCTCGGGTAACACCGCCACCCTGACCCCGCAGCTGGACCCGGCCAAGGCCGTGTACAAGCCGGTCGCCCTTCCTTACGAGAACCAGGCGCCCTGGAAGACCGAGTACGAGCGTGAGCAGGCTGCCTGGAGCCGGCTGACCTCCACCATCTCCTTGGGTGCCGCGATCGGCACCCTGACCGGCGGACTCGGTGGCGCCGCCATCGGTTGCGTCGCGGGTGCGGCCGGCGGCCTGGTTGCCGGTGGCGTGCTCGGCGCGCTGGTCGGTGCCGTTCCCGGCGGCATCGGCGGCTGCCTCGTCGGCGCCACCACCATCGGCGCCCTCGGCGTCATCCTCGGTCAGATCTTCGTGACCGCCCCGGTCGCGATCGGTGCGGCGATCCAGTACTTCACCACAATCTCCGCCCCTTTCACGCCCCCGGCCAAGTAGCAACGCGGGTACTCAGACCCCTTCCGGAGCCCTGGTTCCGGGAGGGGTTTTGCCCGTCTCGGACCCGGCACGCGCTGCATTGCGCGGGCGGCGCAACGCTCTGAACTGGGGATTCGCTGTGCCGCACGGCACAATTCGCCGGTTTGGCTTGGATGGGTCCGGATTCGGTGTTAACTTGATTGTTATGTCCGGCAACCATCTCACCGCCCAGCGGGTCACCTATGTGACCGCCGCTCTGGGCTTGCGGTTGCCGTTGACGCGTGAACTGTGTCGTTCCTGCTCCTGCGGCTGAGTCTTTCCGGCTCCCTGGCTGCCACGTCATACGTGTAGGCAATCTCGTTGGGACAACGGGATTTCAGCAAGGAACTTCATATGTCTGCTCCCATCATCGATCGCCCCGTCTCGCGGGCGGGCGCCGGTCGTCCTCGTGTTTCCCGACCCGTTGTGCCGCCCGAGCTGCGGCGCAGCGACAACCCCGCCGCCGCGGTGCTGCGAACCGCGGCATCGGGTCCGGTCTCGCGTGACAATGCCGCGCGAGCAACGGGTTTGAGTATCGCCACCGTGAATCGGCAAGTGGCATCGTTGCTTTCGGCAGGTCTACTGCGCGAGCGGCCCGATCTGACCGCCGCGGGTGCTGTCGGCAGGCCGCGGGTGCCGTTCGAGATCGATCACGACGCCTACCTGACGCTTGGCATCCATATCGGTGCCGAGGCAACGAAAATCGTCGCCGCTGACCTGCGTGGGCGGATTCTCGGTGGGCTCGCCATCGCCACACCGCAGACCGGGCAGGAATTCGCGGTGACCACCGTCGCTCGCAGCGCCAAGGCGTTTCTTCAGCGCTGGCATCGGCGGACGCCGCTGTGGGCGGGTGTCGCCATCGGTGGGCGGGTGGATCCGCAGAGCGGTGTGGTCGACCATCCGAAGCTGGAATGGAAGGGCGCGCCGATCGGGCAGGTGCTCGGCGATGTGCTCGAGCTGCCGGTTTCCGTCGCACCGCACGTCGAGGCGATGGCGGCTTCGGAGCTGCTGCTGCCGACCTTCGATGCCCGCCGGCCCGAGCCCGATACCGAACTTCCCGCTGCTCAGCACGGCAGCAGCCTCTACTTCTATGTTCGTGAGACCGCTGGCATCGCAGTGACTCTCGACGGGCGAGTCCATACGCCGAGCAATGGGCCCGGGTCGATCGCGCATCTGCCGACGGGCTCCGATGTGCAGTGCACGTGCGGGCGGCGTGGGTGCTTGGAAGTGACCGTCGGTGATCGGGCGCTGCAAGCTCGGGCCGTCGGTCGCGGAATCATTCCGGCGCACAACGGGACTGCTGGGACGACGATCAACGATCTGTATCGGGCGGCTGAGTCGGGGTCGGAGTCGGCGCGGGAATTGCTCGCGGAGCGGGCCACGATGCTCGGGCAGACTGTCGCGCTGGTTCGGGACATGCTGAACCCGGATCGAGTTGTGTTGGGCGGTCAGGCTTTTACGGGGTATCGGCCGGCGCTTGGGCATGTGGCTCGGGCGTTTTCGCAGAGTACGCAGTTGGCTGCTACGGATATTCGGATCAGTGGGTTCGGGGGGAAGGTGCAGGAGTTTGCTGCGGTGGTTACTTCGGTGAGTGCGCTGTATGCGGATCCGTTGGCGGCTATTCGCCGGGTTTAGTTTGTGGGGCTTGAGGTTTGGTAGTCCTGGGCGTTTTAGGGATGTCCGGGGTTTGGTAGTCCCAGCCGGTTGTGTGGCAGAGCCACAGGGGTTGGTAGTCCCAGGAGGTTTGACGCTGTGTTTATTGGCGCGCTGGCGCGCGCGTGTCCGCGGCCCCAAAGGGCCGCCGGTTAGCGCTCGAGACTAGAGCCTTCGGCTCAGCGCTTTCGAGCGCTAACCGGCGACCCGGCCGCGGACCGGCCACTTCGTGGCCG